>JBOHSN010000021.1:0-44769 GCA_050733215.1 Gemmatimonadales bacterium
CCTCCCGTCCCCTCCCTCCCTCTCCCGCCCCTGCCTCCGGCTGCGAAGCAGCCAGCATTCCCATCCCGAACCCGAGGCGTCCCGCGCCGGCCAGCCGGGCCGGGATCCCCGTGGCGCGGAAGCCGCGCGCAAGCGTGAACAGCGGGCGCCAGACCGGCTCGACCGAGAACACGCCCAGTATGAGCTGCGCGAGGATGGGCAGGCGGCGCGCGCGGAAGAGTCGGTCGCGCGCGGCCTCGAGGCCGCGGCCGTATCCGACGCCCGACGGACAGGCCGGCTCGCAGCCCCGGCAGCCCAGACAAGCGTCGAGGTGCTCGACGAGCGCCGGGTCGTTCGCCGGAAGCTCCCCGCGCTCGAGCGCGCGCATCAGCACGATGCGGCCGCGCGGACTGTCCGCCTCGTCGCCGGTGGCGAGGTAGGTCGGACACGCGGGCAGGCAGAACCCGCAGTGCACGCACGGATCGAGAGCCGAGAACCCACTCGCACTCGCACTCACACTCACACTCGCACTCGCACTAAGTAGTTCCCTCCAGCGCCACGGCCAGACGGTGTCCGGGATCGAACGTCTCCCGGAGTCGTCCGACCAGCTGGCCCACGCCTTCGCGGTAGGCGCCGAAATGTCCCACGGCGCGGCGGACCGCCCACGGCGCGCGCTCGAGGGTGAGCGGGATCTCGCGCCCGGCAAGCGCCCGGCGGAGCGCGCGGATCCGCTCCGGGTCGGTCTCACCGGTCCAGCGGAGCCCGCCGCTCGCGGGGCCCGCCGTGAGAAGACCCTCGCCGAGCTCCTGGGTGACGAGGTCGATCGCCTCGTCGATGCTCTCGCCGAGCACGCCGAGCCGGATGGTCAGGGGTCCGCTGGCGGCCCCGCGCGCGACCAGTGCCCAGAAGGCGCCGGCGCGCTCGGATGCGAGCTGCTCCCACTCGCCTGACGCGGTGGTGGCCAGGGCATCGATGTCGGCCCGCACCGCCTCGGTGAGGCCGGACACCCGAATCGCGACCACCCATGCCGGCTCCGCGGCGAGCGCCGGCGACAGGAGCTCGACCGCGGCCGGCGTGAACCCCGCCGCGTCGAGCTCGCGTGCCGCGCGGGTGAGCGCATCGCGCGGCCCCCTTCGCACCAGGGTCACGTCCGCTTCGGGCAGCGCCCGGAGGCGCAGGTGCAACTCGGTGATGATGCCGAATGCGCCGAATCCGCCCACGTGCAACTTGGCGAGGTCGAACCCGGCGACGTTCTTCACGACCCGACCGCCCGCGTGCACGATCCGCCCGTCGCCGGTCACGACGGTGCAGCCGAGCACGTGATCGCGTACCGGGCCGAAGCCCTCGCGGAGCGGGCCCGCGGTCGCGGTCGCGGCGACGGACCCCACGCTCCGCTCGGGACGGCCCGGCGGGTCGAGGGCCAGCCACATGCGCTGGTCGGTGAGCGCCCGCCGGACGCCGTCGAGGGTGGCGCCGGCCTGGACCGTGGCGACGAGGTCCGCGGCGCTCACCGAGACGACGGCATCCAGGGCGCGGGTGCTCACGGCCAGGTCCGCCGGGGCGTCACCGGGGAGCCAGGTGCCGCGTCCCTCGATCCGCATCGTCCAGCCTTCGTCGTGCGCGAGGCGGCAGACGAGCGCCAGCGTGTCCGCCGACTCGGGCGTCACCCGCGGCAGGTTGTCCGCGTCGCGGTCCACGCTCGACGGACCCAGCAGCGCGCGGAGGCGGGCGAAGATCACGGGGCCTCGACGTACGCCGAGCCGGCGGCGCGCCACTCGCGGCACGCGCGCGCCGGCAGGACCTTGCCCGGGTTCGCCCGTTCGGCGGGATCGAAGACGCGCCGCACCGCCTGCATCGCACCGAGCGACTCCGCATCGAAGATCCACGGCATGTAGTGCATCTTGTCGTTGCCGACGCCATGCTCGCCGGTGATGCTCCCGCCGGCCGCCACGCACGCCGCCATGATCTCCTTGCTAGCCTGCTTGACGCGGGCCGCGAGATCGGGGTCGCGCCGGTCGAAGCTGATGTTCGGGTGCAGGTTGCCGTCGCCCGCGTGGAAGACGTTGCTGATCGAGAGGCGGTGCCGGTCGCGGATCTCGCCGATCCGGTCCAGGATGTCGGGCAGCGTCGAGCGGGGCACCACCGCGTCCTGCACCGCGAGGTCGGGGGCGATGCGCCCCATCGCGCCGAACGCCTTTTTCCGGCCCTGCCAGAGCCGCATGCGGTCCGCGGCGGCGGAGGCGCTTCGCACCGAGCGCGCACCATGCCCGCACAGCAGCCGCTCCACCGCCGCGCTCTCCGCGTCCACCTGGGCCGGCTGGCCGTCCACCTCGACCAGCAGCACCGCCGCGGCGTCCGTCGGGTAGCCGGCGGCGTAGATCGACGCTTCGACCGCCGCCACGCAGGCCTGGTCCATCATCTCGAGCGCGGCCGGGACGATTCCCGCCGCGATCACCGCACTCACCGCCTCGCTGGCCGCGCGGACGCTGGCAAAGTCGGCCAGCATCGTGCGGATGGCCGGCGGCACCGGCTTGAGGTGCACCGTGATCTGCACCGCGATCCCGAACATGCCCTCGCTTCCGACGAACAGCCCGACCAGATCCGGCCCCCACGGCTCGCCGTGGGGCGAGCCGAGCGTCGTCTCGCTGCCGTCGGGGAGCACCACGTCGAGCTCGGCGATGTGGTTGGTGGTGACGCCGTACTTGAGGCAGTGCGGCCCGCCCGCGTTCTCCGCGACGTTGCCGCCGACGGTGCAGGCGGCCTGGCTCGACGGATCGGGCACATAGTGCAATCCGTACGGCGCCACCGCTTCGCCCAACCGGGCGTTCACCACGCCCGGCTCGACGACCGCGCGGCGGCGCCGGGGCTGGACCCGGAGCACGCGGTTGAGGCGGGTCAGCGCGATGAGCACGGCGTCCGGGTTGGCCAGCGCGCCGCCCGATAGCCCCGTGCCCGCGCCGCGCGCCACGAACGGGATGCCGAGCACGTGGAGCAGCCGGACGACCTCAGCGACCTCCCGGCGGCTGCCCGGCACGACCACGGCGCCGGGCACCGATTCGTGTGTCGGCAGGCCGTCCATCGTATACGTGGTCAGTTCGGCGCGGCGATGCCGCACCCAGCGGGGGCCGACGATACGCCCGAGCGCGTCGAGCAGCGATGGCGTCACAGGTCGGACGGGAGTACCGAGAAGGAGCCACCCTTGCCGTTGCCGTGCGCGCGGCGATGAACCCGGAGGGCGGACTCGAGGTGCCCGGTCAGGCTCGGGAGCATCCGGAGGAGCAGCGTGACCCGGTCGCGGGTGGACCGTGTCACCAGGAGCGCCTGCTTGCTGGCCGGGTCGCACTCGACCGCGGCAGCCACCGAGAACGACAAGGCGAGCGGGGCGTCGGGCAGCGCAGGCTCCTCCGGCTCGATGTCGTTGAGGAGGCGCAGCACGCGGAAATACTCGGTGAATCGCTCCCGGAGCTCGCGCGTCGCCTCGTCCGCGGGGGCGGTGCCGCTCTCCTCCTCGAACTCCTCCACCATACCGGTGTAGTACGGCTCCGGCGCCGCGTAGACGTCGCGCAGCACGAACCGGGCGCCCCCCATCACCAAGAGGTTCGAACGCCCGTCGGGTAGCTCCTCGTTGGCCTTCACCTCCGCGACGCAGCCGGCCATGCCCGGGTCGGGCGACTCGCTGGCAGCGCCCGCCGGGGTGATGCCGAACCGCCGCGCGCCGGCGAGACAGTCCGCCAGCATCTGCCGGTACCGCGGCTCGAAGATGTGGAGCGGGAGTGCCGTGCCGGGGAACAGAACCACGTTCAGAGGGAAGAGCGGGAGGCGGTACGGGGCCATGGGTGTAAGCTAACAGCTCGGTCATCGGTCATCGGTCGTCGGTCATCGGTCGGTCCCGATGAACGAACGAGCCTCCGTGTCCGTGGACGCCGGAGGCTCGTAGGCATCGGAGCTGACCGATGACCGATGGCCGATGACCGCTACGCAGCCACCCACTGCTTCAGCGACTTCACGTCCGGCGAGTCGCGCAGCTTCTCGAATGCGCGCTCGCGGATTTGCCGGATTCGCTCACGCGTTACCCCGAGCAGCGCGCCGATCTTCTCGAGCGTCAAAGCCTCGGAGCCCTCTTCCAGCCCGTAGTAGAGCGAGAGGATCTTCCGCTCGCGCGGGGTGAGGTGGCGCTCGAACAGCCGGTCGATGAACTCGCGCCGGAGCCGGGTGTCGGTCTGCTCCTCGATGTCCCCGGTGCCGGTGCCCGCGACCCGCTCGCCGAAGGTGCTCGACCCCCGGTCGGTGCGCTCCACCGGCGCGTCCAGCGATACCTCGGTGCCGTTCATCCGCCGCGCCGCGCGGATGTTGTCCACCGTGTCGCCGAGCGCCATCGCGACCTCGTCGTCGGTGGGCTCCCGGCCCAGCTCCTGGGCGAGGAAGCTCTGCGCACGGGTCATGCGAATGAGGGCCGAGTTCTGATTCAGGGGGATGCGGACGCTGCGGGTCTGTTCGGCGAGGGCCTTCAGGACGGCTTGGCGGACCCACCATACCGCGTACGAGATGAATTTGACGCCGTGATCGGGGTCGAACTTCCGCACCGCCTTGAGGAGCCCTTCGTTACCGATCGCCACCAGCTCCGAAAGCTCCAGCCCGTGCCCCTGATACTTCTTGACGTAGGAGATCACGAACCTGAGGTTGGCGGTCACCAACCGCTCCGCGGCTGTCTGGTCGCCGCTCTGGGCCCGCCGCGCCAGACGCTTTTCCTCCTCGGGATCGGTGATCATCGGGAGCTTCTGGATATCGAGGAGGTATTGGTCGAAGGCGCTGGACGGTGCTGCGCGGAAGAGTGGACGCGGCGGATTCCCCTGACGGACAGCACGCATAGCGGGCACCCCAGCGAGAGTTGAACCGAACGTCTGTGTGGGAAGCGTCGGGAACGACTTTGTAAGCCGTTGCGGGACTTGAATATAGGAAATCGGGGCTGGGCGGTCAAGAAAGCGGATTTGTGCACATCACAAATGGATTGCAAGCAACCACATCCCCCGGTTCTCCACGACACCCCGGGGATGTGGATAACTGACCGGTCAGCCGCGGAAGCGGCCTGGCGCCTGCAGAATGGCCTGTATTGCGGGCTCCAGGACCGCCACCGTCCACCCCTCCCCCGGGGCCATCGCCCCGATCGAGACGGGGAGGGCAAACCGGACCCGCGAGTCGCGGTTCTTCTTGTCGGTGGTCATCCCCTCGAGGAGGCGGCCGGGGGCCAACGCCGGCAGCGCGGTGGGGAGGCCGAGGCGCGCCAGCAGCCGCTCGACCTCGGCGGCGACGCCCGGGGCCGCAAGACCGAGCGATTCGGCCAGCCGGCACTCGGTCACGAGCCCGATCGCCACCGCCTCGCCGTGCGCGAGTGCGTAGCCCGACGCCTGCTCGAGCGCGTGCGCCACTGTGTGCCCGGCATTGAGGATCGCGCGGCGCCCGGCTTCCCGCTCGTCCTCGCTCACCACCGCCGCTTTGATCTCGACGCTTCGCCGCACGAGCGTGGTGAGCGTGTCGGGGTCGCGGGCCCCGATCCGGTCCGCCGCCGCCGCGATCCAGTCGAAGTAGTTCCGGTCGGCGATGAGCCCGTGCTTCACCGCTTCGGCCAGCCCCGAGCGGAAGTCGCGTTCCGGCAGCGTGCCAAGCACGTGCGGATCGGCGACCACGGCGGCGGGGGGATGGAAGGCGCCGATGAGGTTCTTGCCGTGCGGCGTGTCCACGGCGGTCTTGCCGCCCACCGAGGCGTCGAGCATCGCAAGTAACGTGGTGGGCACCTGGACGTACGGGATGCCTCGCAGGAAGGTCGCCGCGACGAACCCGCCGAGATCGCCCACCACGCCCCCGCCCAGCAGCACGAGCGCGCTGTCCCGGCCGAACTTCCGGCCGAGCAGGGCATCAGACAGCTCGCCCCACCGCTCCCGCGTCTTGGACGTCTCGCCGGCCGGCACGACGAGCTGGTCCTCGACCGGCGGCAGGGAGATGCCCCAGCGGGATGTCAGCATCCGCACGTTGCTGTCGGTGAGGAGCGCCAGCCGCCGCCCGGGGACGTGGCGGGTGAGCACCTCGGCCAGCCGGCTCAGCGCACCCGGTTCCACATACACTGGGTACGATCCGAGCGCGTGGCTGATTGCGATAGCGGTCATGTGCCTGCGATTAACCACAAAGACACGGACACGAAGTCCGTCCGGCGACCATCGATATCGACGGTGACTACGCCGCCTTCGCGTCCTTGCTGTCTTTGTGGTTGCATCACCACGTGATGTCCCCGATGCCCGCCCGGTGATTCGCCAGCCGCGCAAGGGTGAAGAGTAGATCCGACAGCCGGTTGAGATAGACGATGAACAGCGGGTGCACGTCCGCCTCCTGCCCGAGCCGCACCACGCTCCGCTCCGCGCGGCGGCAGACGGTCCGGGCCAGGTGCAGCGCCGCGGCCTTCGGCGTGCCCGCGGGCAGTACGAAGGCGCGTAGGGGAGGCAGTTCCTGATCCGCGGCGTCAATGGTCCGCTCGAACTCGGCGACCCGATCCTCAGCGAGCGCCGCCTTCTCCAGTGCCCGGGCGACCCGCTCCGGGTCGGGCGTGGCGAGGTGCCCGCCGATCGCGAACAGATCCCGCTGCACCGCCTCGAGCAGCGGGTCGAAGAACTCGACGGGCTCCGTCGCGCGCGCCACGCCGACGGCCGAGTTGAGCTCGTCCACGTCGCCGTAGGCCGAGACGCGGGGGTGGTCTTTGGGCACGCGGCCGCCGCCGAAGAGGCCGGTGTCGCCCTCGTCGCCCGTCTTCGTGTAGATCCTCATGGGGCAACGCGCTCCGGCGGAGGCTTGTCTCGCCGCTTATATTTTCTCACTTCGCCTCATACTGGAACGGACTGTGGCCGAGCACGAGCTGAGAGACATCGCAATCATCGGCGGAGGGCCTACCGGGCTGTTCGCGGCCTTCTACGCCGGCATGCGGGGCGCGTCCGCCCGCATCATCGATGCGCTCCCGGCGCTCGGCGGCCAGCTCATGGCGCTCTACCCCGAGAAATACATCTTCGACGTCGCGGGCTTTCCCAAGGTGCTCGCCAAGGACCTCGTCACGGGGATGGCGGAGCAGGCCCTCCAGTTCGGCACGCCGGTACACCTGAACGAGATCGTCACCGGGCTCCGGCGGGCGGAGAACAACGGCTCGTCCCATTTCGTGCTCGACACCCAGGAGCACAGCTACCCCACCCGTACGGTGGTCATCTGCGCCGGCATCGGGGCCTTCGAGCCTCGCAGGCTAGGCGTCGAGGGCGAGGAACGCTACGAGGAGAAGGGGCTCTACTACAAGGTGCTCGACCCTCGGCTCTTCGCCGGCAAGCGTGTGCTCATCGTTGGCGGCGGCGACTCGGCCTTCGACTGGGTCGTGAACCTGCAGGATACGGCCCGATCGATCAAGCTGATCCACCGCCGGGACGGGTTCCGGGCCCACGCGGCCACGATCAAGCAGGTGCAGGACCTCGCCGCGTGCGGCAGGTGCGACTTCCGCACCTTTTGGGAGGTCCAGGCGCTGCACGGGGCCGACCGCCTCGAGTCCGTCACGATCGGCAACAGCAAGACGAAGGAAGCGGAGACCTTCGAGGTGGACGCGGTGATCCCGCTCCTGGGCTTTCACTCCGACATCGGCGCCATCAAGGAATGGGGGCTCGATCTCGACAGGGCCGACATCAAGGTGGATCAGGTGATGTCCACCAACGTCCCGGGGATCTACGCCGCCGGGGACGTCACGGCGTACCCCGGCAAGCTCAAGTTGATCGCCACCGGCGCGGGCGAGGCGTGCATCGCGGTGAACAACGCGGTGCACTACATCAACCCCAAGACCAAGGTGAACCCCGGTCATTCGTCCAACCTGGCCATCTTCGGCCAGAAGGACGATTGATCGCTCAGCTCCTCCGGTTCTCCTGGAGCATCGGCAGGTAGGCCCGCCACGGGCCCGCCGCCTCCTGGTACCGCTTGCCCATGACGCGTGCGATCTGAGCGATGTGGCTCAGGTCGTGGGCGACCCAGGTCGCGAGATGCTGCCCGAGGGTCACCGTGCCGAGCTCCGGGTGGCGCCCGCGCCGCTCGAGGTCGCCGGCCGTGAGCCGCATCGCTTCGAGTCGCGCCACGTTCGCGGCGCGGAGCTCGGCGAACAGATCCAGCAGCTCGCCGAGCGAGCGACCCCGTGACGCCTCGAACATCGCGAACCGGTCGAAGACGTCGAAGGTCCGCGCCTCGCCCTCCGAGAGCATGATCTCCGCCCGCGGGATCCAGTCCGTCCGCTCGCCGTGCACGAGGTGACCCACCACGTCGAACGGATTCCAGGTGTCGGGGCCCTCGTCCGCGCGAATCCACGGCTCAGGGAGCCCGGCGAGGAGCGCGCGGAGGACGGCGGGCGTGCGCGCGAGCACCGGGATCGCCTCGGCGGGGTCGAACCGGACGGCGACGGTGGACGGCACGTCAGGCTCCGACGCCGTACCGTTCGCGCAACGTGCCGAGATGATGCCGCTCGTGGCCCGCGATGATGTACACCAGCGCGCGCACCGAGATCGCTTTGCCGTTGGCCGTGCCCAGCCGCCTGAAGGCCGCCGGCGGGAAGCCGCGAACCAGCGCCACCGTAGCGCGCCGCACCGCCTCGAACTCCTCGATCAGGTCCGCGAGAGCGCGGCCGTCGGACTCCGCGGCGGGAACGTAGGCGTTCTCGTCGAACCCCTCGATCGGGGTCTCGTCGGCTCGCGCGATCCGGAGCGCGCGGTAATTGAAGATGCGCTCGACATCGATCATATGGCCCACGACTTCCGCGATGCTCCACTTGCCCTCGGCGTAGCGGTACGTCGCGCGCGCGGCGGGCACGGCGCGGAGCGCCGCCGCTGTGTCGCGGATCTGGCTCTCCAGCAGGGACGTTACGTCGCCCGCCGGGACCCGGTCGATATAGCGCGCGTAGTACGGGTCGAACTCTCGAGCCTCCGGGCGGTGCTCCAGGACGGCTGTGGTCACGGTCGCCTCCGGGCCAGCGTGCGATCGAGGGCCCACTCGCCCCCGCCCACGGCGGCCAGATAGAGGAAGAGGAAGGAGAGGAGCACCGGTGGCTCGCCGCCGTTGAGGACCGGCCAGACGCTGCGCGGCGCATGGGCGATGAAGTAGGCGAACGCCATCTCTCCCGCGTGCAGGAACGCCAGGGGGCGGGTGAAGAGCCCGAGGAGCAGGAGCGGTCCGCCGATCACCTCGAGCACGCCGGCTGCCCCGAAGAGTGAAAACAACTCGACTGGGGGGCGCGGTTCCGCGACCGGGAACGCGAACAGCTTCTGGGTGCCGTGGGTGATGAGCACGAACGCTGCCACCATTCGGAGCACGCTCAGCAGCCGGGGCGCCCAGCGGGCGGCGAGGTCATCAATGGCCATGAGGGGTGCCGATCTCCGGGTGAAACGATAACGATAGGGAAGGGTACCGGGCGCTATGTGCGCCCGGCCGCGAGATCTTCGGCGTACTGACGAAACGTGCGGGGCGGCCGGCCGAGCAGCTGGCCCACGGCCGGCGTGACGCCGGCGGCATGGCCGTGCTTCACGAGTGCGTGCAACTCGGCGAACCCCTCAACCATCCACTCGGGCGCTCCGGTCGCGCGCAGCGCTTCCCGCGCGGCGTCATCGGCCACGTCCACATACTCGTAGTGCCGTCCGAGGGCTTCGCCCAGGGTCGCGATGGCATCGGCGGTGGTGACCGCCTCGCCGCCCGTCAGCGTGTATGCCTTTCCCTCGTGACCGGTCTCGGTCAGCGTCCGGGCGGCGACCTCGCCGACGTCGCGGGCGTCCACCCAGCTCGCGGCGCCCTGCCCGTGCGGCAGGTAGACCGGACCGTTCTTGAAGGGATCGACGCCGTAGTGGTTGACGAAGTTCTGGGCGAAGAACGTGGGCCGCAGCATGGTCCAGGCGATGTCGCTCTGCTCGATCGCCCGCTCCGCGCTGCGGTGCAGCCGGGCGATCGCGATGCCGGGCTCCGCGTCCGCGCCGATGACCGACAACTTCACGATGTGGCGCACGCCCGCGCGCCGGGCGGCGGCAACGGCGGTGGTCCCGTACTCCAGCTGCCGGTCCGATACGGGGGTCAGCAGGAAGATCTTGTCGGCTCCGGTAAACGCCGGCTCGAACGTGGCCGGACGATCCCAGTCGAACTCCACCACGAGCACGCCCAGCGACTGCGCCTTGACCGGACTGCGGGATCCCACGCGAAACCGTGCGCCCGCTGCCTGAAGCGCCGCCGCCGTCGCCGAACCCACCGTACCGGTCGCGCCACTGAGAAGGATCACGATGGTCGCCAGTCAGGGGGCCGGGGCCTGAGGCGTCCCGCGGTCGTTCCCGCCGGGGCGGCGCCACCGCGGAACCAACAGCAACGCCACGAGATTCAACCCGGCGAGCGTAGCGCCGACCAGGATCAGCGCGCGCGCGACGCGCCGCAGTACGCTCAGGCGCTCGATGCCCACCAGCACGAGCACGGCTTTGGTGCTCAGCAGCACCGCGGCCGCGGAAAAGACCACGAGCTGGAGCAACAGCAGCGGCTGGAAACCCATGCCGGCGTAGAGCCAGTAGAGCGCCAGCAGGACGAGAAGCCAGGCCAGAAGGCCGGTGCGGGTCGTCGCGCCTAGGGGGAGATCGCGCAGCAACGGCACCAGAACGAACGCCAGGAGCAGGAGCATGACGCAGAGCCAGAGGCTTGCGCGCCAGTGTTCCCGCGAGCTCAGGGTGTGATTGTCGTGCTGCCGGTCATTGCTCATGCGCGAATCTATGGTCCCCGGCGGTCGGATGCACTGGCGCCGCCCGCGGGTAGCTGGAGACCGGCGCGCAGGGAGTCGCCCTGCCAGCGCAGGGAGAACTCGTCCGGGTGCCATGCGGCCGCCTCGCCAAGCGTCGTGACGCACGATTGGTCCACCTGAACTCCCCAGTCGTTACCGAGCGGCACCGGCTGGCTGTCCACCCGGCCATCGAAGGTGGCCTGCGCCACCTGGGGACGATAGCGCTGGCACGCCGCGATGGGCCGAGCCCCCGGTGGCTCGCACCCCAGCCCAGCGAGCGCGGCGAGCGCCAGGCAGATCCAGAACTGCCACCAGCGCCGGGATGCCTTGCGTTCCGCCCGCCGCTGCTCCTCGGCCTGCCACTCCGCCGCCTCCTTCAGCCGCTCGGCGAGCCAGCTCTCCAGGGACGACCACTGCTCGGTGAACAGCGCGCGCTCGTGATCCGCGAAGCCGACCGGCGACGGATCGCGACGCAGGTCGAGGTAGTACTCGTTTCCGCTCCCGTCGCCTCCGAAACAGAAGCAGTGCGCGGGCCAGGGCAGGCCGAAGAAACCGTCCTCACGGAAGCGGCGGTTGATGGCGATCAGTTGCTGCGCGTCGTCGATCAACTCGTAGTCGGGTCCGGATGGACCCAGGCCCGCCGGGTACGTCTGGACCAGCGCCCGGTAGGTTGCCGGCAGGCGGACGTTGAGCTCGCGCTCGACCCGGTCGAGGTCGTCCGAGGTCACGGCGTGCGCACGGTCAGTGCGGTGTCACCGGATTGCCGCTCGGCAGCTCGCCGAGCCGGCGATCGCCCCCGCCGATCAGGTGGACCAGCTCGCCCTGACTCTGGACGACGCGGTCGAGCTGGGTGGCGAGGTAGTCGAGCCCCTGCTCGAGTCGCTCGAGCCGCTCGTCGGTGAGTGAGGGCTGGGCGTGCAGCGCCTCCAGCTCCCGCAATCGGCGCCGGCCACGCCACCACGCGATGCCGAAGCCCACCGTGCCGATTAGCAGGACCTTCGCCGCCCCGAACAGCAGGCCTAACGCGAAGCCGCTCAGCGCGAGATCCATCCCGGTCTCCCGGTTGGGGTCATGCCGGCGTCACCGGCGGAGCGCGAGGAAGACGCCGATCACCATCCCGGCGCGTTTGCCGCGGCCTGCGCCGGGATCAGCGCCCCGGTGGGCAGCGCGAGGAGCCACCGCGCGGAGGTCGTCTTCATGCCTCCAATCTGCACCAGGGAGCCGAAAGGGCCACCTGGAGGGCGGTCAGGCCGGGTGAGCGCGCAGGTGCGCGAGGGCATCGGTGTCGGCCTGGAACCGGGCGGAGAACGGCGGCATTCGACTCGAGACTGCTTCAGGTGAGCTCCTCATGGTCGACGTCGTCGACTCGAGCACCCTCGCCGCGCTCTTTCGCCAGACGGGCGCCGCGCATCATCGGGCTTTCGCCGCCGTGAACGGCGCGGATGCGGCGTGGCCCGCATGGTACGCCGAGTACCTGGCACCGCGCCTGGAGCCGCTGCTCCGAGTCAGCCTTTCCGCCGGGGAACTCGCACGCGATCTGGCGGCGCTCGACGCCGCGCAGCGGGCCCACGCGCCGGGAACCGACTGGGCCGCGTATTACGCCGCCTGGTTCCTTGCGCGGTATCCGCAGGCCTGAGATCAGCGGGTGGCGGACCCCGGCGATGCCGGGTCGGCCGAGGTCGGCAGCTCGTACCAGATCTCCACCTCGTACCCGTCCGGATCGCGGCAGAACAGGTAGGGCTCGCCCGGCACGAACTCACCCTGCTTAATGATCTCCCCGCCCGCCGCCCGCACCTCGCCGGCAGCGAGCTGGATGTCCTCCGGCGCAACCAGCCGGAACCCGAAGTGGGCGATCCCCCCCGAGCCCCTGGCGCGCCGCTCATGCTCCTCGAACACCAGCACGTCCCAGGCGCCGGGAGTCTGTGCCTGGATGAGCCCGCGCTCGCGATAGACGGCGATCGCGCCGAAGACGCGCTCGTAGAACGCGAACGCGCGTTCCGCGTCGCGGACCGCGAGGGCGACATGGGTGAGTCCACGAGTACGGATCATGCTTGCCTCCTCTGCCGCAAACCCCGCCGCTCGAGCAGATCCGCTGCGGGGGCAAAGCCGTGCCGCTGGTAGAGACTCCGGCTCCGCGGGGTGGGCCACAGGAGCACTGCGTCCACCCCACGCGCGTCACACTCCGCCAACGCGGCGTCGAGCAGTGCTGAGCCGAGGCCGGCGCAGCGATGCTCCGGCCGGACGTAGAGGCTGGTGATGTAGGCGTGCCGCTCCCGTTCGGCGACCGGGTTGGGGAGCTTGTCGATGAGCTGGAGCCAGATCGTGCCGACGATGCCGTCGGAATCGTAGGCGATCCAGCAGCACCAGACACCCGCGGCGGCGAGATGCGCGCGCATCCACGCGGCGCATCGCTCGACGAAGTTGTCCTCCGGCTCGGCGGCGGGGTCGAGTCCGGCGCGGAACTCGTAGCGAAGTCGTGCCAGCGCACGCGTGTCATCCGGGACGGCGCGACGAATGCGATAATCTTTGCCGGTGCCGTCGGACGGTCGCTGACGACGCACGTCAGCCACAGGGGCTCGTCGCTGAAGTGTGCACCGTACCCAGCATGTACGATGGTACGCGGTCTCGCGGTGCGCGGTTTCTAGTGGACGTCGTGGGTACCCGGACGATGCCCCCACACCTGAAAGACGCGTGGCAGGCCCACGACCGAGCGGGGGTCGTCGGTGAAGCTGCGGAGCTGGAGCACGGTCGCGTCCAGCTCGGCGGCGGTGGCCAGGCCCTCGGCGATGACCGCATCGCCGATGTTCACCAGGGTGCTCAGCATCAGCGCCTTCTCGGGCGCGACGCCGGTATGTACCGGCTGGACCACGCGCACCTGCACGCCCTCGAGCCCGGCGTCGAGACAGAGCGCGAGGAGCTGGGGGCCGAGCCTGGCGTCGCCGCCGCGGCGCCCGATGACGGCGCCGTAGAGCTCGCAGTATCGGGCGAAGGCGGCGTTGGGGGATGGCAGAAGGCGCCGGCAAAGTCGATGTCCTCGAGAACCAGCACGCCGCCGCTTCGGAGCGCCGCGTACATGCGCCGCACCACCGTCTGGCGATCGGCAAGGTGCGAGAGGATGAACCGGCCGTACACCAGATCGTAGGTGTCGGTCTCCGCCCACTCCGCGACGTTCGCCACGCGGAAGTCGAGGTTGCGGTATCCTGCACGGTCGCCTTCGTCCCAGGCCGCGGCGAGCTTGACGGCATCGAGGTCCAGTCCCGTGACCCGGCCGCCAGCGCCGACGAGCTCGGCGAGGCATCGCGTCACGTGCCCTCCACCGCATCCCAGATCGAGGCAGTTGATGCCGCTGCGTACGCCGACCTCGGCCAGGAGCGCGCTGGTCGTCGGCGCCATGATCTGCGCCAGCAGGTCCAACCGACGCCTGCCCTCGTCCCCTCCGCGAATCGCGTACGCCGCCACGGTGCCTCCCTCCCGGTGGTTACGGTTTCACGACGACAGCGATGTGGGCCGCGATCGGAAATTCGACGATCGCTCCGTCCGTGGCGAACTCCTGGAGTGCCGTTTCGGCTTCGGCCAGCAGGTTCCGGAACTGCGCATCGCTCAGCTGGCCGCCGAGCGGGGACCACCCCTTCACATCGGTGGTGATCCAGGCAGCGATGCTCGGGAAGCGTGCCGGGCCGCTCGTCGTCGTGATGGACGGCGCCGGCAGGCCCACGCCCGCGAAGGTGGCGGCCAGATCGTCCCGGTCGCCCAGCGCGAACGGCGCGCGCAGCGCGTCGGCCGCTCCGGACCCGAAGAGACGCTGCAGGAGTCGCACGAGGGCCGCGTAACCCGGGCTCTCGTCGAGGCTGGCCCACACCGCCACCGCGAGCTGCCGGCTGGAACGGAGGACGCGGAACATCTCGCGCAGCGCCGCCGCCCGGTCGGCGAAGAACATCAGGCCGAACTGGCTCACCACCGCATCGAAGGCGCCGTCGGGGTACGGCAGCGCTTCCGCTGGGCCCTGTTCCCAGCGAATCGCGGGCGCCGTACGCCGTGCGACCGCGAGCATTCGGGGCTGAGGTCGTAGCCCACCACCGATCCCGACGGGCCGGTGCGTATCGCGGCGGCCCGGGCAAGAACACCCGTCCCACAGGCGACGTCCAGCACCTGATCCCCGCTGCGAACCTGCGCGGCGCCGAGAATGCGTTCCGGCCATCGCGCGAACAAGGCGGGAACGAAAAATTCTTCGTAAACGGCGGCGGCTTGCTCGTCCATGACCACACTCCTGTCATGAGGGCCCTCGAGCG
This sequence comes from Gemmatimonadales bacterium, assembly GCA_050733215.1. GTDB lineage: Bacteria > Gemmatimonadota > Gemmatimonadetes > Gemmatimonadales > GWC2-71-9 > DASQPE01. The sequence continues at coordinate 15,070 of JBOHSN010000021.1, forward strand.
CGATCGTCCGCTTCAGAGCAGCTCGGATACCGGATTGAGGTCACCTTCGGCGAACCGCTCCGGGCGGAGCCGCGCGGCGTCCAGTGTCGATGCGCGGCCATCGCAGACGATCTCGCCGAGGAGCTGGCCCAGCGCGGGCGCATGCATGACGCCGTGGCCCGACGACCCGTTGATGAGAAACAGGTTGGACACGCCCGGCGTGGGGCCGAGGATCGCGTGCCGGTCGGGCGAGATCTCGTAGAGTCCGGCCCAGCACGCCGGGGGGTCCAGCGCCACTGCTCGCAGCACGGGTACTCGCGCGACCGCTTTGGCGAGCACCGCGCACAGCCAGTCGGGCTCGACCGCGTCGTCGAACGGACGTCCCCGCATGCCGGGTGTGGGCCAGAGGAGCAGCACCCGCCCGTCGCGGACCCGGAGATGGAACCCGTCGCCCACAAAGATGGTCATCGGCATGGCCGGCGGAAGGACGTCGGTGGGTACCGTGGCCGCCACCTGCCGCCGAAGCGGCGTCACCGGAAGGGCGAACCCGGTGTCGGTCATGACCCCGGCGGCCCAGGCGCCGAGCGCGTTGACCACCGCACCGCAGGCGATGCGCTCCGGGCCGGCCCGCACCGCGACCACGCGGTGTCCGGTCCCGAGCTCGAGCCCGCTCGCCTCCACACCCCAGCGGACCCGCGCGCCCAGGCGTTCGGCCGCGCCGAGATAGCCCGCGAGCAGATCCAGCGGGCGGAGAAACCCGTCGGTAGGACACCAGGCGCCGCCCAGGATGGCTTCGCTCGAGGCTGCCGGATTGAGTTGCCGGATGTCCTCGGGTGCCACGGCGACAGCTTCGCGGAGTCCGGCCTCGTGCTGAACGCGCCGCGCGTCGGCGAGCGCCGCCAGCTCGCGTTCGGTTCCGGCGAGCCAGAGGTAGCCGTGCTGCACGTAGCCGGGGTTCACCCCGGTGTCTTCCTCGAAGGTTTCGAGCCGGGCGCGGGCGAGGAGCGACAGGCGGACGTTGATCGCCGTGGCATACTGCGCGCGGAACCCGCCGGTGGCGCGGGCGGTGCTTCCGGCGCCCGCCGCGCGGGCGCGATCGAGCAGCACGATGTTGCGCACGCCGCGGCGGGCGAGGTGCCAGGCCGCGCTGGCGCCCATGATCCCGGCGCCGAGGATCACAACGTCGGGCGCGGTCACTGGGTGAAGACGTGCTCCGCGTGCTGGAAGCTCTTGAACTCGAGCGCGTTCCCGCTCGGGTCGCGGAGGAACATGGTCATCTGCTCACCCGGCTGGCCGGGGTAGCGCACCCGCGGTTCGAGGATGAACCCGATGCCCGCCTGCCGGATCCGCTCCGCGACGCGCTGGAACTCCTCCCACTCGAGCAGCGCCCCGAAGTGCGGCATGGGGACGTGGACGCCGTCCACGACACCCGCGTCGGTCGTGGCGGTGACCGGACCGGTCACGTGGGCGGAGATCTGGCTGCCGAAGAAATCGAAGTCCACCCAGGTCTCGGTGCTCCGGCCTTCACGGCACCCGAGGATGTCGCCGTAGAACCTCCGGGTCGTGGCGAGGTCCCGGACGAAGAATGCGAGGTGGAAGGCGCGCATGGTCTCGCTTCCGGAGCGTTACGGTTGATGCCCCGTTTCATCCACCCGACCCGCCCCCTTGGTGCGGAGCGCGGAGAGGGCCCAGTCCCTGTCCGGGTCGTCCACGTCCACCTTGCGGATGCCGCCCGCAAATCGGGCCTGGAGCCGGGCGTATTCGGCCTGTTTATCGGTGTCCGGATGAGCCCAGTCATGGAGGAAATAGACGGCCTGCACCCGGGCCTGGAGCAGCTCCTTGGTGCACCCGAAGCACGGCCGCATGGTCGAGTAGATCACACCGCTCTCGACCGAAATGCCGAAACGCGCCGCGGCCAGCAAGGCATTCTGCTCCGCGTGCACGCAGATACACAGGTCGTACCCGGTGCCGGACGGATACTTGTCGCGATTCCGGCACCGAAGACAACCGCCGTCGAGGCAGTTGTCCATGTTCTCCGGGGTGCCGTTATAGCCGGTCGACACGATTCGCCGGTCGCGCACGATCACGGCGCCGACCCGATTCCCGAGACAGTTCGCGCGGCGGCGCACGGCCATGGCGATGCCGAGGAAGTACTCGTCAGGGCGGGGTCGATCGTCCATGCTGCTCCTGAACGGCGCGCCGCTCCGTCTCGCGGTCCAATCGGTCGCGCAGCGCCGTGAGGATCGGGTGCCCGGCCGTGTACTGCCGGCCATAGGTCAGATTGAAGCGGTAATCGAAGTCGCTCGGGTTCCGCCCCTGGGTGTGCTGCAGAATCGTTTCGAGCTTGTCGAGGCCCTTGGCGAGCTGCGCCTCCGGTGATCGGGCTGCCTCGTACTCCTCCCAGAGCGCGGCGAACTCCTCCCGCATGCGTGGCGGCAGCGGCGCGAGCACCTCGCCGAGATCCGCACGTTCGCGCTCCGCCTTGGTCGCGTCGGCGGATTGAGCCGGCGCGGGGATATCGCCGTGAAGCGCCTCGCCCAGGTCGTGGATCAGGCAGATCTTCAGCAGCCGTGCGAGGTCGATCCCGGGCACGTGGTCGGCGAGGAGGACCGCCATCAGGCAGAGCCGCCAGGTATGGGCCGCCACGCTCTCCCGCTCACCCGCGGCCGTCCAGCCGCTGCGCGGCATGCTCTTCAAGCGCTCCGCCGTCCGGAGAAACCTGAGGATGCCGGTCAGTTCGTCTTCCGATTTCATTGCCGATAGATGGGCTTGCAGGCGCGGGTCGGGCTGATTGCTGCCCTACGCTGCCTTCTTCTTCAGCATGCCGACGATCAACGGCAGGAGGGCGCCGACGACTGCCGACGCGCCCACCTCGGTTGCGGTGCCGCCGCCGAGAGTGCCGGTGGCTAGCTGCCCGCCTCCCAGCCCACCCAACGCTCCAAGGATCGTGTTGAGCACGGGACCGAGACTCTTGGCCTTATTGGCCAGCCCTGCGACGTTGCCGCCTACTGCCCCCGAGATGAGCTGAACGAGCAAGGCTGTCAGATCCATGGTCTGCTCCGGCGGTGAGAGGAAGGAAACCGGCAGGATTGAGGCTAAGATGCCCGCCGAAGGCACCCGCGCAAGACGGGGGCGGGCCGGCCCTCCAACCGCTCCGCCGCATCCCATCGGTCAGGTCGCGGCAGCGCGCCCGGCAGCTCGGCGCGCAGGCCCGACCGGGGCTCAGGCGTGATCCACCACAGCGGTCACACCCTGCTCCCGCGCACAGTGCGCGCAGCAATAGAATGTCCCCTTGGCCTCGATCCCGTGCCCCACGATCCGGCAGCGGCAATGCTCGCAGACCGGTGCGAGCTTGTGGATGGCGCATTCGAAGCTATCGAACGTATGCGTATGCCCAGCGGCGATGACTTGGAAGGAGAGATAGTAGTCGTTGCCGCAGACCTCACAGCGAGCCATGGCAGCCTCCTTGAACCGGGACAGCACCTGTCCACCGGAGAAGCTTGGCTGCGCCAGCGGGGATTCGCCAGCAGCCTGAGGGATCGCGGATCGCCACTATTGAGCGTCCTCGAGCGTGAACCCCACCTTCAGGGTGACCTGCCAGTGAGCGACGCGCGCCCCCTCGATGTGCCCGCGGGTCTCGATCACCTGAAACCAACGCAGGTTCCGCACGGTCTGCGCCGCTTTGGCGATGGCGGTGCTGATGGCGTCCTCGATGCTTGCGCTCGAGGAGCCGACGAGCTCGATCGACTTGTAGACATGGTCGGACATTGTGGGCCTCCGAACGCTGTGATTGACCCCGCGGCGGGCTCAGTCCGCCAGACCGCGCAGATACGAGCGGATCCGTCGCGCATTGGTCCCGACGTCGCTCTTCCCCACCCGCGACACACTGCGTACGTCGAGCCGGCTGCCGCCTCCGGCGGCCTGAATCCGCAGGACCACGTCGTCCTTGAAGCCGAACCAGCCGGTCGTGGCGGTGGCCTCGATCCGCCCTTCGGCCGAGTCCGCCGCGACGATAGCCCAGCCCGCGGCGCGGGCGGCATCGAGCGCGCGCCGGAAGGCGGCATCAGGTGGCGTGCCTGGCATCTCGAGCGGGCGAATATCGGGGTACGCTTGCGCTTGTGCGGCCGCGACCTCCGGGCCTCCGTACGTCGCGGGATTCGGCGCGTCTGCCCGGAGCGGCAGCACTGCAACGAAGGTTGGTGGATTCTGCGTATCCGTGCTGATGTCGTGAATGGGTGGCACTTGCCGGGCACGCTGTCGCCAGAACCAGGGCACGCCAGCCGTGAGCAGTCCGAGCAGAACCGCGAGCACAAGCGGCCCTCGTGGCAGGCCGCGCTGCCGCCCGATCAGGAGCTGCATCAGGGCGGCCACCGCGGCAGCGAGGCCCGTGTAGGCCGCCCAGCGGAGCAGCGTGAAGCCGGTGTGGAAGGTCCAGAGCCCCGCTTGAACCCCGGGGCCGGCGACCACGAGGAGGAGGGCGGCCAGGATGGCCAGCGCGACAGTGAGATACCGGATTCGCATGGGCAGAGGCTCAAGTCAGGGTGCGTCGAGCGTACGGGCCTTGTGCGTTGCCCGGGGGGTCGATTACCTTCCGTCCAGGTTTGCAGGACATAGCCTTCGGGCCCCGGGGCACATCAGCAGCCCGGGTGATCAATCTGCGGTGGGCCATCGTCCCGGCGGGTGCATACGCACTCGACCGGGCTTTGTGTTTGATCGATCGGGACTCGCTCGCATCGCAAATGCGGCTTACGTGCCGCCGGGTGCCGCGGGCGGCAGAAGCGCGTGCAATCGGTCACCCAGGTCGCTGAGGGCTGCCGCGGCTCCGGGGTCCTGCGTGTTCTCTGCTGCCCGGCGAACGGCCGCCGTATCGGCGTGGGTAAAGCCAAAGGGTTGCTCAGCGAGAGCCAGGGCGGCCAGGGCGGGCCGCGCAGGTGGAGGCACGAGAACCCGGTCGTGGGCGCGGTTCATCACGATCACGCAGCCACTGCCGCTCAGTCCCAGCTTCGCGGCGTACTCCGTTGCATCATCCTCGCGCGTCTGATCCGCGTTCTGCTCCGCCCATTGATCGAGGCGCCGCGCCGCCTGGCGGACGTCTCGAGTTTCCCACTGCTCGGGCGTGAGCGCCGATCCGATTCTGTCCGCCATCGTGCTTCTCTCCGGGAGCGTCCCGACGGTGCGCAGCTAGGGCTTCCCTGCTGCACCCGGTGGACGGTAGTCGACCGCCTTCTTGGTGGCCGTGTCCATCTCCTCGGCCGTGAGCAGCGGGACCGTGCGCAGATGTGCCGCCCCGACCGCGTTGACCGCGAGACTGACCGCGACCGCGGTCGTCGCATCCGGGAGCTCCGCGATGACATAGACGTCTGACTCCCCGAGCGCGAAGTAGAAACTTTCGAGCTTGCCGCCTGCCTGCTCGGTCAATCGCTGGACCGCGGCGCGACGGGCCAGGCCGCCGTCCTTCTGGAGCCCTTGAGCGCCCTGTGCGGTGTAGGACGCCTGCCAAGGGAATTTCGGCATCTCGTCCTCCTGGGACCAGTGAGTTGCGCGGATCGCAGGTTGTGGACGTTGACCGTGCCGCGTTCCGGGGCGTCTAGGAGGGCCGCTGGTCCGGCCGTGGCTCCGCGATCAACCGGTTCGACGGCTCCCGATGGGGATCGAGCACTTGCCGAGTGGCCTCGATGCCCGTGGCGGGCAGCTGCCGCGAGTCGAGCACGCCCACCCGGATCAATACCGAGGCTTGATCCCAGTAAATCCGCTCGGCGCTTATCCGCCCCGCTTGGAACTCAACGATCACCACCAGCGGGATCTCGATGCGCCTGCCTGTGGCGGCGATGCCCGGCAGCATCCACGGCATCTCGATCGTGTGCGTGAACCGGTACACGAGTTCATCCACGATCCGATCGGTGCCGACCGTGCGGGTCAGCGGGATCAGTTCCACGTCAGGCGGCTGCGCCGGCACGAAATGGGTGCTGTAGAACTGGCGGACTGCGTCGTGCCCGACGCCGCCGGTCATGACCGGAACGTGGTTCACCACAGGGTCTCCAGTCATGGTTGCCATCGTGGCGTCGACGCTCTTCGTCCCGAACTCGGCGGCGGTGTGGCGCTCCCACGTGTCCACCATCGCCCGCTGTGCAGCGGTCAGGTCGGGTCTAGGCATGGTTGGCGAATCTTTCCGGCGCCGTCTCGGGCTCTCTCAGCGCCGACCAAGCTCCAATCGGTGAACAGCTCGACCCCAATCATTACTCCGGCGAGCATCAGGTACAACGGCGCCGTCGGCTCGTCTGCCCTTTCGCCGCCGGGGCCCAGGCTGACAACGCCGAGGATGGCGAACGCGATCGCCGCGAGCTTCACGTGTTCCGGCGCCTCGTCACCCCCCAAGACGATCTGGTTGCTCCAATGCCGGCCGATCCCACGCGCCGAGATCGGCGGCTGCCTCGTAGCTGCTTTGGAGGAAATCCAGGAGCATCGTATCGGGCGAGGTCGCCTGGCGGACGTCATCGTAGGGCAGAACGAACTCGCCAAGGCCGGCGTCGTACCGCGCACCAGCCGGGCGCAGCGATGCGGACTTGAATCCCTCGGGTTCCGGGTAGGCGTACGCATAGAACACCGGGTACGGCATCGCCGCGCCGCCCGGCCAGAACCCGCAGCTGCTGACCTCGTGCGAATACGCCTCTCGAGCGACCCAGTCGGGCAGATTCGGCACGCCGCCACGGTGCGGTGGCGCACGACGTCCCGAGAAGCGGGTAACCGCCAGGTCGAAGCTGCCCCAGAAGAAGTGTACCGGACTGGACTTGCCGATAAATCGCGACCGAAACTCCTTGAACACGCGGTCGGCCTGAACCAGGGCGTGCCAGAATCGCCCGGCCTGCTCTGCGTTGTAGGCGGCATGGGTCCAGTCCCGGTCGAACGGTATGGCGTCCGGGATTTCGTTGGGCGTGGTTCGGATCGTGATGTCGAGCCCGAGTGCCTTCAGGCGAGCGAACAGCTCCTGGTAGAAGTCCGCGACGGCCCGAGGCACCAAGCGGAGGGATTCGGTCTTTCCCCCGGTGGTCCTGATCCGGAGCTGGTGGTCGAGAAAATCAAACTCGATGTCAAACGTCCGAGATCCATAGGGAATCGGCGAGGTCGTGAGCCCTCTGGCCGTGACGTGCAGGGCAACGTGCCAGGAATGATTGACCCAGGGCGTCTGCACGAGGCGGATCTTGCCCACGATCTGGGTCCACAGATGCAGCGTGGCCTGCGTGTCTTGCCACTCGTCGTACGCCAGGGCCGGCCAGAGCGAGCGGTCGAGCGGCGTGGTGGGGTTCGCCATATGGGACCTCAATGGTGGCTCAGCCACAATTCTACGGCTGCGGTGGCATCTCGCGCGCCGGTGCGCTCGGTCACGGCGTCGTCGCGGTCTGGGGCTCAGGGTAGGGGAGCACCGATCAGACGCGACGGGGAGGTCACTATGCCGTCATGGAGCCCAAAGGACCAGCGCCAGTACGAGCACATCAAAGCCGGCTACGAGGAGCGCGGCGCGCCGGAGGAGCGAGCCGAGGAGATCGCCGCTCGTACCGTCAACAAGGAGCGGCGGGAGGAAGGGCGGACTCCCAATCAGCGCAGCCAGGGAACCGGCAACCCCAGGCACGGGCTCGAGACCCGTACGAAGGCCGAGCTGGAGAACCGTGCGCGCGAACTGCACGTCCGGGGACGCAGCCGGATGTCGAAGGCGGAACTCGTCGACGCCATTCGAGAGCGGGAGTAGTCACGCCGCAGCGCCCATCCAGCACCAAGCCGAAGCTGAAAGCAAGTCCCCCGTCAGCCCCGGCGTTTGAAGAATTGCACGGCGCGCTCGTGCTTCTCGGCTGCCGCCCGCGTCTTGAAGGTGCCGAGGTTGCGCCGCTTCCCGGTCTTGGGGTCCAGCTTTCGAGAATACAGCCGATAGCGGCCGTCCTTCAGTTTGCGGATCATCGGCAGGCCTCGTTCTTATTCCGCGGTGGCGCCGCCCCAGCTAGTCCGACGTGCCGTCGGGCGCCGCCAGCGCCATACACCGGACACATTCGCGGGCATCGTCCAAAAGAACAGGAACCGAGCCCGCGAAGGCGCGCACATCATCGAGCGAGTCAAACCACATCAGTGTGACGAACTCAACCGCCTCGGTTCCCGTTCGCCGCAGCAGTTCGATGCCCTGATATGCCGCCCGCGTCAATCTACGTTCGGCCGCGGGCTCCGCGCTCTGGCTCGTGTGAGGCGCCGCCGTGCCCCGGACGTTGCTTACGGCCCCCGCACGCCGTAGCCCCGCGCCATGGCGGTCGCGGCCAGCACCATCAGCACGATCAGCCCGGCTTGAAGGAAGCTGAGGCGGGCGAGGCGCGGCGCGGGCGTGAGGTCGGGCGCGGCACCCGCGGCGAGTTGGCGGCGCCACCGCATGAGTGTGACGATCGGGCTCACCTCCAGGATCACCAACAGCGCAAACAAGCCCATCTTGGTCCAGAAGACGTGATTCTGGAGATAGTAGGCCGTGCCCTTTTCCAGCCCGCCCAGCCAGCGCCACAGGCCGGTACTGATCCAGAGAAAACCCGCGATTCCCCACCACGTATCGGCCGCCAGCACCCGCTGCACGCCGGCACGGTCGAGCGGCTGTCGGAGCGCGCGCCCGCGCCCAAAGACCGCTCCCAGGCCGATACCGAGGGCGAGCAGATGTGCAGCCGCGAGCAGCCAGCGGAGCATAGAGCCATCCATTCCTTATCGTGTATGTGTGCCGGGCGACTCGCCTGAACGCGGCCGGCCTTCCCAGAACTCGCCGGGCGTGAGCACTGGTACGACCAGGTGGTCTCGCCCTTTCAAAAGATGCTCGTCGTTCGAGATCAGGACTGCCCCCGCGGCCTGAGCTACCGCCGCGAACTTGCGATCATCAGGGTTTGGAATCTCCTCAAAACGCTCAGGATGCGTGGCGACGGTGACGTAACTCTCCGGACGAAAGAGCTGAGCCACCGACTGGGCGCGGAGCGGCGGGATCTGCCGCAGGATCCGCTCGATCTCGCGACGAGTCGCGTCGTTCCAGACCATCCGCAGCCGGCCCTGCTTCACGGCGTCCACGATCTTCGCCGACGCGCTCCGCGGCTTGAACCCAGCCGCGACGAGAACGTTCGTATCCAGAACCACCGCCCGCGAGGGCATCCGGTTGCTCCTCCTCGTACTACCCAGCTGCCCACCGAGGCCGAGCCCGTCTGTGTGGTCGTAACGACGCAGTGCCGGGTGACGAACCGCGCATCAGCGGTGGGCGGTGTACCCGCGGCACGCGCTGGTCAGGCACCGGTCGAGCGTGGGTCGCCCGGCCATGTGCTCGGATCGCTCACTCGCTGAGCCGCCCACTGAATGAGGGCTACGTAGATGTAGCTGAGCACGAGGTACGCCACCCCGCGCACGACGAGCAGGCTGCGTTCTTCGGCCAGCGATGCCAATCCGCGCTCTTGCACCACGGCGAAGATGCCCACGAGCACGCCGTGCAGTCCCAGAAACAGAAGCGGCGCCTGCCACAGCAGCCGGGCCACCTGCGGGAGCGGCGCGCGGATGACCGGACGCCAGGCCCAAATCACGACGCCGAGGTATGCCACGACGTCACGCAGGAGGGACGGTGGGTAGACCGATTCCGTACGGCTGCCGGGGAAGGCCGAAGCTTCGCGCTCCCAACCGAAGTATGTGCGAATCGCAGCGGCCGCTACGAACCCGATCAGGGGGAGAACGACCGCCAGCCGATAAAAGCTACGTCGCGTCATCGATCCTCCGGCCGCGTGCCCAATGGATCGCGCGGGTTAGGTACCCGCGTCGGAATCGGCGCCCCGTCGGGTGCCGAGGAAGATCTCACGTCCGAACGAGTCGAGTGAGCTGCGAGCGGGCAGTCCGGCTTCGGCGAACCACTGCAGCCACTGAGTGCGAGCGAAGAGGCCCTCCACGTGCCGGTCGTGAGCCACCGTGACGGTTCCATCGCGGGCTCGCAGGAGCAGGGCGTAATCGACGAGATAGGTGTCATCGGCCGGATCGGGATCCCACGCCCACTCGAGGTAGCGGAGCCCGCGCCCGTCGACCGCGTCGTATCCACCGCAGTCGGTCGCTGGGGCGAACGATTCGCGCACAAAGTCCGGGAGGACGACGACCGTTCCCCCGGCACGGCAATGCAAGGCCGCGGTGTATAGCGTGGCCTGGACGGCCGCGGGCTCCGTGGCATACATGATGGCGTCATGGACGAGGACGACATCGAATAGCCGGTCGAGGCGCAGCGATCGCATATCACCCAACAGGTGCTCGCAATCCGGGTTGAGCGTCTGGCTGACGGCCAACGTGGCGGGGGCCCGGTCCGTCAGGGTCAGTCGGAAATGGCGCTTGAGGTGAAAGGCGAGACTACCGCCGCCGGCACCGAGCTCCAGCAGGGTCGCGGGCCGAGAGTCGGGGACGGCCCCTGGGCGAGGCAGCAGGTCGGCAGCCTCGGCCTCATACTCCGCGGGTGGCGAGAGGAGCGGCCACCACCCGGCGAGATCGTCATACAGGCGGGGCACGGCGGCCATCATTCGCGGGATTCGGCACTCGACACCGACGGGCCGGTCCCGCCGATCCGAGACAGCACGTACCCGATCACGCCTCCGGCGAGGATCGCTGCGGCTGCCGCGCCGACGGCCGTAACCACCAGCATCGTCGCGCGCTCGGCCGCGCGCGGTGCACCAACCCGCCACCCGAGCGCCGCCATCAGCAGCGCGCTGAGCAGGAACGCCACCGCTGCGACGAAGCCCGCGACGAGGCTCAGGCGTACGCCGAAGCGCCAATTCCGGAGCGCCTGGCCGAGCGCAAACGCACCGCTGGCCGCGATGAGGCCTGTGGCGGGCACGAATACCACGGTATACACCGCATGAACCGGCACCTGCGTGGCGGCGGCACGCGCGAGCAGACCCGGCTCCAGTGCAGCCAAGGCCAGGGCCATCACGATGGTGGTCGCCCCGAAGGTTACGCCCGTGCGAGTGAGGTGCCGGGGTACGACCCGGCCTGCCAGCTGAGCCACGTGTCGAACCCAGATGCGCCCCGCGAGGGTAACCACCGTGGCGGCCGCGAGGGTGGACACCGTGCGCCGAAGCCAGGTCGGTAGCGGGCTGGCGACGCCGTCGAGGAGGCTGCCGACCGCGAAGCCGATGACGAGACCGCCGAAGAGGTCGCGGACCGTAACACCGGCGGTGCGAAGCGCCAACTGGCGGTTGGAAATGGGGCCACCAGCGAACGGCTGCATGCGCGTCAGACCGCCACCCGGCGCAGATCCTCGAACCTTGCCTCGACGAAAGCTCGGTCCTCAGGGATTCGGTCATGCTCGTACTCTTCCGCCGTGAACGGCTCGCGCTCCGACGACGGCGGCAGATACCGGCCGCGGGGCGTCAGAGCAAGGAAACGATCACTCGCGGCCACCCGGCTGATCTCGAACTCGGTTGCGGGGAACCGTTGGGTGTCAGCGAGCGCATCCAGGTACTGGCCACCGAGATAGAGGACGCGGTCATCGGTGAGCTGAAGGTAGAACGCCATTCCCTCGTCCTCGGACTCCTGGATGCCGATCGCGTCGGTAGCCGTGTACCGTGTCACCCTCGCCTGACCAGAAGCCAGGTCGTTGCCACGAGCGATGCTCTCGGCTGACGCTGCCAGGCGTTCCCTGCGTTGCCGGCGACCGTAGTGGAAGACCGCGATCACAATACCAGCGAACAACGCCCCGCGAGGTGCGACGTCCGCTCCATTTGAGCGGAAGCTCAGGACGAGCAACACGATGAGAAAGCCGATCACGCCGAGACTCAGGCTTCCGACGACGCCGTCGAGCCAGGACGGTGGGAAGCCGGGCGTGCGACCCAGCAGGGCACGTTCCTCGTCTGTGAAGGGCCGCTCAAAGGTCTCGGTCATCGATGCTCGTGTGAGCCGCAGCCTGTTGCAGGACCTCGTGGACGAGCGCCCGGACCCGCCGGTCGTTCATCATGAAGGTGTGCGCGACGGGCAGCTCGACGACCCGGGCCGCCATGTCCAACCGGGCCTCAGCGACCCCCACGATCCCGTCGTTCGCGTCGAGCCCGAACGGGCTCCATCGGCCGCGCCAACCCCGCGTGCCGGCTATCACCGTGCAGGGAACGGCGACGGGCGGCAACGCGGCAAAGAAGTCCGAGCGGGCCAGCAGCTGGCCGCATTCGCCGTTGATCACCCGGTAGGGCCAGAGGCGGCGGAACCGGCCGGCGAGCCGAGGCGGCTGACTCGGGGTGCCGAGCATGACGACGTGCCGGGGTAAGCCGAGTTGCGCGGGCCAATCGCTCAGGGCGGCCCGCACCAGAAGGCCTCCGAGAGAATGCCCGACCGCGGCGTAGGGAGCTCCCTCCCGCGCGGCCCGCTCGAGGCGGTGCCGCACCCGGGCGCGAATGGTCGCGAACCGCTCGATGGCCGCGACATAGCCGACGAAGTCGGGGGCATGGCGGGCGTGGCGAAGCTCCCGCGCCAGGCGGACGAGCGAGAGAGGGGTCCGGCCAAGTCCATGGACGAGCAGGACGCGCATGGGGAAGGATTGCTCCGACCGCCCGTCGTGTCACCAGGACTCGCGATCAAGGCGGCGGCCCAGACCGTGCCTCACGGCGCCAGCAGTGGCTTGGTCAGCACGACCAGGGGCGTACCGAATAGGTCAGCCTCGCCGGTCCGCCGAAAGCCGAGTCGCTCGTAGAGCCGCAGTGCAGCGTACAGGAACGGCGTACTGCTGAGCACCAACCGGCCGTACCGCTGCTCCAAGCCCAGGGCTTCGACCGTCCGCAACAACTGGGCGCCAACGCCCTGGCCTTGCGCGGCCGGGCGGACCGCCATGCTCCGGATGTACAGCTCAGTGGCACGCGGTACCGCCGAGACGGTCCCCACGACGGTGCCGTCGCGCACGGCCACCCACGTCGGACCTTCGGCCCAGCGGGCCCTGAGTTGCTCGGCCGTCGGCGTGGTGGCCAGGAACCCCGCCGGGGTGTAGAGCGGCTCAAACTCAGCGAACGCGTCGCGGAGCGTGGCCGCGACCGCCTCGGCATCGCTCAGAGTCGCCCTTCGCAGCCGCATGCGTTAGGTATGCCGCCGCCCGGGCGCGGTTTCGAGCTGCTGCTGCAGTTCCGCCGTGAGCACCGCTGCGGTCTCGGGCCGGCCGCCTGATCCGGCACTGGGGACGCTGGCACGATGATCCTCGGAGCGTGATGGCGCAGGGTAAGCCGCCGCGCCTACCCCTGATAGAGCTGGATGAGGTTCCCGCACGTATCCTCGAACACGGCGATGATGGTCGGTCCCGTCTTCGTCGGCTCCTTGCGAAACAGCACTCCCAGCCGCTTCAGCCGGTCGTACTCCCGCTGGGTATCGTCCACGGCGAATGCGGTGAGCGGAATTCCTTGCTTCCGGAGGGCGGCTTGGAACGTCTTGGCTGCGGGGTTGTCGCTGAGCTCGAGCAGCAACTCGATATCCTCCGGCCCGTCGGGCGAGACGACGGTTAGCCACTTGGCCTTGCCAAGCGGGATCTCTTGCTTCTTCACAAAGCCCAGCACCTCGGTGTAGAACTTCAAGGCCTTGTGTTGATCGTCGACGAGGACGCTGGTCAGCTTGATTTTCAAACCGGCCTCCATGCGGTGTTAGGCGCATCCTGCGCGAAGTGGCCGCCCGACCTAAGCCGAGTCCTCCCGACCTAAGCCGAGTCCTCCCATCAACCGAGCGGGCGAGCAGCGTCCCGCGGATCGTAGACATTGCCGTAGGCCCAAGTCGAGCCGCTCAGGTCCGCTACCGCGGCGCCCAGCTCGGCTTCGACGCAGGCAAACCCTGCGCTCACCGGTATGGTGAGAATTCGCAGTTTAGTGTGTCCGCCGTCCAAGTACCCGCCCAGGGCCCCGGCCGCTCGGCTCAGGCGCGCCTCGGTTCCCGGGGGCGGCGGCTCCGGCAGATAGATCCAAATGCAGAGCTGGCCACCACGACGCAGGACTCGGAAGCCTGTGGGCTCGGTCGGGGCGAGCTCCAGCTCGTCTCCTGCGGCCACCCCCTCCACCAAACCAGGCGAAGCGAGAAGCCGGTAGCGATCCGATCCCAGGGCCTCAGCGGGCAGCTTCCTCGATCCTGCGCTTCCCGGAGGCGTCGAGAACGGGTAACTGGATCTCAATCATCACCAGTACTCGCGGGGTGTCGGCCCAACGGATGGCGCATCAGCTGCGGGCGGCCAAGGTCAATCGCCGCAGAGGTCGCTGCCACTCACATCGACCGAGTCCATCAGTACCCAGCCCCTCTCTCCGCCGGCCGTACGCACTTGGACCCACCAATGTTCCTCCGCCGAACGGAGCAGGCGGCCGGGATAGGGCGTGCCAGCCCGCGTCGTATCCTCGTCCGGCGCGGGCCAGAAGCCGAAGGTTTCGCGCACGGCGCCTTGGTACCAGACGTGGTACATCCCCTCGCCCAAGTACGTCAGCACGTAGACCGTGTCCCCCGGGCGCAGTAGGACCGGTGGATGAACGCTATCACCGTCCATGGTGACGGTGTCAACCGCGATGGCGATGCCTGCGCGCGGAAGGTGGACGTTGCCGCCGAGCGCCGTGAAGCGCTCACCGGGCCGGAGCGTAAACCGCGTGGGGCCGGGTTCACCTTCCTGCCCGACGACCCGGACGGGAGTGCGGGCGGTCCACTCCCGATAGGTGCAGCATTCGAAGGGGCACAGGCCCCGGTCGATGAACGGCTCCGGCGGCTGAAGCTGCGCCCCGACCGGCGCGGGCGCCAAGCCACCGATCGCGAGCAGCAGAATCGCGGCGCTTCGTGAGATGGGATTCATGTCCCGGACTCGTTGCCGCCTAACGGATCGCGCATCAGCTGCGGACGGCACCCCCGCCGATACGGACTCTACGATGCACCGCGCGCCGGTGTTCCGGCTAAGCTGCCGCGCGCCTCGTCACATTCCGGATCGACACCGTGTGCATGGAGGAACACGGTTTCGTCCCGCCGGAGCTGCGCAGTCACGATGTCGACAACCGTGCGTGAGGCGACCAGCCGCGCCTCGCCATGACCGATGACACCTCGCTGCTGCAGGCGGGCGCCGTCCAGCCAGGTATCGACCAGCGAGAAGTTCTGACAACAGTGGTCGATCTCCGTGTACGCCAGCCGAGCCGGCTGCCCGCCCTGGAGGACCGTCACATGCTTGGGACGCCGGTACCTGACGCCAGCCAACGACTCGGCCAAGTGCACGGTCGTGTTGGCATCGTGGCCGACCCCAAGCAGCAGAATGAGGCCGCCGAGCGCGTGGACGCGCCCCACGGGACTGTTCGGTCCGTGAGGAAAATCCAGGGGATGCGTCGCGGTGATAAAGGCAGCGGCTGGGCCTCTGGCAGCGAAAGCATGGGGATTGGAACTGCGCCGTACGTTCGGAAGGCGCCAGAAGGTGTCGGGCACGACCCCGAGTCCGCGACAGGGCGTTGTGCGGGCATCGAACGGATGATCGTCGTCATCGGTCATGCTGGGCATGATCAATGTCCCGCCAGGCCCCACCGCGTCCCCCAATGCTGCGATGAGACCGATTGGACCTCCCTCGATGGGTGCGACTTTGGAGAACGCGGAGTGTACCAGCAGGACACACCCCGGACGAAGGCCGAGATCGTGGAGTTGCTGACGAACACCCGCGCGCGTCATCACAGAAGCCGCTCAGTCCCTGCGCCGCCGCCGGCGCTGGTTAGGCAGCGACCTCACGACCGGTCGCGCAGCCGGGTCGCCTCCAACCGATCCAGCGCCAGCTCGATGCGACGTTCGCGGGTCTCCGGTTGGCGTGCCGCGGCGAGCCAGCGCACGATTCCCGCTGTGTCGCCGGTCGGAGCCCGGCGAAGCGTCGAGCAGCCTGGCTGCGGCGCTCCAATGCCTGCCGCCAGAACCGGGGCACCACCACCTCCGCGCCCGCCAGATCGGCGGCGACCTCGACGGTGACGGGGTCGCCCGGCTGCAAGCCCAGCGGGCGCCAGATCCGGCTGTGAACAAAGAGCCGATGCCCCCCGCCCGCGCGAGGCATCAGGGTCGAGCGGACGCGGACGCCCGCTATGCGTCCGGTCACGTAGATGCGTGGGCTGTCCCCAAGCGCCGCGGCAACCCGTCGCGGCACATCCACACAGCGGTTGAGCCCAATCTGGTACAGGCGAGCGGCAAAGCGCGGCATCGAACTGTCGGGTCTCAGGGCTCTACTGGTCGTCCGGCCCGCACGAACGCTCGCCTGTGCGAGCGCCCGCGCAGCCGCCCAGCTATTTCTTGAGCTCGACGCGAAGTAGCCGCACCGGGCGGGCATCGAGGTTCTCGACTGCGTGCGGAGCTTCCGGCTCCACCCACAGCGTCATCGGAAATATCGAGTCCGGAGCCGCCTTCACGTCCGCGAGGACGGCACCGCTTGCGTCGTAGTCCCGGTAGCGCCCCGCAGCCATGAGGTACATGGCACTGGGCCAGCAGTGCGCGTGGAGTGGCTCGCGTTCACCGGGTCGCACCGTTACATCGAGCACACGCACGGCATCGTTCTCGAGCACCATGCGATGGTTGGCCGGCGCAGCCCGCACGGCATCGAGCGAGTCGGGCCAGGCACAGGTCGCTGGGCTCGGATCGGCCGCGTGGGGCGTGGCATCCGCTGCTTCGCGATCGCTGCGGCAGCCGAGTACGAGGATCGGGGCGACGAGCGGCAGGCTACGGCGCATGCGGGCTCCTGGGCAGTGGCAACCGACGAAAGCTCAACCAGTGATGCACGGCGTGTCCGCCTCACCGCTCAGGGCACGGAGCGACTTTCCTCCCGCAAGACGGCCAGGCTCTTGGAGCCGAGCGTCAACAGAGCCTCGAACCTCCCTTTCACTCCGATCTTCGCGCCCGTGCGAGGCGGGCCGGACTTTTCGCTCAGGACGGTGAGGGTGCCCGTCGCGTCTTTGACTTGATAGGCGCCTAGTCCGAACCCTCCTCCCGACTCGCGTACCTCCCCCTCTATGCGCACCGTCTGCCCATCGTAACGGGCAGAATTGTCAAGCAGCTCGCCGATCGGCGTCACTGAAGCACATCCGGCGAGCACGAAGAGGATGCCAGCCGACAGCACCAGCGGAGCCAACCGGCGGATGGGACGGACGGTAATGGACATGGTCTGCTGCTCCGTACGGAAACCTCGTTATCGGGCGGATGGGACGAGGCGAATCTACTTCATAATGTGCTTTCGCAGCCAGGCGCCATGATGTGACCGCCAGCCGGATGGGTCCGTCTAACGGCGCGTGGGCGCCGGCGCCGCCAGCGGCGCGCCGGCGGCATGCGCTGGTTGGGCCGCAGCAACCAAGTCACTCAATGAGACCACCCGGTACCCCCGTCGGCGCAACTTGGGCAGCACCTCCGAGAGCACCTGCGCGGTCCGTCGTCCGCGGCCGCCATTATCGTGAAGTATCACGATCGCTCCGGGCCGGAGGTTCCGTAGAATGTAGTGTCGCGCGAAAGCAACCGAGGGGATACTCGCATCGAGAGGGTAGACCGATCCAAGTGCGCACCGGTACCGGGACCGGTGCATAGCCGCAATCATTGGCTGCGAGTACCAACCAGACCCCGGCCGCGCCCACCGCACCGGGGCAAAAGGCGCGAGTATCTGGCCGGCGCGCTCGAGATCGCTGGCGAACGCATCCGGGCTCAAATGGATGCTGGCACGATCGTACATGAAGTGGTTGCCGAGTTCGTGGCCCTCAGCCACGATGCGGCGCACCAATTGGTCGTGCCTGGCTACCCGACTCGCGATCAGGAAAAATGTCGCTCGCGCCGAGTAGTGGCGGAGTTCCTCGAGAATGAGGGGTGTCGTGATCGAATCGGGACCATCATCGAGCGTGAGGGCGATGACGGGCCGATCGGTAGCGACTCGATACAGACATCCCGGAAAGGCACGCGCCAGTCGTTCGAACACCCATGGCGGCGGGGCCCAGAGCAGCGCACCCATCACCATCAGCCCGACTCCTGCAATCGCGGCTCCGACCATCCAACGACGCATGCGCTCCGCACGGACTTACCCGGACTCGTCCGGGTCCCAGTGCAGCCGATGGAGGAGCCGGTGCACCACGGGCGCGAGCAGTAATCCAGCAACGACGAGGAACACCAATCCCGCGTAGAGGGCGTAGCATCCGGCGAATAACTTCCCGGCATCGGTGCGCGGCGCATTGACCGGTCCCATACCACCGAGCAGCATGGCGGCATTCAGGAACGCGTCGCGCCAGCCGAGCCCCTCGTAATGCTCATAGCCCAACATGCCGCCTACCAACGAGAGCGCGACCAGGGCCGTGGCAACAGCGAAGTGTGCAGCCATCCGGCGCGCGAACCGCCGACGCGGCAGCGGGCGCATGCGACGATGCTCGTACACGGCGCCTCCTGCGGGCCTGGCTCGGGCGCTCGCCACACGAGCGCCGGCCAGCTGCATGCGGTTGATGGACGGCAACGGCACCGCGCCGATTACGTCCGGACTGAGCATATGAGGAGCACCGTGAAAGCCAGGTCGCCCAGGATGCTGCGGACGGCGTGTAACTGGCCCCATTTCCGGAGCAAAGCCCCGGCCTCGGCCGAGTCAGGAAGCAAGTGGGGTGCGAGCAGCCGGCGGGTGATGGGTGCTATGCCAACCAGCGTGAACGGCACCACTGCCCCCAGCAGAAGGCCACCCAGGAGGAGGCCACCGTGATTCGCCTGCCAATACGCCCCAATGGCCGCCAGGAACCCGAGCACCGCCAGAGCGGCCTGCATGATGGCGGCGCGCCGATAGCTCGGGGCGAATTCCCGGACGGCGAGCGCGGTGCCGCAGGCTAGGCGAGCTGGATGCTCCACCGCGGTGATGTAGATCGCCGCGCCGGCGAACAGGCCGGCACAAAGGATGGCGACCACCTCGAAGACCATCGGTCCCCCCCCAGAATGTGCCGTTGCCGTCTAACAAGATCGCGCATCAGCTGTGGGCGCCAGCCTCACGCATTACGAATTCGATGATCCACCGGGGCCGGAGCGCCGGAGATGCGGCTGGCACGCAGCTAGCTCAGCCACCGGCGCTTCCTCCGCTTACGCCTGCGGGCTACGGTCAGGCCAGCGGCGGCTGCGACCGCGGCAGCACCCACCGCGGCGGCCGCGACCTTCTTCGCCAGCGCCTTGGCTTTGCTGCGCGCTCGGCTGGCGGTCTCCTTGGCCTGCTTGACAGCCCTCTTCTCGCTAACCGCTCCTGCCAGGGTCTTCGCCTTGCTCCGGGCTCGCTTGGCTGCTGCCTTCACGCGCTGAGCGGCCTGCGTGGCAGATTTCTCGATCCTCGCCATTGCCATTCTCCCTGTGGTACGACAAAATCGACACCGTGATAATACGTAGCACCCCTGGACGGGAGGGCGCAGCCTTTGGTCGCGACCCGGCGCGTCGAGGTCAGGCTGGTGGCACGGCCGGATGATCGCTGTTCCAGATGTCGTGGGCCAGCTTCCACGAGCCATCCGCCTGCCGCCGGTACCCGTGGAGACCCCTTGCCGCGATCCTGGATCGGCGAGCGACCCCCTGCCGGCCACACGGTGGCCGTGTAGGTCACGCCCTCGAACCCCGTGTCGCCGGCGAGCTGAATGGTCGACGAGGTAAAGGTGAAGCGGAAGTACGCCTCGAGCGCCACCCGGCCGTGAACGGAGGGATGATGGGGAGGCATGAGAACGCCCTCCTCCTCCCAGACCGCTAGGATGCGACTGACATCCGAGGCATTCACGGCGTCCAGCAACTCCGCCGTGGTGCTCGTAATAGCGGCCTGATCGGTGGCTGGGATCCCGGTATCACCCATTGGTGGCCGAAGCTCGCTGGATGGCAGGCACGCAGCGGCGCGATTCGACTTTGGCGTGCGCCTAACGGATCGACATCAGCCGCGGGCGGCAGCCTCCGCATATACGGAAGCTATGGTCCAACCCGCGTCGGCGCTCCGATGCGGTCAGGGCGCTGGCATGGCCCTAGGTCCCCGAATACTTCCACCAGACAAACAGGGCCGCCGCCGCGGGGACGGCGAACACCACGGCGAACACCGGCGCTTCCTCTGAAACCGAGTATCCGGCCTTCGAAACACCGACCCACATGTTGACCCCGGCTGCGACGAGCCAGAGCGGGATAAAGACTTTGGCCGCTGTGGCGACGGCGGCGCTTGGGCCCGCGCCACCGATCCAGCGCCCGATGGCGAGGCAGAGTACGAGCAGCGCGAAGCCTCCGGCGATGATCTTGATGGTGTGCATCAGGGCTCCCGGTCTCATGGTGGTTGGTCGGAGGTGTATGGTCCTGCCAAGGCCTGCCGGGGAGCGCGCCTGGCTGAGTTTCCGCACCTTGGGGGGACCGGGCCGGGGAGTTGCACCCCGCGCGGCAGCCGCGAGCGCGGGTTAGGCGGAGCCGGGCGGCAACTGGCAGTAGACTAGCCGCATCGATCCATCGGCCGGGTTATAGCCCGGCCGCGCAGACGCAAAAGTGTCCTCGAGCGCGCGGATCTGCCGCATCTCGCTCAGAAGATAGGTACGCCAACCCGGGCCTGCCTCTGACTCGGAGTACCCGCGGACGAACCATGCTAAAAGCACGTCGTGGCCAGCGGTATTGTGGCCGCAGAGGTGAGGCTCGACGATTCGCTCGGAGCCGTCATAGCTGAAAGCCAATAGCTGCCGCGCGGCGATCGCGCCGCAGATCGCATGGCGCATGTTCATGTCCGGTGCTCGTGCGGGTGCCTAACGGACCGCATGCGCTGGTCAGGCGGCGGCTACGGCGAGGCCGCACGTCGGGGTCGTTGCTTCGCGGACACCGCCTTGATCACGGTGTGCCCCCCGCGGGGCAACACGGCGAACGCTGCCGGAGGGCGGTTCGGGCCGAGCGGACCAATCGCGCAATCGCCGGGTCAATCTGGCGATGAAGCCGGCCAGCTGCTTCGCGGGAGAGACGGCCTCGTCCGGCTGCATGCGCTGATTAGAGGCCTCGGCCGGCACCGGCAGGTAGCGGTTCCACCAGCCCGGAGACGGCTCGATCTGCTCGACGACATCGATCCAGACGCCCGCCGGATCGAACAGGCCGAATCGTCGTTGGCCGAATGGCTCGTCGCGTAATCTCAGGACAAGCGGTGCACCACCTCGTTCGAAGCGCTCGTACTCCGTGCTTGCATCGGGCACCTGAAACTCCAGGCACATCCCGTTGCCGGTGAATGGTTCTGGCCCCGGCGGTGCGGAGGGGTGGGAAGGGTGCATGAATGCCAAGCTGGCCCGGCCGCCGGCGGAATCACTCAGCAGGACGAACCAAGTGGCCTCGACGACGACCTCGAGGCCAAACCAGCGCCGGTAGAAATCCCGGCAGGAGGCGAGGTGATCCGTCACCACGATCGGGTAGAAGTCCTGAAGGTGCATTGATCTCCTCGCCGCAGGCCTAACGGATCACGCATCAGCTGCAGGCGCTGGTCAGGCAGCTCGTGCCCGCTGCCGCAGGCGCTGGGCCCACAACCCGAAGGCCAGAGCGAGCGCTGCATGAATCGTGGCATGCCACGGCTCGGCTGGCCGGGCCGCGAGGTCCTCCTAGTCCGGCAGGACCTCGACGTCATCCGGCGTGACCACGATCTCGCCGTGCGCCGGGATGTCGACCGTCACCCGGTCGTGCAGCGGCCCCGTCGGCGGGCGGCGAATTCGGGAGACTTCGACGATGGTCCCCGTCTTCCCGGCGACCCGGGCCACGCCGGTCTGCTGGATCCGGGCCCGACGGCCCGGCACGCACTCATCGATGTGCGCCATGCGCGCCTCCAAAGGAACAGGGAGATGGGACCGGCCGTTCTAGATGCGTCGCACCGCTCCCATCAGCCGCGCGGCCCAGACGCTGAGAGCGGCGGTAAGGACCAGCGCGACCACCGAGACCCAGGTGGGCACCGACTGTCCCGCGATCTCGGCCGGCCAATGGCGGACAAGCCGGAGGAGATGGCCGAGGGCGATGAGCCCAAACAGGGTGCTCGAGATCTGCAGGTAGGCTCGCATAGAGGTCCTCCTGAGGTGCATGGGACGACTCGGTGCGGTTGGGCTGGCGCTGCCGCCCAACGCCCGGCGCATCAGCTGCATGCGCTTGTTACGCGCCACCGCGCCAGAGGCTAGGCCCGGCAAAGCCTCGCCGGCACCCGATCGGGTGAAGAGCCAGATCCTGCCGAAGGATCCACCACGGTGCTGCGCCGGCGCTTAGCCGCCTCGACCCCGGCTCGAGTGGTGTATGCGTCGATATGCCGGTAGAGGATGTGTCGCGGGGCAAGGCTCCCAGTTCCTCGCGGGCATCAATGAAGCCGCCGAGCTCACGTCCGGCATGCTGATTGAGAGGCTCGCAGCCTTCGGTCTGAGCCACGGCTGATGTTACCACAAGAGATCCGACGCCGGCCAGCGTCGTGAACACGCGAGGCATGGCCAAGCGAGCAAGAGAGGTCACCGTACCGATCCCAATCTCCCGGTGGCGCCTAACGCCCGCGCATCAGCCGTGGGCGACGACCGGCGTTTTGGGCCGCACGGGCGCCCACCCGCGAGCGCTCGCCAGCTGCATGCGCTTGTCAGGCAGCATCACCGGGGGAGGATCGCCAGCTCCCCGCCGCCGAGAGCGATGATGCGGCCGCCAGTCGGGGCGCTCAGCGACCAACCCTCATAGCCGCTTGACCCGTTGAACAGGTCAAGCCGCACCGCCCCGTCGAAGCTCAGCGCGAGATCGCCCGCGTCTGCGGTGACCGCCGCAGTGAGCACCGCGCGATCACCGAGAAGGTTCTGTGCCCGCAACTGCGCGTCCACCGGCTGGGGAAGTCCGAACCTTTGACGATCATCGGTGGAACCCAGCGCAATCCGGCCCTCGACGAGAACTCGCCAGGGGCACTCGGCAACGAGGGCAGTGCCGCCGTTGAAGGCGAAGTGCCAAGAATGCGGCTCGCGCACCACGGCGGTACAGCGAAGTCCGAGTAGCAGCGTGAGGTCAACGGCCATCGAGCCTCCTCGATGCTGCCGAACGGATCGCGCATCAGCCGCGGGGGTCGGCCCGCCGATACGAATGCTATGGTCCACCGCGTGTCGGTGCTCCAACGCGGCCGGGCGCTCGCGATGCGAGAGCCGTCAGCTGGATGCGCTGGTTAGGCGGACGTGGTAGCGCCCCGTCGCCGGTGCAGCACAATCAAGCCGTCGGCCACGATTCCCCCCACCGCGGCGAGCCAAACCCAGAGCACGAGCTGACCCAGGCTCCAGAAGTCCGGGCTGCGCCCGTCGTGCAGCAGAAGCACGCCGAGCCCAAGAGCCACCAGGTAGAGTGCCGCGCTTCGCCGAGTGTGGCCTCGCAGCCAGTGGCCGCCCGGGCATCCGTCGCCGACGAAGCGCGCAAGGGCGAGATACCCAAGTAGTCCGACGGCAGACGCAGGGAGGAGGTTGAGCGCCCATCCGTCAACCCCGGACGGCAGACCGGGTGCCTGATGCGTCGAGAGATCCATGACCCAGCCACTCACTGCCAGCGCCACACCGCCCACGGGGACAAGGGCCAGCGCGTAGAGTCCTGCGACGCGATGCTCGGTCACGCTCGTTCTCCACCGATCAATTAGCAGGTTGCCTAACGGACCGCGCATCAGCTGCGGGCGACAGCGCCCCCGCGCCCTTCAGTGCAAGCGCCCGACCTGCAACGCAAGGGTCGCTCCCCCGAACGCGGCCTCGCTGTTGAGATTGCCGAAGCCGTAGAGACCCAGCCCCACCACCCTTGAGAAGCGCCAAAACAGCTGCGCCTCGAGCGGGACGCCGAGTCCGCGGGTGCCGTGCGGTGCTTCCACGGCCCCGAGGCCGGCGGCCGCGCCGGCATGCCACGGCCGATTCGGCGCCGTCGCCACCCCGCCCAGAAGCCCAAGGTCGAGGCCGTGTCGGAGAGGCTGGAGCTTACTGCGGCCGCGCGACCGGACACCAGCAACCAGCGCTACTGCACCGAGGCGCCGAGACTGAAGGCTTCCTCGGCAGTGGTGAGCCCCTCCGCCCAGCCGCGGCCATACCACGCGGTGAACCAGAAACTCAGCGGCCGAGCCACGGGCGCCTGCGCGGCGAGCGGCGCGGCCACCAGCGTCAACACCACCCACGCGCTATAGCTCAACGAAGGAGCCGGAGATCTCACCTTGCTCTCCCAGGTTCGCCGATCGCCTCATTCACTGCCTAGGCGGGGCCGCGCTGCCACGGCGCTCCCACCCCCGCACGCCAAGCGTGCCAACCCTCGGGTAGGTCCGCCAGCTCGCGGAGGCTCGCGTCCCGCGTACCCATCCGGCCGAGCCCGACGACCCGTGCCTCAGCTGGGTCGCCGGTCGTTCCGCATAGAAACTGCCAGGTCCCGTCATCGGCGTCATGCACGACGCGCAGGATCGGCGCGCTCTGCTCGAGCACCGGCCGCGTGGTGATCGCAGCGGTGTTCGGTGGATCCGCGAACGGCCAGACGTCCACGAGCTCCCCCGGTGTGCGTCCGCTTAACGACTGGCGCATCGTCTGCAGGGCCTCAAGCCAGCGCCCGCACAAACCTATGTTCCCTTAGCGTGCTCGAGGAGTCCTGCGCCCGAGCGGAACCTTGCACACGTCCGGCCGGTCGGCTGCATGCCCGGGTGAGGCGGCTTGGGCGCGCCCTGCCTAGACGTAACCGAGGGCCACGTCCAGCGGGATGCGGCTGCGAATGAACGTCCCGCTGCCTTGCCCAGCAGCCGGGCGGAGGCATCGAAAAGGTGGGACTCGGCCAAGAACAGCTGGCCGCCGCCATGAACGAGTCGCCCGGTCGCGCGGAGCTCGCCGCCCTGGACAGGGCGCACGAAGTGACCGGTAAAGGAGACCGTGAGCACGATGACGTCGGTGACCCGGGAGTTCGCCGCGAAGAGCGCCGCGTCATCGAGGGCTCGAAAATAGACGGACCCGTGCACCGCCCCGGCGGCGTGATGAAACTCCGGGCGCGCGGACAGCCGGACCTCAGTGGTACCAGCATCGATTCGGATGGCCGCCCCGTACCACTGTGTCACGGGGGCCGTCGCATACAGGCGCTCGAGCTTCCGATAGTGTTCCGCGTCAGTCATCGGTTCGAGTCTCGGAGACCAGCAATGCTGGATAACACGCAGTGCAGGGAATTCCGTACGTCCGCCTAACACTACTCTGCCACTTTTCGAAAGCGATGGGGACGCGGCTCGCAAGTTCGCTCCCGTTTGTGAGTTGCAGAGTTCGCTGGGCTCGCCTCATGGAGGCTCGGCGCAGGGCCTTGTGCTTCGCCCCAGGGGGAAGGGCGCCGACCGCGGTACCACTGTAGTGTCGGACTCGCCTAGGTGGCCAGCGGAACATGCAACGCGGCTACGACTTACACTGATGGGACGCGGCCAGCCAAAAGTGGCAGAGTAGTGCTAACGGACCGCGCATCAGCTGCGGGCGCAACGCGCGCGGTGAGTCACCTTTACGTTCCGCAGCGCTTCATCGGAGCGCTGCCGTGCGGCGGGGCCGCGCCCGCGGAGCGCCCACCAGCTGCACAGCTGGTTAGGCAGCAGCCACCGGAACCGAGCGCTCTGAGTCTACGGAAAGTTGGTCGTCACCCCGCCGGCGCGCACCGTCCGCGCCACCCGCTCGGCGAAGCTCCGCGTCCCTGCCCGGACCATCGCCTCGGGTTCGCCCTTCAGCTCGGTCGAGTCGTCGAGGATCAGCGCGCCCGAGGGTACGTGCACGAGCTGGGCCGTCAGGAGCCAGATCAGGTTGCTCGTCTTGCTCACCTTGGCGAGCACCACCCAGGGCGCGTCCACCGCCGTCGCCACTGCCCGCGCGCAAGCCACAACGACGTTGCAGGGCTGGCCCCCCGCGGTGGTCAGGGCTGCCGGCGAACGGCTGGCACCGGCAACCGCGGTGGGATCCGCCAGCTGGCCCCCGAGCAGTTTCGCCAAGGTGGCGTGGAGGACCTGGGTGGCCAGCGCTGCCTTGGCGCTGTCCGTGGGCGCCTGCACATTGGCCTGGGCGTTGTAGAGGGCGACCTCGAGCGCGGCGACGCGGGCGCCCGGCGGCTCCAACGGGGTCGGGCCGGCCGCCTGGGCCTGAGCCGGGCCTGAGACGGCGAGCACGAGGACGAGACCAGCGAGCGTCTGAACGGGCATCTCGCACATGCGCCAAGGATAGCTACGCCACTCGCCCCGCAGGGGCGCTCGCCTGTGCGAGCGCTCGTCAGCTGCAGACACTGGTCAGGCAGCTTGCCCCGGCTACGCTCTGGAGCCGATCAGCCAGCACGAGCTGTAGAACAGTGCCGGGAACGCGGCGGCGACTAGCGGCCCGATCCACATGCCCGGCCGAGGTTGGCCACCCGCACGGCTGCGCAGGAGGAGCCCGACCGCGATCAGCCCGGCACTCGTTGCGGCACACGCTGCCGCGAGGCTGGCCACCAGTGGGCGCCACGGCGAGGTCGCGGCCGTCTGGGGCAGACTGACAAAGAGCGCCAGATTGGCGAAGGCCGCCAGCGCCCACACCCGCCCGGCGCGCCGGAGCCGGTGCCAGGGCGTGGCGACGAGCAGCGCCCCGATAACTGCGAGCAGGATGAGGGCGATCAACGCTCGAGGTCCATGGGTTGGGCAGTGGGACGCGCGGCCTTGGTGCGCAGAACACCGACCAGCAAGCCTACTACTGCGCCGAGCGGCCCGAGCACGAACGCGCCCGTCATGGCCGCCTCGACCGACCTGTCGTGCGTGTTCGACGACACCAGCGACACAAAAAACCCGCCACCGAGCGCGGCGATGGCGTAACCCAGCAACCCGCCGAGCAGGCCCATCGCAAGGCGCTTGCTCATGTCGTTACCCTCGCATGGTCGGTGTCCGCCGAACGGATCGCGCAGCTGCATGCGCTGGTTAGGCGGCGGCCCTAAGAGCTCAGGGACCGCCAACCGCCTGAGCAACCCGAGCCTGCCAGTAGATGAACAGCGGGGCGCCGACCAGCTCCAGCAGCGTGAACCCAACAAAGGGCTTTGGCGGCGCGCCGACCAGCATCCACGAGAGCAGCCGACCCACGCCCCAAGAAAGACCGCTATCCAGAGTGCGCGAAAGAGAATTCCCTGGTGATCGATCGAGGGCACCAACCAGAGCATGGCCAGTCCGACCCCGAGCCAGATGCCACCGAAGAACCCGCAGGTTGCTGTCCAGGATCGGCGCCTCAGGCAGGCCCAAGGGCCGGTAGAGCGGATCCTTGATGCCCAGGAGAGTGACCACCCCAGTCACGATCGGGATGAGCGCCAGCACAGCCGTACAGATCTGCAGAGGGAGCTTGGTCATGATCCGATGAGATCTCAATGGAGATTCGGCAACGCTGGGGGATGACGAATGAACGTGTCGCTGCCTAACGGATCTCGCATCCGGTGCATGCCCTTGTTAGGCGCCGGCCTATTCCGCTGGTCGCACCACGAATTGGCCACGCGCCCCGCTGGGGTAGCCGGTCATCGTCCACTCGCCTGCCACGGAATCGCCGGCGTGCTTTCCCACGAGCTCGATCACGCCGTGATCCACCACCGGATTCAGCACGATCCGAACGGCCTCCGGGCTGTCATACCAGCCCAGCGCCTCGGCCGATTCAGGTCGGAAACCAAAGAGCGTGAAGTCCAGGGCGAATGTGCCCGCGTGGACTGCACGCCGCGCGGGAGCACCAGCCGGGACGGGTGGCACCGGATCGAAGCGGATGGTGCCGGTCAGCTGTCGCGCGCGGACTGGCTCGACGACGTGCCAGGCGCTGTCGAGGGCGAATCGCGCGTGCCAGCTGCCGGCAAGCCAGTGCTCGGCGTGCTTCGGTACGTCCGGCGCACCGGCTGGCAGGGGAGCGCCGGACGACGCCAGGAGGGTGGCGGCGGCGAGCAGGCAAGCGCCGCCGCCTAACGGACTGCGCACCAGCTGCGGGCGAACCTGCCAGCGCATGCACAAATCTATAGTCCTTAGCAGCGCGTCGGAGGTCCGCGCCGCCACGCGCGGGGCGTAGGCGCGCCCGCCCGCCAGCTGCATGCGCTGGTTAGGCCGCACCGGTGTTCCGGTTCCTGGTGGGGGCTAGAGGCGCAGCCGCAGGTCGATATCCACCAGAAGCGCCGGTGGTGTATCCACAAAGATCACGCGCTCCGCTTCGCGGCGGATCACCATCCTCTCGACCTTGCCTTTGCCCTTGCCCTTGCCATTGTTCCCGGCGCGATAGTAGACCACCTGAGTGGGTCCGTCCGTCTCGATCCGGACCACCTCGTAGCCTTGGCGTACCAGGACCTCGCGGGTCACTGCGACCGCTCGATCGTGCGTCACCGCGTATCGCTTGCCCTTGCCCTGCGCCACTAGAGGGGTTGTGGCGACGCACAGCACAAAGACGGCACTGCCGAGGGCGACCAAGCTACGAACGCGCTGGGACATACGGCCTCCAGTCGAGAAGGAGTGATGCCAGCTGAGGTGCTGGCATTCTCTGGGGCGGCAAGCTGTATGCCTTCCTGAACTGCAACTGCCTGCACCCCCTCGGCACGCCGCGGGAGAACTGCACTGCTGCCGGCCATCTCGGTGCGCAGCCTAACGCATCGCGCATCAGCTGTATGCGCTTGTCAGGCGGGCCGCCGCTTGGCCTTGCG
Source organism: Gemmatimonadales bacterium (assembly GCA_050733215.1). GTDB lineage: Bacteria > Gemmatimonadota > Gemmatimonadetes > Gemmatimonadales > GWC2-71-9 > DASQPE01. Next base: position 43,645 of record JBOHSN010000021.1, read on the forward strand.
CTGGCCCCGACGTCCGAGTCGGCGGAGCCGCTGGCGCCATTCCCGTAGCCGGAAATACCTCTGTAACGTACTGGGGCTGACTCGCTGAGGAACTCGAGGCGCACTCCCTCGCGCCGCTGCGCATAGAGGACGTTACCGACCAGATCCACGGCGAGGCACAGGGCTTGGAGCGGATCGACGCCATAAACCCGGGTTCGCTTCAGCCAGCCCGTGATCTCGGCGGTGCACGCCCAGTCGCGCTGGAAGGCCGTGTGGGGAGCACCAATGCGCACGGTCACTCGGCGTGTCGTGCCGTTCCGCAGCACGGCACGGTACGAAGCCTGGGCGAGAGCTGCTGGTCTGGCCATGAGGTCTCCGAGATGCGACGCGAAGGGTGCCGGCGGCCGGGGGGTCGCGGCAGGGGAGGCATGAGCAACTCTTTGCCGCGTCGGGCCGTCGCAGAGAATACCACCTCTCGGGACACGGAATGTCTCTCCACCTATGTCACCGGGGGTACGCTGCAGGCGTCGCGACGGTCATTGTCAGTCTTGCCACGGCTTGCAGCCCCGACCCGATCCGGGTGAAGTCGGAAGACATCCGGGTCGCAATCCAAGCGGAGATCGACCGAAGCATTGAGGCAACCCGTCGGCAAGACATTGAGGCGTACATGGACGGCTTCGCTCCCGACTTCGAGGTCAAAGCCGACGACGGCGATGGAGGCACGCTTGCGGACGTCCGCGCCCATGCCCTGCGTGACTGGGCGATCATCCCGGCCACACGCGAAATCTGGATGCGCATCGATAGTCTCGGGCCGATCGCGGGTGATACGGCCGTGGTCCACACGGATCAGCGCTGGGATCGACTCATGCTCGAGCGGGATCGGGTCACGCGGGACACGGTCGTCACCACGCGGAAGCATCGAGAGGTGTGGCGACGCACCCCGGTGGGGTGGCGTCGCGCACGGGTCCAGGAACTTGGCGGCGCGGTGACCGTGAACGGCAAGCCGTACCCCTAATTCGATGGTCTACCGCCGGCCGGCGCTCGACGCGGCCGGGCGCTCGCCACAGAAGCGCCCGCCAGCTGCAGGCGCTGGTCAGGCTGCGCCCTGCGCCAGGCACCGTTCGGGCGCCGTCGGCGCCACAGTGG
>JBOHSN010000022.1:0-44529 GCA_050733215.1 Gemmatimonadales bacterium
CGCCCAGCGTGCGCGCGCGCTTGGCGGCGACGGCGGCCGCCCGGCGCAGGTCGGGACGTGACGTGGCGTCCACCGTTCCGAGACCCACGAGCAGGACGCGGCCCGCGGGCCCGGGCGGGTAGAGCACGGCCACCTCGTCCCGCTTGCCTCCGAAGTCGCCCGCGGAGTACAGTCTGGCGACCGCGCCGCCGGTGGACCCATCGACCGCCCCGAGCGACGGGGGGACCACGGTGCCCTGCGGGACGGGAACGGCGAGCAGCGGCGTGGCAAACCCGGCGGGGAAGGCGGTTGATACGGTGCTCTCGAAAGGCATGGCGTCCTCGTTGACGTGCTCGCGTGGGGAGCGCCGTCTCAGCGGCGCCGCGCGAGCGGGCGGAACTCCTCGCGCTCCGCGCCGACGTAAGCCGCGCGAGGCCGGATCAGATCCGGCTGCTCGTACTGCTCCAGAATGTGCGCGGCCCAGCCGGAGATGCGCCCGACTGCGAACACCGGCGTGAACAGCTCCGGCGGAATCCCCAGCGCGTGGTACAGCGGCGCCAGGTAGAAGTCCACAGTGGGGTACTTGCCGGTGACCGACCGGACCCGCTCCTCCACCGCCCGCGCCAGCCCGAACCAGTCGCCGCAGCGTGCCACCTCGCACGCAGCCGCGGCGGCCTCCCGCATGGGAGGCGTCCGCGGATCTTCGTGGTACACCGGGTGCCCGAACGCCGGCACCCCGCCGGCGCCCAGCCGCTCGGCCACGACCTGCTCCACCCGGGCGGGCGTGCCGATTTCCTCGAGCAGCCGGTACGCCCCCAGGCTGTGCCCCCCGTGCTGCGGACCGGCGAGGGCCGACAGCGCCGCCGTCACGCAGCTGTGGACGTCGGCCTTCGTCGCCGCCGCCACCCGCGCGGCGAACGTCGAAGGATTCAGCTCATTGTCGGCACGAAGCGTCAACGCAGCGTCAAATGCCCGGACCAGCTCCGGCTCAAGCTCGCGGCCGTGCAGCAGGTAGAGGAATCCCGCGGCGACGCCGAGCCCGCGCTTGGGTGCGAGCGGCCGCTCCCCCCGACGCACCCGATGAATCGTGGCGACCAGCGGCGGGAGCTGCGCGACGAGCGCCGTGGCGTGGGCATGCGGCGCCGCCTCGTGTGCCGGCACGCCCAGCGCGCTGACGGCGGTCCGAAGCACCGCCATGGGGTCCCCGCCGGGCGCGGCACGCCGAACCAGCGTCACGATGTCGCGGGGAAGCCGCTGGGCGTTGCGCAGCTGGCGGGTGAATTCCCGGAGCGCGGAACGATCCGGCAACCGACCCTGCAGCAGCAGGAACGCCGTCTCCTCGTAGGTGCCACGGCGCGCCAGGTCCGCGACGTCAAATCCGCGGTAGGCCAGCCGGTTATCGGCCGGCGAGAGCAGGCAGATCGACGAATCGGCGGCGATGGCACCGTCGAGGCGGCGAGTGACGCTGGGCGGGGCACCCGCAGAAGGAGCGGCCATGCAGGGTCGGTGTGAGTGAGCGGGCAAGCTAACGCAGTGCGGAGGTGGGTGCGAGGCTGACGTGGTGCGACCCTGCGGATAGCGGTCACACGGCAGATGAAGCCGGGAGCGTAATGGTCTGTCCGCCAAGATCTTGGGAGCATGCACCTCAGGCGGTCCGCCCCGCTGGATGGACCCCAGCGGGCCGAATCCGCCCGGATCCACGTGCGGCGGCGTAGGGTGCGTCAACCCGCCGTCCGTCGACTCGGACCGCTAGCCCGCCCAGCGAGGAAGCACCACATTTCAGGAGCTGTCGGGAATACCGCGCGGCCGGTCCACGGCGAAACGGCCGGCAATTCTTGCAGCGCTCGCACGGCTTGCGGACGGTTGTTTGTTTAGACTGCGGGCCACGCAGCCAGCGCATGCAGCTGCCGCGCGTGTCTTGACCCCCACGCCTGCGGGCGCGGACCTCCGACGGGCAGCTGCGGAACGTAAGGTTGTGTGCGGGCGAGCCGCCCGCAGCCGATGCGCGATCCGTTAAGTGGCAACCAACACGTGAGTGCCGTTCATCGCGGCTCTTGACGCCCGCGAGGGTGGGTTGGGTGGCTCCCCGATCTTGACCGTGCCGGTGCAATTTCCTATGATCGGTCCGCACAGCCGGGCACGACACACTCGGCCGCGGCCGGGCATGCCAAGCTAGGGGTCTTGGGTCTCCCAGACGCCACCCATCTGACGCCACGAAGGACTCGCGATCGCCGAGTGCCGCAGGCTGGCTCGGCGTTTGCCATTTACCGCCGAAACGACTGTCCCGCGCCGTAGGAGGTCAGTGATGGTGCGTGCGATTGATTGTCCCTGTGGCCACCAGCTCTTGGCGGCCACCGACGAGGCGCTGCTTCTCAGGGCCAAGGAGCACGTCGCCTCCTGCAGTCTCAACATCAAGCCCTCCGAGGAGGAGATGCGGACCATGCTCGGGGAGAAGGCCTACAACCTGGGTGATCAGGAGCGGGCGCTGGTCCGCCGCTACGTCGAGGAAGTGTGGAATGCCGGAAAGCTGGACGCGATCGACGAGCTCCTCACCACCGATTACGTCAACCACGACCCGATGAACCCCGAGGTTCCTCCCGGCGCCGTCGGCGCCAAGAAGCTGGCGACCCTCTATCGGGAGGCCTTCCCCGACATCAACCTGCGCCTCGAGGACGTGATCTGCGAGGGCGACTTTGTGGTCGATCGCTGGACCGCCACGGGCACCCACAACGGCTCGCTCTTCGGGGTCGCACCTACCGGGAAGCGAGTGACGGTGACCGGCATTACGATCAACCGCATCGCCAACGGCAGGATCGCCGAGAGCTGGATCAACTGGGACAACCTCGGCCTGATGCAGCAACTGGGGGCGGTGCCCGCCCTGGCTCGAGCGGCCCAATAGAGCTTGGAAGGCTCGTGAGCGAAGATTCCGCGCTGCCGGCGGCGCGGGGTCTCCGCCCGACTGGCTCGGCCTTCAGTCGCAGGGGGCCGGGTATTTGGTGTCACCTACCATCCGCGTCCTATTTCGACGACCATCTCCTCGCCGGCGAGCGGATCGTCCATCGCACGGGACCTGCTAGTCCACCCCGCCGCCGGGCTCCGGCACCGGCGCGGGGTGGGTCCGCCGCCCCCCGAACACCCGTCCGATCTTTTCCGTCAGCCATTCGCGCATCTGGTCCATGATCTCGTAGAAGGTGGGGATCACCAGGAGCGTGAGCAGCGTGGACGTGATCGTCCCGCCGATCACCGCCCGGCCCAGCGGTGCGCGGAAGTCGGCGCCTTCGCCGACGCCGATCGCGACCGGAATCATGCCGGCGATCAGCGCGAGCGTGGTCATGATGATCGGCCGGAGCCGGATCCGGCCGGCTTCGATCAACGCCTCGCGGAGCGGCTGGCCTCGCTCCCGCGCCCACTTGGCGAAGTCGATCAGCAGGATCGCGTTCTTCGCGACGATGCCCATGAGGAGGATCACGCCGATCAGGCTCATGATGTTCAGCGTACTGCCGGTGATCCAGAGCGCGAGCACCACGCCGATGAGCGAGAGCGGGAGCGACACCAGGATCGCGAGCGGGTCGAGGAACGACCCGAATTGCACCACCAGGATGAGGTACATGAGCAGCACCGCGACCCCCAGCGCCGTGAAGATGCGGGTGAACACTTCCGCCTGATCGCGCGCCTCGCCGCCCTCGGTGATCTCGTAGCCCGGCGGCAGGTCGAGCCGTGCCAGTCGCTCGTTGATCCCGTTGGTGACCTCCGTGAGCGGCCGCCCCGACACGTTGGCCTGGACGATGATCACCCGGTCGCGGTCCAGATGGTCGATCTGCGCGGGCCCCACGCCCTGGCGGACGGTCGCGATCTGGCCGAGGGGAATGGTGGCAGGCGCACCCTGCGGACCGGCGCCCACGACCAGCGGGAGCTGCTCGAGGTCACCGGTGCGCTGGCGCGCCTCCGGGGCGAGCCGCACGGTCACGTCCCGCGTCTCCCCCGAAGGATCCACCCAATCGCCCGCGTCGAGCCCCGCGAACGCCGGCCGGAGCGCTTGCGCCACCTGTCCCACTGTCACACCGAGCGAACCGGCCAGTCCGCGTTTGAGCTCCACCTCGAGCTCCGGCTTCTGGCCGCGGGTGGACAGGCCGACGTCGACCGCACCCGGCACCTGCTCCACTTCCTTCCGGGCCCGCTCCGCGAGCTGGGTCAGTACCCGCGCATCGGGTCCCCGCATCTGGATCTGGACCTGCTTGTAGGCATCGCCGAACCCGCTGGTGAACACCGAGACCTGGGCGCCGCCGACCCGGGCCACCTCCGGTCGCAGCCGCTGGCCGAACTGCTCCTGGTTGATCGTCCGATCGGCCTTGGGCACGAGGCGGGTGTAGATCAACGCCTGGTCCACCGACGGCGATTTGCCGGGCACCGAGGTGCCCACGGTGGTGTAGGTGTACGCCACTTCGGGATGCCGCCGCGCCAGCGCGGCGATTTGCTCCGCCTTGTTCCGGGTGAACTGGAGGCTCGCGCCGGGTGTGGCCTCCACGATCATGTTCACCTCGCTCCGGTCGCTCACCGGCACGAACCCGGCGCCCACCACGCCGGTGGCGATCATGCCGATCGCGGCGGCGAACGATCCGACCGCCAGCGCCACCATGGCCAGCCGGTGGTCGAGCGCCCACGCGATCACATCCTTGTAGCGATCGGCCATCCGCTCGAACCACCGGTTGAACCGCTCCAGCGCGCGCGCGATCGGGTTACGCCGCTCGTGCGCCTCGGTCTGCGGGTCGGGCCAGTAGGCCGAGAGCATCGGGTCCAGCGAGAACGACACGAAGAGCGAGACCAGCACCGCGCACGCGATGGTGAGCGCGAACGGTTTGAACCACTGGCCGGCCACCCCGTACATGAACGCCACCGGCACGAACACCGCCACGATGGAAAAGGTCGTGGCCGTGACCGCCAGACCGATCTCGTCGGTGCCCTCGTGCGACGCGATGACGTGATCCTTCCCCATTTCGATGTGCCGCACGATGTTCTCGCGCACCACGATGGCGTCGTCGATCAGGATGCCGATGGAGAGGGAAAGACCCAGCAGCGACATCGTGTTGAGCGTGAACCCGAACGCCCACACGGCGATGAACGAGGCGAGCACGCTCACCGGCAGCGCGAGGCCGGTGATCACCGTCGAGCGCCACGAATTCAGAAAGAGGAACACGACGAGGACCGTGAGCAGGGCGCCCTCGATTAACGCTTCCTGCACGTTGCGCACGGCGTGAGCGACCCGCACGCCCGCGTCCTGGACGACCTCCAGCCTGGCTCCCTCGGGAAGCCGCTGCTGGAGATTCGCGATGCGCGCGCGGAGCCCGTTGCTGACCTGGGTGGTGCTGTAGCCCTTCGCCTTCAGGACCTCGATGCCGACGGCTTCCTTGCCGTTGAACAACGCCGCCGTGCGCTGATCCTCGGTGCCGTCGCGCACGTTCGCCACCTGGCCCAGCCGGATGATCTGGCCGTTCCGTTCGGTCACGACGAGGTCCGCGAAGTCCTGCGCGTCGTCGAGTCGGCCCTTGAGGCGGATGGCGCGCTCCTCGAGGGCCGTGTTGAGCCGGCCGACGGGCGCCGCCAGATTCTGGCTCGCGAGCGCCTGCACGACGTCCGCCACGCTCACGCCGGTCGCCTGGAGGTCCGGCGGACGGAGCTCCACCGTCATCTCCCGCTCGATCCCGCCCACGACATTCACCTGCGCCACGCCGGGCACCCCCTGGAGCGAGCGCACGATCATCGGATCGGCGAGGCGGGTGAGCGTGGCGCTGGGAATCGCGGCCGACGTGAGCGCGAGCGAGAGCACCGGGGCCTGCGACGGGTCGAACCGGGTGAGCACCGGCTCCTCCATCTCCAGCGGCAGGTCGGCCCGCTGGGTGGAGATCGCGTCGCGGATGTCCTGCGACGCCTCCTGAATGTCCTTCTCGTAGTCGAAGAACACGATGAACTGCGCCAGGCCGTCCGTCGCGCTCGCCTGGGTCTTTTCCCAGTCGAGGCCGCTGATCGAGGAGAACGACTCCTCGATCGGATCGATGATCTCCCGCTCCACTGTCTCCGGCGAGGCGCCGGGATACAGGATCACCACGCCGACGATCGGCTGCTGGATGTCGGGAAACTCGTCGGTCTGGAGGTTGATCAGCGCCGCGATCCCGAACGCCACCAGCGCCAGCATGGCGGTGACGGTAACGATCGGGCGCTTGATGGCGAAATCAGCGATGAACATGTGCCCTCCCGGGCTGGTGCGAGTGCGAGTGTGAGTGCGAGGGGCTCACGGAGCAGGGTTCTCCCCACTCACACTCTCACTCTCACTCTCACTCACACGCACCGCCGCCCCCGGCACGATCGCCGTCGCCGCGCCGACCAGCACCGGGTCCCCCGCCTGCAAGCCCGCGCGGATTTCGAGGCGGTCGGTCGCCGCGTCCCGCACGCCCAGCTCGACCCCCTGCTGTTCCACTCGGCCGCCGCGCACCACCAGCACTGTGGGGGTGACGCCCCGCTGATCGACGGCCGAGATGGGCACCAGCAGCACGCTGCGCCGATCGGTCCCGATGCGCCCTTCGGCGAAGAGACCGGCCACCAGTCCCTGGTCGGCGTTGGGGATCTTCGCGTAGACGCGCACCTGCCGCGTTGCCGGGTCGGCGGCCGGATTGATCCGGTCCACCACGCCGTTGAACGTGCGCCCCGGGTACCCGCTCACCGTGAACGCCACCGGCACGCCGGGCTGGAGCTTGCCGACCTGCTCGGCGGCAACGGTCCCCTCCAGCTGCAAGCTCCGCGGATCCACCACCGTGAAGAGTGGATTCCCGGTCTGCACCACGTCGCCACCGGTCGCCTGCCGCTCGCTCACGACCCCATCGATCGGCGACCGCACCTGAGTGTATGCCAGCTCCTTCTGCGCCGACGCCAGCCGCGCACGCGCATCGGCGAGCGTCGCCTCGGCGTTGGTCGCGTTCCAGACTGCCGTCTCGCGATCGCGCTCCGCGATCGCGCCCGCAGCAGCCAGCCGCTCGTTCCGCTCGGCGTTGCGCCGGGCGACCTGAAGGTTCTCTTCCGCGCTCCGCACCGCCGCCCTGGCGGAGAGATAGCTGTCCCGGACCGCGCGGTCGTCGATGCGGCCCAGGAGTGTGCCCCGCTTCACCCGCTGTCCCGGCTCCACGAACGTCTCCAGCACCGTCCCGGCGACCTCGGCGCGGACCTCCGCCTCACGCTCCGGAGTGAGCGTGCCGCTCACCACCGGCCCGCTGTGGAGCGATGTGGAGTCCACGATGACGACGCTCTCCGCGCCGATCACCGTGGCCGGCGTGCCCGCCTCCTCCGCCTCGGCGCCGCGCTCCCGGTTGCAGCCGCCGAGCAGGACAACGCCGGCCAGCACGAGCGCGGTGGTCGTGGTCGCACGGAAGTTCGGTCGCGCCATCATGGGACGGTAACTCCTGCCTGGACGGTCGGTGCGCCGGCGCTCGGGAGCGTGGGCGCGGTGGGCGTGGTTGTCGGCAAGGGGCCGACCGGGGCCGTCTCCTGGCCGAGCGGCAGAACGGGGAGCAGCGCGAGCCGGATCCGCGCCACCTCGAGATCGCGGGCATCCCGCGCCCGGTTGGCCTGCGCCTGCTGGAGCTGCAGCCGCGACTCCAGCAGTTCCGTCTGCGTCGAGAGTCCCTCGCGGTAGCGCAGCTCCGCGATCGCGTACGCCCGGGCCGCCTGTTCCACCGTGCCTTCGCTCGCCTGCACGGCGGCAACGGCCGCCTCGAGCGAGAGCACGGTGTTCCGGGCATCCACCTGCGCGGCCTCCCGCGTCTGTTGTAGCCGGAGCTCCGCGTCGCGCAGGCTCGCGCGCGCGACCCCGACGCCACCCGCGATGCGTCCGCCGGTGAAGAGCGGGACGCTCACGCCGACGCCCACCGTCCAGTCGGTGAGGAAATCGTCGGAGCCGGGGAAGGCGTCGCTGGGATAGGCGAACTGCGTGAAGTTCGAGGACACCGTGACCGACGGCCAACGCTCCCCACGGGCCGCGCCGACCAGGCCTCGCTGCGCCTCAACGTTCGCGCTGGCCTGGCGGACCGGCGCCCGCGCCTCGGGCGTGGTATCACCGGGGGCATCCGTGAGCGCCGAAATCCGCGCCAGCGGCGCGGCGGTGGTGTCGCCAAGCGGCGTGGTGAGCTGCACCGGTTCGGCAAGCGGCAGGTTGAGCAGCTGCTTGAAGCGCACGTACGCGATGTCGCGCTCGGAGCGCCGCCGGATGAGCACCGGGCGCTGATTGTCGCGGGTCACCCGGGCCCGGAGCAGATCAAACTCGGAGGTGTTGCCGACCTCGCGCGCCAGCTGGGTCTGCATGAGCGTGGTGTCCGCCTGCTCGAGCGTCGCTTCCGCGATCGCCACCAGCCGATCCACCAACAGCGCGTCGTAGTACGCCTGCGTCACGTCCAGCACGAGCTGCGCCTCGGCAGCGGTGAGGCCGATCTCCGCGCCGCGGAGCGAAGCCCCGGTGGCGCGGCTCTGCCCGGCGGTGCGCCCGCCGTCGAACAGCCGCTGCGAGAACGCCAGGCCGAAGTTGTAGGCGTTGGGCCGGCCGAACGGCAGGTTCTCGAACCCGCCGCCGCCAGCCGCCCCGAACCGCGACACGCACTCGACCGCGGCCTCGAGTGAGTCTAGCCGGCCGGCCGCCCCGGGCTGGGCGGTGAATGGCAGCCGGCACCGGCTCGGGATCTGCGCGGCGGCGTCGCGGGCGATGTCGAACTGCGATTCGAGCGTGCGGGTGTAGCTGGCCGATCCGATGAGCTGCGGGAAGTAGCCGCTCCGCGCGCGCTGCCGCTCGCCCCGCGCGCGCTCGACCGCCGCCCGCGCAATCCCGACGTTCTCGCTCGACCCCTCGGCAAGCTCGAGCGCGTCCTCCAGCGAGAGCGGCCGGGCGGACGCCTGCTGCGCAGCCAGGGGCGCGGCCAGCGCCCCGGTCATCGCCACCACGAGCACTACCCCCCTCATCGGCCGGCTCGCTCCCGCCGGCCCGCCGGCCGCACCGCGCGACGCCGGTCCGCCCCCACCGCCCGCAGCATCAGCTCCACGTACAGCCGCACGTTCTCTTCCGGCGGGGGCATGTCGGGGAGCAGGTCGCGCCAGAGCGCATTGGACAGCAGCGCGCCGATCAGCATCCCGGCCGCGGCCTCGGAGCGCACGTCCTCCCGCACCTGGCCGCGCTCCTTCAGCGCCTCCAGAAAGCGGAGGAGCTGGAAGAACTCCTCGTTCGTGTCCTCACAGAGCCCCGGCGCGATCTCCGGGCGCTCCACCATCTCGCCCATCATCCGGCGGATGAGGTTGCGATGGTCGTAAAAATGGGTGAAGCAGGCCAGGGCCCAGCGGTTGAGTTCGGCGAGGGGATCGCTTGCGGTGGTGTCCAGCATCGGTCGCCGCTCGCGAGCGACCGTCTGGAGCGCCTCGCGGATAAGTGCGTCCTTGGAGCCGAAATGACGAAAGAGCGTCACCTCGTTGAGGGCGGCCTCCTGAGCGATGCGGCGCGTGGTCGTCCCGTGGTAGCCCGCCTCGGCGAAGAGGCGCGCGGTGACCTCGATGAGTCGGTGCCGGGTATCGGAACGATCCGGGGAATCGGAACGGGCAGGGGTGTCGGGCATGCATGCAAGTATGTGCTTGCTGTGCAGGGCCGTCAAGCCGTCGTCGTTCGCGTCCGCCGGCGGGGCCACCTCAAGTGATTTCTAGGGAGCGAGCGGCTCCGCGCCCGCCTTCTTCAGCTCGGTATTCACCGCCGGCAGGTGCCGGTCCAGCGTCTCGGAGAGCCGCTTGAGCTCGACATCGAGCTGGGCAGCCAGCTCCTTGAACGCCTCGTACGACTGTGCCGTCGGCTTCGCTTCCGCGCTCATCACCGTCGGCCCCAGGGCGGCGATCTTGTTGTTCACCTGGATGGGATAGTTGAGCGGATCCTGTGAGCTCCGGTTCCGCACCTGGTAAATCGAGCTCTCGATCTCCGCCAGCCGCGTCAGGAGCGGGCTCGCGGCCCGGGCGACCGCCCCGCCCCGGGTGCCGAGTCGTGCCTGTCGAGCGTCGAGCTGCTGCCGCAGATGCCGGATCGTCTTCACCGCATCGTGCGCCATCGAGGTGCGGTCACGGATGGCGGAGGCCAGCGCGTACTGCTCGGCGAGCTCGGCCGGCGTCGCCTTGGTGCGGGGATCCTTCAGCACCCGGAACGGCTCGGTGAGCGTCTGGCCCGCCGCGCTCAGGCGCACGGTGTACCGGCCGGGCGGCACCACGGGGCCGCGCGTGTTCGCGAACCAGAGTACGAGACCCTCGAAGTCGGTGGCGTCCGCCGCGCGAAGGTCCCACACGAGCCGGTTGAGCCCCTCCTTGTTGGGCACCCGAGGCTGCCGCCGACGCGTTGGCGTCTCCCGGCTCCGCTCTTCTTCGGCCACCATCTCTTTCACCCGCTCCTCCGCAGCTTCGCGCGCCACCCCGAGCCGTCCCAGGCTGTCGATGCGCGCCTCGAACCTGAGGCTGTCCGCGATGGTGAGCGAATCCGGCTCGCTGGTGAACCGCTGCAGGACCTTGCCGGCGGAGTCGAGCAGCTCCATCCCGACCGTCTGGCGAGGTTCCTTCAGCCAGTACCAGATCACGGCGCCGCTCGCCGGGTTCGCGCCGAGCGGGCCCTGGCCATCGCCGAAGAACGACGCCCACTGGATGCGATACGCGTCGCGCGGCCGATACAGATGCGCCGGGTTCGCCGCGATCGCCGCGGCGTGCTGCCGGAGCACCGACAGATCGTCGAGGATCCAGAAGCTGCGGCCGTGAGTCGCGGCGACGAGGTCCCCGTCCTTTACCACCAGATCGTGGACCGGGACCGGCGGCAGATTGCGCTGGAGCGGCCGCCACGACGTCCCTCCGTCGAACGACACCCAGACCCCCCGCTCCGTGCCGGCGTAGAGAAGGTCGGCGCGCTCCGGATCCTCCCGCACCGCGCGGGTGACATGCGTCGGCGCGATGCCGGCGTCGATCCGGCGCCAGGTCATCCCGTAGTCGTCGGTGCGCCAGAGGTAGGGCCGGAGGTCGTCGAGCTGATACCGGTTGGCCGCGACGAACGCGGTCCCCGGCTGGTGTGGCGACGCCTCGATCAGTGACACTCTGGTGAACGGGGCGAGGTCCTTCGGAGTGACGTTGGTCCAGGTGGCCCCGGCGTCGCGGGAGACGTGAATCAGCCCGTCGTCCGACCCGGTCCAGAGGACCCCCCGTTCCCGCGGCGATTCGGCGATGGTGAAGACCGTGGCGTAGTACTCGACGCTGGTCTGGTCCTTCGTGATCGGCCCGCCCGAGGGACCCAGCGTGGCCGGATCGTGCCGAGTGAGGTCGGGGCTGACCGCCTCCCAGCTCTCGCCGTCGTTCGTGGAGCGGAAGACGCGGTTACCGCCCACGTACAGCGTGCCGGGGTCATGCGGCGACACGACAATCGGGAAGGTCCATTGGAACCGGTACTTGAGATCGCCCGCCGACTGGCCCATCGGATTCACCGGCCACACGGTGATGTTCCGCGAGAGACCGGTGCGGAGATCCGTCCGCGTGAGGATTCCGCCGTAGCACCCGGCGTACACGATGTCCGGGTCGTCCGGCCGCGACACCACGTACCCCGATTCGCAGCCGCCGGCGTCCTTCCACTCGCCGATGGGGATGCCGCCCGGGAACCGGCTCGGTCCGCACAGCGTGGAGTTGTCCTGCTGCGCGCCGCACACCCGATAGGGGAAGTGCGTGGTGGTGGACACATGGTACCACTGCGCCGTGGCGTACTGCTGGCCGGTCCAGCTCTTCCCGCGGTTGCGCGACACGTTCGCGCCGCCGTCGTTCCCCTCGATCATGCGGTCTCGGTCGTTCGGCGCGATCCACAGATCGTGGCTGTCGCCGTGCGGCGTCACGATGCTGGTGAAGGTGCGGCCGCCGTCCGTGGACCGCTGGAAGTCCACGTTGCTCACGTACACCGTGTTGGTGTCCTTCGGGTCGGCGTAGATGCGGGTGTAGTACCACGCGCGCTGTCGCAGCTTGCGTTCCGTGTTCACCCGCTGCCAGCTCTCGCCGCCGTCGCCCGAGCGGAACACGCCGCCCGAGTCGGACTCGATGAGCGCCCACACGATTGACGGCTTGGCGGGCGAGACCGCCAGTCCGATGTTGCCGATGAGTCCCTCGGGCAGTCCGGGCTTCCGGGTGAGCTCGGTCCAGCGCTCGCCCCCGTCGGTGGACTTGAAGATCCCGCTGCCGGCGCCGCCGCTCACCAGTTGCCACGGCTTCCGGCCCGCCTGCCAGAATCCTGCGTAGAGCGTGGATGGTTCGGCCGGATCCATCACCAGCTCGATGGCACCGGTCGAGTCGTTGCGGAAGAGGATGCGCTTCCACGTCGCGCCACCGTCCGCGCTCCGGAAGATCCCCCGCTCGGAATTCGGCGCCCAGACGTGACCCAGCGCGGCCACGTACACCACGTCCGGATTCTTCGGGTGCACCCGGACCCGCGAGATCTGCCGCGTCTCGGCGAGCCCGGAGTAGCGCCATTTCTTGCCGCCATCCGTCGTCTTGTAGACCCCGTCGCCGTGCGACACGTTGCCGCGGATGGGGTACTCGCCGGTGCCCACATACACCACGTCAGGGTTCGACTCGCTTACCGCGATCCCGCCGATGGTGCCCCCGAAATACTTGTCGGTCACTGCTGCCCAGCTGAGGCCGCCGTCCGTGCTCTTGAACACCCCGCCACCGGTGGTGCCCATGTAATACTCGCTGGGCCGCGCCACCGACCCGGCCACCGCGACGGAACGGCCGCCGCGGTGCGGCCCGATCTCGCGCCACGTGAGCGCGGCAAAGGCGAGCGAGTCAGGCGCGCCGGCCGTAGCCGTCTGCGCATTGGCGGTGACGGCCACGCAAAGGCTCAGGGCGACACACGAGAGTTCCAACCGCATGTGGGCTCCGAAAAGATTCACAGGGAGGGGGGAGGATATGGGGAAGTGCATTTGATGTTGTTCCGTCGGGGAGCATCGAGATGCCCGAGCGCGAGACCACCACAACGGCAGTTCTCCATATCCTCCCGCCTCCCTGTGAACGGCAGTTTCAGATCTTCGCGGTGATTGGGCTACTCGAGGACATCGAGCGACATGCCGACGTCCAACCGACCGGTACCCGCGTGCAGCAGGTTCTGGCCGAAATCCACCTGCCCTTCGGCGTTGCGGCGGAACGTCGCAAGAGTGCGGAGCGGCTCGGTACTCGGCGACATCCCCATCGCCTGATCGACCGTCGTCATGACACAGCGGGGACACGGCTTGGCCACACGGAACGTCAGCGGCCCGATGCGAATCCTTCGCCAACCATCCTCGGCGAACGGCGTGGCGCCGGCCACTACGAGATTGGGACGGAATCGATTCATCGGCACCGGCGTGGCAAGCCGGCGATTCAGATCCGCGAGCGAAGCCTCGGAAATGAGCAGGAAGGGGAACCCGTCCGTGAAGCTGGTCCGTTCACCATCGGAGGCGTAATCGAGACGCACCGGCCGGACGACCTCCTCCGGCATGTACACCAACCGGCAGTCGACTCCCAGAACTGCGGTGACCCACCGGTCGGCCTCCGCCGACACCGCTCGCCCGCGGGTCTCGCCGCCCCAGACGGTGACGGTCAACTCGGAACCGATCGAAGGATCGAGCGGGAGCTCGAGCCCCGGAGCGGCGGGAGCCCGGAGCGCCAGCGTCCCCGCCCGAAGCTGCGGGCGGATCAGCGCCAGTCGGGGATGAACCCGCTGCGACAGGAAGGCGCCGGACTCGTCCACCAGCATCCAGCGGCGGTCGTGCCGGAGCCCGAACGAGTCCACCTCCCAGGAAGTCTGGGAGAGACCGGCGGCGGACTTCAGGGGGTAGACGTTGATGGCGCTGAGTCGGAGCCCGGACATTGCGGGGGAATGCTAGCCGTGCATGGCGACCCGCGCGAGCGCCCCCGCGACCGCGGCGGCGCATTCGACATCGGAGAGCGCGTGGTCGCTGCGCTTCGCCGCCGCCAGCAATGCGTCGGCGAGCACCGGGTCGTCGGGATCGTAGCTGTGGGCCGCGAGCCAGTGGCGCACGTTGGCGCGGCCGGAGGCCGGCGAGACGGCAATCCGCTGCACCAGCCCGAACGCGGCGGCCGGGAGGCTCGAGTAGAGGAGATCGGCGAGCGCGTAGTCGCCCGCCGCCCGCGCCTTGAGGATCGCGGCCGCATGAAGCCCGGTCCCGGTCCGGAACGCGTCCGCCCCAACCACCGGATGATGCGCCGGCACCTCGATGCCGAGAGCCGCCGCCGCGGTCCAGCAGTATTCAGGCAGCCGCTCGAGATTGCCGTGCGAGATGCCGAGCAGATGCAGGTTGGCGAGCAGGAGCTCCATCTCGGCGTTGCCCGCCCGCTCGCCCACGCCGAGCGCGGTCGCGTGAACCCGGTCAACCCCCGCCGCGATCGCCGCCAGACAGTTGGCGAGCGCCAGCCCGCGATCCCGGTGTCCGTGCCAGTCGAGCGCCACCTCGCTGCCGAAGGGCGCGATCACCCGGTCGCGCACGAACCGGACGAGCCGCGTCACGCCGGCCGGCGTGGCGTGGCCGGTGGTGTCGGCCAGACAGAGCCGGCAGGCGCCGCCTCGAACGGCCGTGAGGCAGACGGCGGCCAGCGTGTCGGGATGGGCCCGGCTCGCATCCTCGGCCACGAACATGACCGGGATGTGCGCGCGCGACGCAAAGCTGACAGCCCGGTCGACGGCGGCAAGCATCCCGTCCAGCGACCATCCCTCGGCGGTTTGCCGCACCGCCGACGTGCCGATGAACGCCGCGGCTTGGATCGGAACGCCGCTATCCTGGGCGAGATCGGCGATCGGCGCCAAGTCAGACTCGAGCGTGCGGGCGGCGCAGTTGAGGGAGAGCGGCAGGCGCGCGGAGCCGACCTCGCGGGCGAGCAGGCGGCACTGCGCGAGCATGCGGGGACCCGCGGCCGGGAAGCCGATCGTCGCGGCCTCGATGCCCAGCTCAGCCATGAGATGGACGAGCCGCCGCTTCACGTCATCGGGCGGCTCGGTGACCGACGGGCTCTGCAGGCCATCGCGGAGCGTCTCGTCGTTGAGCGCGACGCGGACCGGCGGGGTGCCCCGCTCGCCGTTCCAGTCGAAGACCAGTCCGCTGCGATCCACCGGTCGAGGCTGGCTCAGGCGCCCGGCCGCCGCACGTAGCAGAGCTCGTCGAGCAGCGTCCGGCCGGGGATCCCGTCGCCCGCAAGACGGAGCACCAGCTCCCCCGCGCCGGCGCGCACCACCAGGCCTTCCACGTGCACCCGGGAGTCCCGCTGGAACCACACGGATCCCTCGACGACCGATCCCAGGAGCCAGCGCTCGGCGTCGCCGCAATGCGCGCGGAGGCCTCGCTCACCGATGTCGATGATCTCGTACGCGTGCTCGCCGATGATCAGGAGAGGGCGGGACTCGTCTGCGTAGGGGAATCGCTCGCGGGCGCGGCGCTCGGGCACGGGCATGGGCCGTCGAAGTTGAGGACGAGGGATCATGCCGTGGCCGGCGGGCCGGCACAAGTCCGCGTCAGCCCGCCACGAGCGTGAAGATCGGCAGCTCGGGCGGGCAGTCTACCCGGATGCGGAGCCCGCTGGCGCCGACGCCGCGCGATACGTAGTAAGGCCCGATCGGCGAGCGGTACCATCCCGCAAGGTAGCGTCCGGCGCCGCGTGGCCGCACCGGTGATGTCCCGAGCACGCGCACCTGGCCGCCGTGCGTGTGCCCCCCGAGCGCGAGGGCGGCACGCGCCGCCGGCGGAAACCGGATCGCATCGAGCTGCGCGGGCTCGTGGTGCAGCCAGATCTGCGGCAGATCGGCGTCGATGCCGCTCAGCGCGGCGCCGGGATCGGTCGCCCCGTGCCGGAAATCGTCGAGCCCCACCACGGCGAGGGCTGCCGAGCCGCGGCGGAGCACCGCGGCTCCATTGGCGAGGAGCTCGGCCCCGCCGCGCTCGTGTGCCCGCTCGGCACCGGCTCGGGTGAATCCGGCATCGTAGTCATGGTTGCCCGGCACCGCGAGTACCCTGGTCGCGGCCGGCAGCTCCCGCAGCCATGACCCGAGCGCCTCTGCGCCGCGCCGCCGATCCCACTGGTCGCCGGTGAGCACCACGAGATCGGGGCGCTCGCGGTCGAGCAGCGCGATCGCCGCGCGGGCGGCCTCGTGCAGGCCATGGAACAGGTCCAGGTCGGCGATTTGCCCGATACGGAAGCCGTCGAACGCTGGTGCGAGGCCGGGCACCGGAACCAGGTGCGCGGTGAGCCGAACGTCAGTGGTGGCGCGGGGATCGAGCAGCGGCACGGCGGTGGTCGCAAGCCACCCGCTACCGGCGATCGGCTTCGTCGCCGCCGAATTGCGAACGGGAGGCTGCAGCCGCGACGTCGATGCCGTCCGCGCCAAGCAACCGGAATAGCTCCCATTGCGCCCGCTTCGCGGCCCGGATGCGGTTCCCGTTGTAGAGCGTGCTCACGACCAGCACGCCGTCGCGGCGACCGAGGTAGCCGGCCAGCGCCGCGACGTTGTCGAGCGTACCGGTCTTCGCGCGCATCGCGCCATGCGGAAGCGCGCCCCGGCCCAGCCCGCGCAGCGTGCCGGTCCCGTTCCGCGGCAGCAGAAGGGGAAGCGGCGCGAGGCTGGCCGAGCGCGGCGCCCGGACGAGGTAGAGCGCCTGGGTGAGCGGTGCGACCCGGTCTCGCGGCGAAAGTCCGCTGCCGTCCGCGAGGTGAACCCGCGCCGTCGGCCCAACGATCTCGCGCACGTGCGCGCTCACCAGCTCGGCCCCGGCGCCCCGGGCCGCCCAGCGGAGGAGCGTCTCGGCGCCGATATTGAGACTCCGGCGATTGACCTCGCTCGCGAGCGTATCGAGCGGGGCCGACGTTACCTGCGCGATCGTCACCAGCCGGTCATCGCCCAGCGCGGGCGCCGGCGTGTTCCGCTCCCAGCGGATGCCGTGCCGCGCCAGCGCCGCTGCCCACGCGTGCTCCAGTACCCGGTCGGGGCGCGCCGGAATCGAAGCGAAGCCGGCCGGTCGGGCCCACTGCCCGATGGTGCCGGTCAATGTCCAGCTTCCGTCGGGAAACGGCTCGAGGCGAAGCCGAGTCCTGCCGCCTTCCACCGTACGAGCTTCCATCCGCACCAGCGCTTCCCACCCGGCGGGCACTGCCCACATGACTTCCGGGGGCGCGCCCAGTTGCGAGCTCGGGCGCACCGTGAAGCTCATGACGTTCTCGTGGAGGCTCACCGCGCCCACCGGGGGCGCATACAGCTGGCCTGGATACCGGTCCTCCCAGGCGGCCGGGACCGCCGTGGCGGTGCTGCCGGTGGTGCTCCGGAGCGCGAGCGCGCCGTGCAGCTCCCGGATGCCCATCGCGCGGAGCTGCCCGGCAAGGGCGCGCAGCGACGGACCGCTCCCCGCGGCTCGATCCAGGGTGGGGTCGCCGTTCAGTTCGAGCGCCCACGGCCCGACCCAGCGGCCTCCGGCATTCACGTATCCGGTGCCGAGCACGCGGGTGCGCAGGCGGGCCTCGCCGCCGAGCACGCTGCGGGCGTACCCGGTGGTGAAGATCTTCGTCGTGGAGGCCGGGACCAGCGGCTCGTTGGGATTCGCCGCCCACACCAGCCGCCCGTCCGAGCTGACGATCGCGATCCCCCACTGCCCCGGCGCCGACCGTTGTGCCTGGGTGTACCACGCCTCGAGCGCCTGCGCGACCGCGGCCGGAATGGCCTGGGCCGCGGCCTGCGCCGGGAGCGCCACCAGAGCGAGGGCGAACATGCAGGTGCGTGAACGCATCACGGGTTGATCGGTCGGTTGGGTCGACGGTCCAGAGGAGCAAGCCGCAGGCCAGTGCCGAACACTGCATCCCTCGGTTGGCATGGAACTTGGAATCGATCCGGTATCGCGCGCGTCCGGTGCACGCTTTCGCACTCTGAGCCGGCACGGATACGCACCAATTTGCGCCTCGCGTGAATCGCGAGGCCTCGGGAATTCTGCACGGCCGCCGCGTATCAACGCCCGCCGTCGTTTCGGCCTCACGCCAGAAGGAACACCTCGCCAATGCACGCCGCACCCGGGGACAGCCCCCAGGCCGCGACCGCGCCGTCCCCCGGTCGCTCCACCAAACGCTCCTGGCGCTCCGCCAGCGAGCTCGCCGTCGATCTCGGCACCGCCAACACCCTCATCTTCGTGAAAGGCGAGGGGGTCGTCCTCAACGAACCCTCGGTCGCCGCGCTCGGCCCGTCCGGGGAGGTGCTCGGCGTCGGCCTCGAGGCCAAGCGCATGCTCGGGCGGACACCGGCCGGCATCCGTGCCGTGCGGCCGATGAAGGACGGCGTCATCGCCGACTTTCACGTGGCCGAGCAGCTCCTCCGCCGCTTCATCCAGCTCACGCTGGATCGCTATCTGTTCCGGGTGAAGCCCACGGTGATCGTCTGCGTCCCCTCCGGCATCACCGAAGTAGAGCGCCGGGCCGTCCGGGACGCCGCGCGCTCGGCGGGCGTCAAGCGGCTGTTCATGGTCTCCGAACCGATCGCAGCGGCCATCGGCGCCGGCTTGCCGGTGGACCAGCCGGTGGGCAACATGATCGTGGATGTCGGAGGCGGGACCACCGACGTGGCGGTGATCGCCCTGTCGGGCGTGGTGTGCGACGCCTCGATCCGGACGGCGGGCGACGAGCTCGACCAGTCCATCGTGCAGTACATGCGCAAGAACTACAGCCTGCTGATCGGGGAGCCCACGGCCGAGACGGTGAAGATGCGCATCGGGTCGGCGATGCCCTTCGAGCGGGAAGTGGAGCTTCAGGTGAAGGGCCGGGACCTCGTGTCGGGGCTCCCGCGGACCGTCACGGTGGAATCGGCGGGCATCCGGGACGCCATCGGTGAGTCCATCCACCGCATCGTGAACGCGGTCCGCCGGGCGCTCGAGCTCACCCCGCCGGAGCTGGCCCGGGACATCCTGGAGAACGGCATCATGCTCACAGGGGGTGGGGCGCTCATCCGCGGACTCGACTCGCTGCTCACGTTCGAGACCGGCCTTCCGGTGCGGATCGATATCGATCCGCTGACCTCGGTCGTCCGTGGCACCGGGCTGATCCTCGACGACATGCCCCGCTGGCGCCCCGTGCTCATCGGCTAGGCGGGCTCCGGCAACAGCGATTCGTTGTTGTTGTAGTTTGCAGACTCAGGAAAACCAGGACCGCCAGGTCGCCTCGTCGGGACCGACCGACAGTTGCTGGCCGAAGCGCACCAGAGGCATTCTGAGGAGCAGCGGCTCGGCCACGAGCGTATCCAGCCACCGGTCGTCCATGAGCTGGGCCGCCCCGAGGCCGAGCTCGGCGAAGCGAGGCGCCTGCCGATCCACCAGTGCGGCCGCGCCGAACTTCTGGGCAAAGCGGCGCAGCTCGCCGAGCGAGGGACCGCGCACCGCGAAATCCACGAAGTGCGTCTTCACCCGCCGCTCGGCGAAGAACCGGAGCGCCTTGCGGGTGTCCGCGCTCTTCTTGACGCCGAACACCTGGGCCTGTCCGTCCATGCAGTGGCAGTATAGCTCTTTCACGCCGGAGGCTGCGATGCTCGGTTCGCTGCTCTGCTTCGCCGCGGCCATGCTGCCCGTCCCCGTTCCGACACCGGTCGGGCAGGACAACGTTCCCCCGGTCATCGCCAAGTTCAAAGCGAAGGATCCGCGGGTCGCGAAGGCCTTCGCCGAGGCCTACGGCTACGTAGTCTTCCCGACGGTCGGCAAGGGCGCCATCGGCATCGGCGGCGCGCGCGGCAAGGGCTGGGTCTACGAGCAGGGGCGTCGGATCGGCCGCGCGACCCTCACGCAGGTGACGATCGGGTTCCAGCTCGGCGGGCAGGCCTACAGCGAGGTGATCTTCTTCAAGGACAAGGCAGCGCTGGACGACTTCACGCGGGGCAACTTCGAGTTCGACGCGCAGGTGTCCGCGATTGCGGTCACGGCTCGTGCCGCGGGTGACCTGCCGTACCGGAAGGGCATTGCGGTCGTGACGATGGGCAAGGGCGGCCTGATGTACGAGGCGTCGGTCGGCGGCCAGAAGTTCTCCTATAAACCGGGCGCCTGACCCGCTATACTGCCTCACTCATGCACGAACAACACTCGGTAGATTCGACTGCCGCCGGACGAAACGGGACGCGCCCGCGCATCCTGGTCGTCGACGATGAATCGGCCGTTCGCGGGTACGTGTGCCGCGTGCTCGTCGCCGAGGGCTATGCGGTAGGCGAGGCGGTGGACGGGGCGGAGGCGCTCGAGCTGGTGCAGGCGGAGCCGGACGGTTGGGATCTGATCGTCTCGGATATCGTCATGCCGCGCTGCAACGGCGTAGAGCTGCACCAGAGAGTCGCCAACGTCGCGCCGTCCCTTGCGATCATCCTGATGTCCGGGTACGCCACGGCACAGCTCGCCGAGCTGGGGATCGCGGCGCCCTGCGGCGTGCTGGTCAAGCCGTTCGGCGCGGAGCAGCTGCTGGACGAGGTGCGCCGCTGCCTTCCGGTAGAGCCGTAGGCGTCTCACCCCAATAACCGAAACACTATCGTGGCTGGCGGAGTCGATTAACGCCCGGCAACCCGCACCGGACCTTACTCGTCGTGACTCTCGTCCTCGTGCTCGTTGAGCCACTCCTCGAGTGGCTGCCAACGCGGCTCGTTGCGTGGGTCGCATGTCTGCAGTGTCGTGAATCGGCAAACATCGACGCGGTAGACGGGATGGATCTCCCACGCGCTGGCCCGCGCCCGGGCTTTCTGCGATGCACTGGGTGGGCACGACGTGTCCGGATGCGACCCGTCGTAGAACAGATGGCCGGTGATCCGAATCGGGATACCGTCGGCCAGCATCAAGTCCCCCCCGGTCCAGAAGTCGGGCCGCAGGTGGGGGCTCATCTCGGCAATCACGGCCTGGCAGAAGTTTGCCCTCGCCTTGCTCGGCGTCGGTGCCACGTGGATGTGTACATCGTTCCGCAGCGCACCGCCGCGGTTACAGTTTACTGCCTCGCCGTTGCTGCGGTTTGCGACATCGGCCCGGATCACGAAACCCGCGATCATAACGACGTCACCTTCGCCCACAGGGTTGCCGTCGGATGTGGTAAGCACGTCGCCGCGCACACCTTCGCGGCTGGCGCCCAGGTCGAAGTCAGCGGCCTTGGTCGCCGCGTGCAGCCTGTCGAAGCTGAAAAACGTAAGCCGCACCGGTGCGCCGGTCGCACAAAAGTTGTTCTTCGCTCGCGACTCGAGGCGCTTCGCTGCGGTGGTCCCCGCCCCTTCAATGCCGCAGTCGCTGTCGATTGAGTGCTGCTGAGGGGTGAACAGGGGGGTGCAGTCGGCATTAAAGGGCTCCCCATCCTGGGCGACCCCCGGTGCCGCCACCGCGGTAAGGAGAGTCAGCCCCAAGAACGCGCGGCGCAACATCGGCCCTCGGGCCGTTGTCGGCCCGCCGGAAGAAGGCGTGCTTTCGCTCATCGGTGCCCTCGCACTGTGCCGTAGGATTCCAAGGACCCCACACGTAACATCGCCGTCCCGAGGCCGTTGCGGCCTGGGACAAGCCCCATTTGCAGCACCGGGCCGCGCGAGGCGATTTCCACCGAGTGACGGCACACAATGCGGAGTTCGCCTTGAACAAACAAGGTCGCAAACGCGACAGTCGTAGAGCGCTTTTGCGACAGAGCCGCCGGGAAGTCCGACCCGGGCTGCGCGAGAGAGGTAGCGGGTACCTGCGCCGGCAGCATCTTGCGCTCTGTGGGGCAACATCGAGTTTACGTCATCGCCGGCTTGCTGGCGTGCAGCCTCACGACGCACACATTGCACCAGATATCGCGGTGGCGGATCGGGGCGGGTGGTACGCCTACGATCGTCTCGACAACTGGCGCAGTCGCAGCGCCGACCGCATCATCCCGGAGTTCCAGACTCTCGCGACCGCCACACTGATGCCGAGTGTGCCCGGTGCTACTGACGGATTCTTCGTCCTGGGGCATGAGCCGGAGTGCTTTCTCGTACTCGGGTGGGTACCCTCGGCGAACAGGCCACCGTTGGTCACGTGGGCATTCGGGCTCGCGGAGCCGGAGCCGGGTTGCACCCGCCTCATCGTGCGCGCCCGGGCGGGTCGGGACTACCGGTTCTTCGGACTGCCCGTGTGGCTGAGCCGCCGCGTCGCGCGCTGGGCACATTTCGTGATGCAGCGCAAGCAGTTGCTGGGCATTGCTCGGCGCGCTGAAGCTGGTTGAGCTTGCCGCCTAACCAGCGCATGCAGCTGCCGGGCGCTCGCGCAGGTGAGCGCCCGTGCGGGGCCGGAGCGCCGGCCCGCGGGGGACCATCAAATTCATATGTGCGGAAGCTCCGCCCGGAGCTGATGCGCGATGCGTTAGGCAGACGCGAACTCGTCGAGCAGCCATGCCCCCACACCGCGGGGACTCAGCCATGAGGGGCATCTTGCGCTGGTTGCGCATCGGGCTTTTCTCGGTTGTCCTCCTCCTGATCGTTGCCGGTGCGGTCATATACCTGCTCTCGGAGCGGATTCTACGCCGGACCTACACTGAGCCGCGGGTAGACATCGCAGTGCCCCGCGACTCGCAATCGGTAATCGAGGGCCGTCGGCTCTCGATGGTTCGCGGCTGTTCGGGGGACTGCCATGGAATGGAGATCGAGGGCGGGATCTTCATAGATGACGTGCTCCTGGCACGGTTGGTTGCCCCCAACCTTACCGCCGCCGTACGCAAGTACTCCAATGCCGACCTCGCGCGCATCATTCGGCGGGGAGTCCGCCCCGACGGGTCCAGTGTTATCGGGATGCCATCGGAGATGTTCAGCGCGTTGACGGATGAGGATCTCGGCAAGATCCTCGCTTACCTGCGGAGCGTACCACCCCATCCCGGGCCGGCTCCCGAGCGGCGTCTTGGTCCGATCGCACGGGTCGCCTTCGTTGCAGGAAAGTTGCAGCCGGCCGCTGAGCTGATACGTAAGGCAGCCCTGCCTACCGGCACCCACCCGCAGGATGGCGATTCCACTGCGGCGGGTGGCTACCTCGCACGGACCAGCTGCACCGAATGCCACGGGCTCGACCTTCGGGGGGGCGACACCGCTCCTGACCTGCGAATCGCTGCGGGCTACTCGTTCGAGGCATTTATGGGTTTGATGCGGACGGGGAAGGCGCTCGGCAACCGTGAATTGCCGTTGATGAGCCGGGTGGCGCGAGGACGGTTCAGCCACTTCACCGACCAGGAGCTTCGGGACCTGTACACCTATTTGATCGCGGCTGCGGCGAAGCGCGACTCCACCTCGCTTAATCCATGAGGGGGAGCCCTGGGACCCTCGCGCAAGCACTTCACGGCCGGCGCTGCCTAACCCGATCTTATGAAAGGCAGAGCCTCCGAGGGAGGCGCACATTTGAAGTCGTGCAGACTCTGGCGAGTCGCACATCAATGCGCGTGCTACCACCCTACGGAGGCTCTATGTACTACGCGGGCCTGGATCTCCACAAAAGGTGTCTCACGCTGTGTGTGTTGGACAGTGCGGGGCAGGTGGTGCGGGAGCAGCGGAAGCTGGCGCCGACGCTCGAGGCGGTCACCGCCCTCCTCGCAGGGCTCGGCGGGCCGGTGACCGTGGTGCTCGAGGCGACGTTGCAGTGGACGTGGTTTCACGATCGGCTGACCGCGCTCGGCCACCCCGTCCTCGTGGCTCATCCTCAGCAGCTGAAACTGATCAGTCAGGCGCGGTGCAAGACCGACCCGATCGACGCGCGGAAGTTGGCCGAACTGGGCCGGGTGCACTTGGTGCCAGCGATCTGGGTGCCCGACCCGGCCACGCGGGAGCGCCGGCTCCGGCTGCGCGGCCGAGCTCGATTGGTGCGGTGGCGGACGCGGTTGAAGAATCGCGTCCACGCGCTCCTCGCGGGGGAGAACTTCCGGGCACCGGGCACCGATCTCTTCAGTGGCGGCGGCCGGGCCTGGCTCGCCGCGGTCCCGGTGCCAGCCGCCGTCCGCGCAGAGATCGAGGTGACGTTAGAGCTGATCGCCGCGCTGGATACCCAGGTCGCGGTGTACGACCAGCTGATTCGGCGCTGGGCCCGCGCCCTGCCCGCGGCGCAGCTCCTCCAGAGCGTCCCAGGGATCGGACCCTTCGGAGCCCTGCTGCTGCTGGCGGAGCTCGGGACGATCACCCGGTTTCGCTCGAGCCACGAGCTCACCGCCTACGCGGGGTTGGTCCCCAGCACACGCAGCTCCGGCGGGAAGACCGCCCATGGCAGCGTGGGCCCCGCGGGCAGTGGGTGGCTCAAGTGGATCCTCATCGAAGCCGTGCAGACGTTGAAGCAGCGACCCGGACCGGTGCAGGCCCACTACGAACGGCTGCTCCAAGCGAAGGGGAAGCCAAAGGCGACCGTGGCCGCGGCGCGGAAGCTCTGTTGCTATCTGTACTGGATGTTGCGGAACGGCTGGAGCTACGGCGAGTGGCTCCAGCACGAGACGGTGCGGGCGGGGTGCCCGGTGCAAGCGCTGGCGTCCGCTGCGAGGTAGTCACCGCGGCTCGCCGATAACCCGAGGGGGCCCCCGCCTTCGAATGCATGATCGTGTGCCGTCAGTGCACGCAGAGGCGACTGAAGACTGTCTTCGCGAGATCGGTGCTGGTGAAGTGCGGTGTGTCCTGGGCCCGTAACCGAGTCGGTGCGGTCAGTCCCCTGACCCGGTCAGTCCCCTGACCCGGTCAGTCCCCTGACCCGAGGGCAGTGTGTGCCCCCTTGCGCGTTGTCTTTCAGAGGCGCGCATGCAGCCGACGGGCCAGGGGTGTCCCGGGCTCCTCTCGGGCGCAGCGTCCCTTGGGGACGCTGCGGAACGCAGTTTGGTGCGCGCTGATGCGCAGGCTGTTAGGCGGCTCCGTTGGGATGCAGTTGGTTAAATCCGAGCCCCGAAGTGATTGTCAGACTTGAAGTGCCCGAGGCGAGAGTCGAACTCGCACGGGGTTGCCCCCGGCGGATTTTGAGTCCGCTGCGTCTGCCATTCCGCCACTCGGGCCCTCCGCAATAATCTCCCCGCCCCTCACGCCTCGGCAAGCCACAGCCTGTGACCGCCGTCACCCGCCGCATCGTGGCCGCCGCACCGGTGCGCCCGCTCACCGCCTGGTACCGCCCTCCAGCGCTTCTTGTCGACAGGCACACCCGGAGACGGACCATGGACGGAGCGACTCACTGGATGGGGACACCACGGGCGGCCGGCTTTGTTGCGGGAGGCTGGTGCTGGGCCGCGGCGACACTCGCCATCAACGGGCGCGCGCCCTCGGCGCCCTGGGGCTCTGAGCTGCTGGGTTGGCTGGCCAGTACCGACGCAAGCGCGGACATTCTCCCCATCGCCGTCGCGGTTCTGGTCGTGCTGGTGCACGCGAGGCTGATCCGGCAGGCCGAGGACGGTTCCTGCCGCGCGTGGACCGACGCCGCCTGGAGCCTCGCATCGGTCGCCGCGGGTATCGGCGCGTGGACCTGGGCGGTCCGCTACGAGCCCTTTGCCGACCCGCTCGATGTCTCGCGGCGCGTCGCGGCCGTCGCAGGATTGGGCGCGATGCTCGTCGGCTCGGGCATGGCGGTGGCCGCGGCGGCGATGGCGCCGCGTGCCCCGACCCCGGTGCGACCAGCCCGGGCCCTCCGTCCCAGCTACGAGGCCTTGGGCTGATCGGAATCCCGGCCGCCGCCCCAGAGTTGGTGCGGCGGCCAGGCCTCGCTACGATTCCGCTCCATGCAGCGAATCCCGCACTTCCATCCTTGGCACGACATCCCCACCGGCAAGTCTCCGCCCGATACGGTCACCGCCGTCATCGAGATCCCAACCAACGAGCGCAACAAGTACGAGCTCGACAAGGAGCTCGGCGTGTTCCGCCTCGACCGCGTGCTGTTCAGCGCGGTCCAGTATCCCGGCGATTACGGTTTTCTGCCCCGCACGCTCGGCGAGGACGACGATCCGCTCGATGTCCTGGTGTTGATGACCATTCCGGTGTTCACCGGATGCCTGGTGGAGGCCCGCCCCGTCGGGCTCTTCCATCTGGTGGATCGCGGAGTGGCGGACGAAAAAGTGCTGGCGGTTCCGATGGGTGACCCGTATTCCGACGGGGTGCACGACCTGAAGGACGTTCCGCCGCACTATCTGCGCGAGGTGGAGCATTTCTTCAAGGTGTACAAGGATCTCGAGGGTACCCGCACCGAGTCGCGCGGGTTCGAGGGCGCTGCCGCGGCGCGGGCAGCGATCGTGCGGGCGATGGAAGCGTACGGACGGAAGTTCGGCGGCGGGTCGTAGGCCGGCTGCCTACCAGTCCCCCTTTGGTCGGCCCAGAATCTCTCCCCAAATGAACGCCTGACGCATCTGCGCCGTCGTGAGCCGGCGTGCGGGAGCCGCTGTGACCGGCTGCGCGCGGATCCGCTTGTCGAAGCTGGCGTGACGCGACTTGTGCCGCTCGTCGTCGCGCGCTTGCACCTGCGCCTGACGGGCCTGCTCCCTCGCTTCCGCCTGCGCCAGCCAATCCCTGGTGACGCGCACCGGCCGGCGCACTTCGCCTTCGAGGCTCTCCACCACCACCGGTTCGGACTCGAGCGACTCGCGCTCCTCCACCTCCTCCGCCGTGGGCAGCGGCACGGACGCGGGCCGGCCGAGTGGCCCACGGCGCGTCTGGCTGCGCGCAGGCTTTGACGGTGCGGGCTGCGTGGTGGGGTCGAGCCGCCGCTCCAGCGCGCGGAGAAGCTCGTCGAGCTGCCCGCCCTCGGTCTGCGTCGCATCCGGCCGCCGGGAGCCCGCCTCCGCACGGGGCGGCGCCGGTCGGGGCGTGCGCGGCACGCCAGGCTGCTGCGGCCGCTCGACCTTCGTGCCCTTGCGCCCGCCGATGAGATTGAACAGCCACAACAGCAGCGCGGCGCCGAGTATCCAGGGGAAGTCGCCGTCCACGCTCAGCCCGCCACCGGTGGTGTCGGACGATCCTCCGAGCCCGCGATCGACTGCCGCATCGCGGTATCGGCCTGGACGTTCAGATAGCGCTGGTAGTCGAGCACGCCGAGGTTGCCCTTGCGGAACGCCTCGGAGATGGCCAGCGGGATCTGGGCTTCAGCAGCGATGACGGCGGCGCGCTGCTTCTGAGTCTCCGCCTTGAACTCCTGCTCCATGGCGACCGCGAGCGCGCGCCGCTCCTCCGCCTTGGCCTGCGCGATCCGCTTGTCGGCTTCGGCCTGATCGGTCTGCAGCTCCGCGCCGATGTTCTTGCCGACGTCCACGTCGGCGATATCGATCGACAGGATCTCGAAGGCCGTCCCCGCGTCGAGCCCCTTCTGGAGCACCGTTTTCGAGATCAGATCGGGGTTCTCCAGCACCGCCTTGTGGCTCGCCGCCGAGCCGATCGTACTCACGATGCCTTCGCCCACCCGCGCGAGGATCGTCTCCTCCCCCGCGCCGCCGACCAGACGGTTCACGTTGGCCCGCACGGTGACGCGCGCGATGGCGAGGAGCTGGATGCCGTCCTTGGCCATCGCCGCAACCTTCGGCGTCGTGATCACCTTCGGGTTCACGCTCACCTGCACCGCCTCGAACACGTCGCGACCGGCGAGGTCGATGGCCGTGGCCTGCTTGAACGCGAGCGGAATGCCGGCCTTCTCGGCCGAGATGAGCGCGTTCACCACCCGCTGGACGTTGCCGCCCGAGAGGAAATGCGCCTCGAGCTCGTTGATGTTGAGCCCGATGCCCGCCTTGTGCGCGGTGATCAGCGGGTCCACGATCGCGGCCGGGTTCACTTTCCGGAGCCGCATCCCGAACAGCGTCAGGAACGAGACGCGCACCCCGGATGCGAGGGCCCTGATCCAGAGACCGATCGGGACGAAGTGCAGAAACACCGCGATCACCAGGACCGCGAAGAAGATCAGAGCCAGGATCAGCGCGATGCCCACCGCGGAATCGTCGGCCACCGGAGCGCTCCTCTGCCTGCGAATGAGTTAGACCGCCGCCCGGACGACCAGGCGGTACCCCTCGGACCGGAGCACGCGGAGCGGGCTCCCCTGCGTGATGAACTCGCCCTCCGTGACCACGTCCACCCGTTCCTCGCCCACGAGCGCCGTGCCGGAGGGGCGGAGGTCGGTCACGGCGACGGCGTCGCGCCCGACCAGATCATCCCGCATCGGGGCGCTGATGT
This sequence comes from Gemmatimonadales bacterium, assembly GCA_050733215.1. Lineage (GTDB taxonomy): Bacteria > Gemmatimonadota > Gemmatimonadetes > Gemmatimonadales > GWC2-71-9 > DASQPE01. The sequence continues at coordinate 28,181 of JBOHSN010000022.1, forward strand.
AGCCGCCCTCCGCCGCCAGCCCGCCGTGGAGCAGGAGCCCGCTCAGGCGACCGCTGTTCGGAAGGTGCCGGACCCAGGCGTAGATGACCGCCACGGTGATGACGAGGCTCGCGGCGAGCACCGCGACCGCCTGGCTGAAGTCGGACAGCGTGGCCGCGGTGCCGGTCATGGCGAGCACGATCGCCGCGCCGAAGAGGCCGATGCCAAGCACGCCCGCCAGCCCGAAGCCCGGCAGCAGGAATACCTCGACAGCCAGGGCGATCAGTCCGGCGCCGAGCAACAGCACCTCTTCCCAGCCGGCCAGTCCGACGATGTAGCTGGAGCCGAAGAACAGCGCGAGCGACGTGATCCCCACCAGGCCGGCGACGCCGAACCCGCCGGTCTTGAGCTCCACCACCAGCCCGAGCATGCCGAGCGAGAGCAGCAGCGGAGCGACGAGCGGGTTGGTCACGAACCGCACGAGCTTCTCGGCCCAGTTGATCTCCGGGGTCACGACCGTGGCGCCTGCGAGCCCGATCGTGTCGAGCAGCGCGTCCTGGCTCGCCACCTGTCCCGCCGCGTAGCGAAGCTTGAGCGCTTCGGCGGTGCTCAGGGTGGCCAGCCGCCCGGGCTGGATGAGTCCGGGAACCCCCACGCTCTCGTCCACCATCGCTTCGGCCACGCGCGGATCCAGCCCGCGCTCCTCGGCGAGCGCGCGGAACTCCGCCCGCATCGCCGATACGTACTTCTCCGGCGCCTTGGTGCCCTGCCCGTCCACCGGCGTGGCGGCGCCGAGAATGGCGCCCGGCCGCATGAAGATGGAGTCGGCAGCCAGTGCCACCAGCGCTCCCGCGCTCAGGGCGCGTGGGTTGACGTAGGCATAGACCGGCAGCTCGGCACTTCGGACCGCGTCCACGATGCGCTGGGCTGCATCCACCCGGCCGCCCGGGGTGTCGATGTCGAGGATCGCCGCCGCAGCGCCGGCCTGGCGCGCTTCGCGGAGCGCCCGCGCCACATACGGGGCGAGACCGTTCTCGATAATTCCGGTGATCGGAATTCGGTAGACGGTGTGATCCTGCGCGGCGGCCGCGGAGGTGAGGCCGACGGCGAGCAGGAGGGCCAGACGGACGCTCCGCATCGCTGGATCCGGTCGAGAGACGACCGGAATCTAACTAGGGACGATCGCGATCGGGCCGGGCCCGGCGCGCGCGCGGCCGGTCATCGGAAGCGTCCGGGCGGCCGCGGTCGGGACGGCCGGGGCGAAGCCGCTCGTCGCGGCGCTCGTCCCGGCGCTCCTCGCGGATCTCGCGGGCGCGGCGCATCAGTCGCTCCCGCATCACGAAAAGCTGCGAGCGCTGGACGGGGGTGAGATACGCTGACATTTCGTGGTTCTCGTCGCGCAGGGTTTGCGCGTGCGCGCTGCGGAGCCCGACGAGGGCATCGGTGAGCCGCGAGACGCTGTCCTGATTCGCCGCGACCCCCGGCCTGAGCTGCTCGGCCAGCGCGCTTCGGATGCCGCGCTCCCGGTCGGCCAGCTCGCGGCGCCGCGCGCCGTAGGTGCGCGCGGTGCCGCGAAGCCGCGTCATCTGATCGTCGGAGAGCTGGAGCCGTTCCCTCACCCGCTCGGCGAAGCGCCCCTCCACCTGCTGGCGGAGCTGCTCGGCCCGTTGGGGCTCGTCGGGATCCTGATTCTGCGCGCTGAGCGGAGGCGCAAGGAAGAGCGCAGCGAGCGCGAGCCACCACCTATTGGGTCGCATCAGCCCTCCAGGGCCTCCAGCACGCCGTCGAGCTCTCCGCCCTCGAGATCGCCTGGCAGGACCGGTACCAGATCGATGGTCGAGTCGTCGGAGGAGCGGTCCATGGTACGGAGCAACACCTCGAGCTCCGGCGCCTGCAGACTGTCGAGCTCGGGCAACGCGAGGTTCGCGGCGGCCACGTCGAGCGTACCGCGACCCGTATTGCCGGGGTTCCAGGTCCAGACGGTCAGCGCAAGGGCCGCCGCCGCGGCGAGCGCGGCGAGCGCCAGTCCCCCCCGACGATGCCGGGTGGCCACCTGCTCGGCGCGGAGCCGTCCGAGCACCCGCTCGGTGACGTGGTGCTCGCTGAGGCTGTCGGCGACCTCCGCCCCAAGCGCTCGCGCAGATTGGACCAGCGCCCATTCGGCGGAGCAGTCGGCGCAGCCATCCAGGTGCGCGCGCTCGTCGGCGGTCCAGGACTCGCCGCCCGCCACTGCCGGCATCCGATCCGAGAGTCGTTCGCAGGGGTTCATCGCACCAGCTCCTTCAATTTCTTCACCGCGTGATGATAATGCACGCGCGCGGCCCCGGGCGTGGTGCCGAGCGCGGCCGCGATGTCGTCGTAGCCGCGGCCCTCCTGAGCCCGGAGGAGGAACACTTCACGTTGAAGGCGGGGCAACCCGGCCAATCCTGCCCGCAATCGCTCCTCAGCTTCTCCGGCGGCAAAGTCGGCGTGGGGGTCCGCGCGGTCGGGCAGGTCGCGATCGTCGATCGAGACCACCTGGCGGCCGCGTCGGCGCCGGTATTCGTCCTTGTGCAGGTTGCCGGCAATGGTGAACAGCCAGCTCCGGAACGAAGCCTGGCCTCGCCATCCATCAATCCGCCGAAAGGCGCGAAAGAACGTCTCCTGGACCAGATCTTCGACGTCGCTGCGCCCCGCACCCGCGCTGTAGAGAAAACGCCCGACGGCCGCGAGATGCCGCCTGACCAGCTCGGCCGCCGCCCGCTCGTCGCCGCTCCGATATGCCGCGACCAGGTCGGCATCCGGACGCGCGTCGGACCCGGAGCTCGCGAGCGCGCTCATCCGAGGGGCACAGACGCGCGTGGACGCGGCGCGTTAAGGGCGGTCTCGGCCGCGTTCGACTCGCGACCGCACGATCGCGCCTTCATAACAAAGATGAGATCGCTGGTCGCAAGCTGTGCCTGAATAAGCGTTTACTGGTTCCTGCCGGCAGAGAGCTTCCCCCGGGTCTCCGGCCACGTATACTGGAGCCATGCTCCCGACCCGCCCGTCAGTGATCGCCCACCGGGGCGCGTCCGGCCACGAACCCGAGAACAGCCTTGCTGCCTTTCGCCGGGCGGTGGAGCTCGGCGCGAACGGGATCGAACTCGACGTGCGCGCTACGCGGGACGGCGTCCTGATCGTGCACCACGACGCCGGGCTACCGGGTCTCGGCGCGATTGCGGAGCTCGACGCCGAGGCGGTGCGTGGTCGGCGGCTGCCCAACGGAGAACCGGTGCCCTGCCTGGCGGAGGCCCTCGCGACCATCGGCGACCACGACGTGTGGGTGGAGCTCAAGGCGCTGGATGCGCGCTTCGATGACGCGCTCTTTCACGCGCTGGACCGGGGGCCGGCCCCGGGGCGCTATGCGGTGCACGCGTTCGACCATCGCATCGTCGCGCGGCTGGGCCGCGCCCGGCCGGCCCTCCGCCGCGGCGTGCTGCTGTCATCCTACCTGCTGGATCCCCTGGCGCCCCTCGCGGCCACGGGCGCCTCCACGCTGTGGCAGGAGCAGCAGCTGGTCGACGCCGCGCTCGTGGATCGGGTGCATGCGGCAGGGTCGGCCATCGTCGCGTGGACGGTGAATACGCCCGACGACATCGCCCGGCTGGTGCGCCTCGGCGTGGACGGCCTGTGCGGCAACTACCCGGAGCGGATCCGAGACGCCGTACGCCGCTAGCTGTGCGCCGCGACCGGCGGTTCCGGCGCTGCGTCCCGTTCTGTGCGGGCCCGCCGGCGGGCCGCAATCTCCGTATCGAGCCGCGCGATATCCGCTTCGAGATCGTCGAGCCGCAGCAGGAGGGCGTCGAGCCGGCGCTGCTCCACTTCCGCGCCCCGCTCCCGCCGGTGCACCAGCAGTCCGACATCGCGCGCCGCGGTGTCCTGCTGGCGGCGGAGGCGGAGCAGCTCGATCTGAAGCTTGCCTTCATCGAGCGCGGCCTGAGCGCGGCGGCCAAACGACTCCAGCTCGCGATTCAGGCGATCCATGATCTGGGCCATGTGAATCCCTCCCTTCGGAAATAAAGCAAACGTGGGATGCGGAGGCAGGTCCGCATCCCACGTCACAGTTGCCGGGCCTGCCGGATCAGGAGGCCGCGGCTTCGACCGGATAGACCGAGACCTTCTGGCGGTTCTTGTCCTTGAACTCGAACCGCACGACCCCGGCCACCAGCGCGAACAGGGTGTCGTTGCTGGCCCGGCGCACGTTCTTCCCCGGATGAAATCGGGTACCGCGCTGCGTCACGAGGATGCTGCCGGCGGTCACCGACTCCCCGCCATAGCGCTTCACGCCGAGGTACTTCGGGTTGCTGTTGCGGCCGTTCCGGCTGGAACCGACGCCCTTCTTGTGTGCCATAGCTATCTCATCCGAGCGTCAGACCGGTCACCCGGACCTCGGTAAACTTCTGCCGATGGCCGGTCTTCCGCCGGTAGTTTTTCCGGCGCTTGAACTTGAATACGTAGATCTTGGGCTCCTTGCCGTCCCCGACTACCTCTGCCTGGACCTTCGCCCCTTTCACGAGCGGCGTGCCCGCCCGGATGGTGGACCCATCCGAGGAAAGGAGCACCTCGTCGAACGTGAGCTTGTCGCCCGGGTTGGCCGCCATGAGCGGGAGCCGGAGCGTCTTGCCCTTTTCGGCGCGGTACTGCTTGCCCAGGGCTCGGAAGATGGCATACATCTCTAGGTACCCAAAGTCTTTAAGTCGAGCGCCAAACCTAACGGCCACGGTTCGGCCAAACAAGGGTGGCGAGAAGGCGGTAGAGGCGGTACGGGCGGTACAGGCGGCCAAGGGGTTGAACGGCGGGGAAGGCAGCAGGTGAGTCACTCTGCTGCCCTCCCGACCCGTAAACCCCTTGGCCGCCTGTACCGCCCGTACCGCCTCCGCTACCGCCCTACGCGACAGCGTAGAGCTCCGTCACGTCCCGCCCCGCCGGCCGGCTCATGAGCCGGAACTCGTCGAGCCGCATCATCGGATCGTCCCGGAGATCGATGTCGACGCCGGTCAGTTTCCCGAGCGCCTGAAGCAGCTTCGGCTCCTCCTCCAGCAGGTACAGCGCCACCTCGGGGTGCAGCCGCACGGAGATCTGCCGCTCCCGTTGCTCGTGACCCGCGCGCCTCAGCGCGCGTTCCAGCCGCCGGGCGACGACCTCGGGCGTAAACACACGGCCGGTGCCGGCGCACGTGGGGCACTCGGTCGTCATCGAATGCCAGAGCGACGGGCGGACGCGCTGGCGCGTCATCTCGACCAGGCCCAGTTCGGACACCGCGAACGCCCTGGTGCGAGCACGATCGCGACCGAGATGCATGCGCAATTCCTGCAACACCTTGTCCCGGTTGCCCCGTGACTCCATATCGATGAAGTCGCACACGATGATCCCCCCGATGTCGCGCAGCCGGATCTGTCGCGCGATCTCGCGAGCCGCTTCGATGTTGGTGCGGAGGATCGTCTTCTCGGGATCCTTCTTCCCGGTGTAGCGCCCCGTGTTCACGTCGATGGAGACCAGCGCCTCGGTCGGCTGGATGACCAGGGAGCCGCCGGTCGGAAGCTCGACCCGGGCCTTGAACAGGTCGCGGATCTCGGACTCGATGTCGAACTTGTCGAAGAGGGGAGTCGGCTCGCCGTAGAGGTGCACCCGGCTCATCAGCTCGGGGTCCACCTGGCTGAGGTACTGCTCGATCTCGTTGTACAGCTCGCGGGAGTCCACCCAGAGCGCGTCCACCTTGGAGCTGAACACGTCGCGGATGATGCCGCGGGTGAGGCTGGTCTCGCGCTCCAGCAGCGCGGGCGCACGCTTGATGAACGTCTTCTTCCGGTTGATCCGTCGCCACCGTGCGGTGAGCGATTCGATCTCGCGGCGGAAATGGTCTTCCGTCACGCCCTCCGCGACCGTGCGGACGATCACGCCGCCCTCGTCCCTGGGCAGGAGCTTGCTCACCATCTCGCGGAGTCGCTGGCGCTGCTCCTTGTTCTCGATCTTGCGGCTCACCCCCACCTTCGAGGCGTAGGGCATGTACACGAGGAACCGGCCGGCCAGCGAAATCTGGGCGGTGACGCGGCAGCCTTTCGTGCTGATCGGCTCCTTGGTGACCTGCACCGGGAGCACCTGCCCCTTCTTGAGGATCTCAGCGATGTTAGGCACCGCGCGCCGGGAAGTGACCTCGCGCTGGCGAGTATCGGCGTTCGGCCGCTCGCCGCCATTGGTGCGGCTCCGCCGCCGCCGGTCTTTTCCCCGCCGCTCGTCCGCTGCCTCGCCCTCGCCAGTTGCCGGCGCAACGGCCTCGACCTCGGGTGGGTCCTCGTCGTCAACCGGTTCCTCGTCCTCGTCCGGCTCCAGCAGATCCGACGCGTGCAGGAACGCGCTCTTCTCCTGCCCGATGTCCACGAACGCCGCCTGGATACCGGGCAGGACCGCTTCGACCCGGCCGAGATAGATGTCACCCACGGTGCGCCGGCGGTCCGGGTGGTCAACCAGCAGCTCGACCAACCGGTCGTCTTCGAGGATGGCGACTCTGGTCTCGCGCTGGCTGCCGTTGATCAGGATTTCGCGCTTCACCCGGCGACCTCTCCCAGGATCTGCCTGGCGATGACTATCCGCTGGATCTCGCTGGTGCCCTCGCCGATCTCACACACCTTGGCGTCCCGCATCATCCGCTCGACCGGATACTCGGTGGTGTAGCCGTAGCCGCCGAAGATCTGGACCGCCTTGGTGGTGGCGCGCATGGCCAGCTCGGAACAGTACAGCTTGGCCATCGCGGCTTCCTTCTTGAACGGGCGGCCGTTCTGCTTGAGCCACGCCGCGTGATACAGCAGGTGCGTGCCGGCCTCCAGCTCCGTGGCCATGTCGGCCAGCTGGAAGTTCACCCCCTGGAAGCTGCCGATCGGCTTGCCGAACTGCTTGCGCACGCCGGCATAGCGCAGCGCTTCATCGTACGCCCCCTCCGCGATGCCGAGCGACAGCGCGGCGATCCCGATCCGGCCGGCATCGAGCGTCTTGAGGAAGTTCACGAAGCCCATGCCAGGCTGGCCGAGCACGTTCTCCTTGGGAACTACCGCGTCCTCGAAGACCAGCTCGCGGGTGTCGCTCGCGCGCCAGCCCATCTTGTCCTCCTTCTTGCCCGCCCGAACGCCCGGGGTCTTCGGCAGGTCCTCGCAATGCCCCACCCCCAGCCGGCGAGCGGTGTCCCGATCCACCGTGTCCTTGGTGACGATGAAGCTGGTGATGCCCCGGTTTCCCGGCCCGGGCTCGGTCCGCGCCGTGACCGAGAAGATTTCCCCGACGCCGGCGTGAGTAATGAAGATCTTGGAGCCGTTGAGGAGGTAATGGTCACCCTTGTCCAGCGCCGTCGTGGAGGTGCCACCGGCGTCGCTGCCGGCGCCGGGCTCGGTCAGGCCGAAGCCGCCGAGTACCTGGCCGGATGCCAGCAGGGGGACGTAGCGCCGACGCTGCTCCTCGGTGCCGAATTCGACGATCGGGGAGGTGCCGAGATTCGTGTGGGCGCTGATCGTGAGGGCGTGGCTCGCGTCCACCTTCGCCATCTCGTGGATCGTGATGTAGTACGAGAGCTGGTCCATGCCGGCGCCGCCCAGCTCTTCGGCCCACGGCACGCCGAGCAGGCCGAGCTCGCCCATCTTCTTCACGTTGTCCCAGGGAAACGCTGACGTGCTGTCCAATTCGCGGGCGACGGGGGCGATCTCGGCGCGGGAAAACTCACGCACCATGTCGCGCACCTGGTAGTGCTGCTCGTTGAAATACAGGGAGAGATCCATGATGTGCCGGGCTGGGGTACACGGTCCCGAAGCGTAACCGAATATAACCGCGGCATGACCTGCTCATCCGCAGTTGTCGCACCCCGCGCATCTCACGCTCCGCTCGCCGAACCACTCGAGCAGCCGCCGCCGGCGACATCCCCGCCCCGTTACGTAAGCGACCACCGCCTGGAGCCGGCGCTCAGCGCGGCGGCGCCGCTCCCGTACGCCCGACCAGCTCACCGGTCCCCGCTCCGGCCGTAGCTCCAACCTCAGGCGATCGATGGACGCGCGCACCGCCTGCGGCAGCCGAAGACCGGCGGCGGGATCCTGCCAGACCCGCTCGCACAGGGCGGGTGGCGGGAACGTCACGTCGAGCTGGCGGCGGTGGACCGTCAGGTCGTTCGGATGCCAGAGCGCGAGACACCTGCTCGGCTGCCCGTCGCGACCGGCCCGTCCGGCCTCCTGGTAGTAAGACTCGGGTGTGGGCGGAACCGTCCAGTGCACCACCAGCCGCACGTCCGGCTTGTCGATGCCCATGCCGAAGGCGCAGGTGGCGACGACGACTTCGTAGCGGTCTGCGAGGAATTCGCGCAGGAGCTGGGCCCGGCGCTCGGAGGGAAGGCCGGCATGGTACGCCGCCGCCAGCCAGCCCTGGCGCCTGAGTCTCGCCGCCACCCGCTCGGCCAGTCCCCGTGTCGGGACATACACCATCGAGAGCCCGGCGGAGGCGGCGAGCAGCGCAAGAAGTCTCGGGGTCCGTTCGCGGTCGTGCCTCACCGGCACGATCCCGAACCAGAGGTTCGGCCGGTCGAACGAGCTCACGTGGGTTTCCAGGCCCCGCGGAGCGCCGCCCAGGCGGCCGCCGAGACCCAGGCACCGGGCGATGTCGGCGCGCACGTGGGGGGTGGCGCTGCCGGTGAGCGCGATGGTCTGCGGCTCGCCCAGCAGCCACCGCACCCGGCGGAGCGCCCGGAAGCTCGGCCGGAAATCGTGCCCCCACTCGCTGATGCAGTGGGCTTCGTCTACCGCCAGGAGCACCGGTGTTCCGGCAAGCCCACGAAGCTGCCGCGCCAGCGAGCCCAGCCGTTCGGGCGAGGCGTACAGGAGCACCAGCGTGCGCTCGGCCACCCGGCGGAGCACATCAGCACGCGCGTTGGCGGTGAGGCCGGCGTGGAGCGCCCCGGCCGCGATGCCGCGGGCGGTTGCCGTGGCCACCTGATCGTCCATGAGCGCGACGAGGGGCGTTACCACGACCGTGAGCCCGCCCAGCACCATGGCCGGCACCTGGAAGCAGACCGACTTGCCGCCTCCGGTGGGCAACACCGCGAGAACGTCCCGCCCGGCCAGCACCGAGGCTACGACGGCGGTCTGGGCCGGGCGGAAGTCGGGATGGCCGAAGCGATCGAGCAGAACACGCCGAGCGGACGCGAGCGAGGCCATGCCGGAGCATGGCCTCGATCAACTACCTGGGCGTCATCCGGGCCACGCGGCTCGGCGCACCCGGGCGCCGGCGCTACGGACCGCTGATCTTGAAGCCGGCGGTGATCGGGAGTAGCCGGGTGGATGAGCTGGTGCCGTCAGCCCCGAGGCCCGCCCCGAACACGTTGTGAAGCCTGCTTTCCACGAAGATGGAGCCGAGCCCGAGGTTCAGGTTCACCCCGGCCCCGCCGCTGAGACCGAAGCGGGTGCTGTTGGCGTCGGTCCCCCGCTGGAATCCGTACACGCCTGCCCCACCGATCACGTATGGGACGACCGTGGACGTACGGGACCGGCCGAACTCATAAACCAGATTGGCCGTGCCGCTGAAGACCTGACGGCCCGCGTAGCTGACAGCCCCGGGGCCGACCCGCTGATAGGTCCCGTCGAGCTGGAACCCGAAGTTGCCGCCGAATGGGCGTATCTGAAGCAGTCCGATACCCTGCCAACCCGCGCCCAGGGTGCCGCTGCCCCCGTCGAGACCAAAGCCCGGCGTGCTCCCGACCGGGACCGTCAGGCTGCCGCCAAGACCAAATGTGATGGGAGACTGCGCCGCCGCGCTGTTCACGGCGAGCAGGGCACATCCGAGTACCGCTACACACGTCCGAAGCCGCATAGAGAAGCCCTCCGCGAAGGGACTCATCCTTCTGCATCTACTTTCGGGTGCGGTGCCACATCCGTCAAGCCCGGGGGGTCACACGGGGGAATGCAAACCGCCTCACCTTTCGGGTGAGGCGGCCGCGTTTCGGGTGCCTGGGCTCAGTTGCCGCCGAAGCGGATCCCCGCGGTGATCGGGATGAACTTGGTATCGTCGATGTCGGATACGAAGACGTTGTGGAACCGCCCCTCGACGAAAAAGGTGCCGCCGCCGAAGCCGACATCGAACCCGGCACCGGCATTGAAGCCGAAGTCGGTTTCAGACTCGCTGTCTACGCCCGAGTCGAGCTTGTTCTTGGAGTTGTACAAACCGACCCCTCCGATGAGGTACGGCCGGAACCGGGTCTCTGCGGAAACGGGGAAGCTGAACACGAGGTTGGCCGTTCCGTTGATGAGCTGCCGCTTGCCGTCACCGATCGACGACGCGAGCTCGTCCGAGAAACCGAGACGGTGGTACATGCCATCTATCTGAAAGCCGACTGGACTGGCTGGAGGCTTGAACCGCACCAGCGCCATACCGTGCCAACCGGTGCTGAGACCCTCACCCCCGGGGAAGTCACTGGTCGAACCAAGCGGGATGGTGGCCCCGCCGCCGACGCCGAAGGAGACCGGCATCTGGGCCGAAGCCTCGCCCGCGGCCACAGCTCCGACCACGCCGCACATCACCAGACTCTGTACTAGACGCTTCATACCGCCTCCTCGTCGCCATGAACTGGATTGCCCGCAGGACTTCTCCGGCGAATGCACATTGCCGCCGGTCGAGCAAGCACCCGGCCACCGGCGGTGTCGCGGAGAAGAGGGCAAAAAATATTCAAGTTGGAACGAATTCAGGTCTGTAACGCCGATCACCCGTCTTCCGGTGCGGACACGCTGTCCGAGGCGGAGGCCGCTCGCCGATGGCGAAATGCCGCAAGCAATCGGAGCACGAGCGACAGGCTCAACAGGAGGATCGCCGCCCAGACCATCCCGGGTCGCTCGAGCACGGCTCCGGCTCCTCCGATGAGGAACCCGGTCAGGGCGATGTAACGTCGGGCTCTGCTCAACGGCTCAGAAATCGTTCGATCCGCTCGCGAAAGTCGGGGGTTGTGCGAGCGATGGCGTTGACCCGCGCACCGAGTCGAATCCCTTCGGCGAACTCGCGGCCATCCAGCTCGTAGAGAAGTTTCTTGGTGAGCGCGAGCGCGGTGGAGCTCCCCGTCGACAGGGGGTCCACCACCGAGGCAAGCATCTGCTCCAGCTCGCCGTCGGGGGCCACCCGCGATACCAGCCCCAGTTCGGCCGCCTCTTCCGCCATCAAGACACGCCCGGTCCCGACCAGATCGAACGCGACCCGCTCGCCCACGAGCCGGCGGAGAATGACCAGGACCATCGCGGGCACGAATCCGCGCTGGATCTCCGGGTAGCCGAACTTCGCGCTCTCCGCCGCCACCACGAGATCGCACGCGGTGGCGAGACCGCAACCACCGGCGAGCGCGTTGCCATGGACCGCCGCCACCACCGGCTTGGGAAGCTGCCGGATCCGGAGAAACAGCTCCCCGAGTCTGAGGGCGTCCGCCTCGTTCTCACCCACCTCTCGCGCCGCCGATGCGAGCAGCTCGGCCAGATCGGCACCGGCGCAGAAGTCCCGGCCCTCACCCCGCAGCACGACGACGCGGACCTCGGCATCGAGATCGGCGGCATCGAGCGCGTCCGCGAGCCGAGCGATGAGCTCGCGCGACAGGGCGTTGCGCTTGTCGGGACGGTTGAGCGCGAGGGTCAGCACCGCCCCCTGGCGGCGGACGAGGAGCGGCTCAGCCACGCCGCGGGCCCGCGAAGCGGTGGGCGACGTCCGCCGGCACGGGGATCTCCATCCGGAGCAGCGCGGTGGAGTACACCTTGCCCTGAGCGTCGGTCTTGAGCGAGATGGTGCCGCCGCCATCCAGCGCGTCGTGCAGCAGAAAATTGAGCGCGCCGAGATTCGGCAGCTCGAACCGTTCGACGCGGCTCACCATGCCGCGGAAATGGCGGCGGACCCGGGGCACGGTCACCTCCCGCGCGAGCAGCGGGTAAAGCTCCGGCTCGAGCGCGATGAGGCCCACGTTGGCCGTGTTGCCCTTATCGCCCGAACGGGCGTGAGCGAGCCAGCGGAGCTGGATGGACGGATGGGCCGATGGACGGATGGGCCGTGGCTTCCGTTTGACCGCGGTCTTCCTCGGTGCCTTCACGAAACCTCCTCATCAGACCATCCGTCCATCCGCCCATCAGTCCATCGGACCATCCGACCATCGGTCCATCCGACCTCGGCCATCACGCCTCCAGAATCTCGACCTCGACGTGCGGCTCGATTTCCCGCCGGTCGATCAGCGCGGGCCAGTAGGCCACGATCTCCTCGACGGCGGGGCGCCCGCCCGCGAAGCCGGTGACGCTCGGTGGACCGGTGAGCACCAGCGGGGCGATCTCACGGGTGAACCGTTCGACCGGCGCCCTCTCTCGCGCGCGCACGCCGATCCTCAGTTGGACCTCCGGGATATCGGGGGCGGGCGGCCCGGCGAGGCGGCCGTGAGTCGCGTCGACGCCGACGAATTCCGTGAGAATCTGCTCGAACTGGAGCCCGAGGTCGGCGAGACGCGCGCGGAGGATCCGATCGGCATGCTTTGCCTTCTCCCACGCTTCCGGCCAGGCATAGACCAGGGTGCCAACGGCCTTCCAGCCGTAGGCGTAGGCGATGCTCACCTTCAGCATTTGCGTGCGGGGCCCGCCGCCGATGCCGGAGACCTGCACCCGGTCGCGGCCGCGCTGCTGCAGCCGGATGGTGGTGAAATCGGCGGTGCCGTCGGGCGTGATGTAGTTCCGGGGGTCGCCCATCTCGTACACGAGCTGCTCCGTGACCGAGGCGACCGACACCACGCCACCCGTGCCCGGATGCTTGGTCACGACGAACGATCCATCCGGCGCGGCCTCGACGATGGGAAACCCCGGATTTTCGAGTCCGTGGACCCGCTTCCAGTCCTTGAGCAGATTGCCACCGGAGCACTGCGCCCCGCACTCGATGATGTGTCCCGCCACCGTGCCGGCCGCGATCAGGTCCCAGCTTTCGCGCGGCCAGCCGAACTCGTGAACGAGGGGCCCGAGGGTCAGGCCGGTGTCGGTGACGCGCCCGGTGACCACCACGTTGGCGCCGCGGTCGAGCGCCTCGACCACCGGTGCCATGCCGAGGTACGCGTTGGCCGAGACGACCTTGGCGCGGACATCGGAAAGCGGCCGCCCGGTGTCCATGTCGCGCAACTCGTGTCCGCTCGCCATCAGCTCGTCGAGGCGGGGGAGGATGTCGTCGCCGCTCACCAGGCCGACGCGCACCTTGCCGCCGAGCCCGAGGCGGCGTGCCGCCTCGAGCACGCGCTCGGCGCAGCCGCGCGGGTTGACCCCGCCGGCATTGGACGTGACCCGGACTCCGTGCTGCACCACCGCCGGGAGAATGCGCTCCATGAGTGGCGGGAAGTCGCGCGCGTAGCCGAGGGACGGATCGCGCGACCGCTGCTTCTGCATGATGGACATGGTCACCTCGGCGAGGTAATCCATCATGAGGTAATCGATCGGCCCGCCCTCGACCTGGCGGACCGGCGCCTCGAGCCAGTCGCCCCAGAAGCCCTGCCCCGCGGCGACGCGCACCAGCCGGGTCATCGGGCCGCGCCGGGGCCCAGGCTCACTTCGCGGGTCCACGCCTCGCCGTTCGCCACGGCGATGATAATGGCGAGCGGATCGAAGCGGTCGGGAAGCGGCCACGGCGACTGGGCTTGCCCGAACGCCGCCGCCAGCGTTTCACCCGGTGCAAGCCGCAGCCGGTGCGCGGGCGTCACCCCCGCGGTAAGGGGCACGGCGGAATCGGCGTACAGTCGGATGCTCGCCACGACCGTCCACGACTCGGCGCTGGCAACCTCGGCGAGTCCCGGCAGCAGGTGAACGCGGAGCGGCAGCCCGGCGTGACCGTGGGCCAACGGCACCTGCAGACGGCCGAAGGCATAGACGAGCGGTCGCTTCGCGACAATGCGGCCCGCGGCGTCGATAACGCTGACGCCGAAGTCGGTGAACCGGCCCCACTGGTCGGGGTTCATCGAGACGTCCACGACCGCGATCCTCGCCCACGCCGGAGCGGTGAAGGGGACCAGCACTACGTCGCCGCCCCGGCCCGCGATTGTGTCCGTCCGCTCGGCGCCACCCACCAGCATGCGGACCTCGGCGTCCAGCGGGGAGCTCGCGACGCTCTGGAGCAGCGCCGCCGCGCCGCCAGCCTGCGCCTCGCCGAAGATGCGGAACGGCGCGTGGTCGACGCGCATCGACACCGTCGCGCCGCCTAACGGCAGACCCACGGCATCGGCCTCGTACACGCCCTCGACCACGTCACGTCCGTCGACCCGGAACGAGGCGGCGCCGCTGTCGGCACCCGCCTGGAGCTGGCCACCGTCCCGGAACGGCATCCCGCCCGGCTCGTGGAGCGCTGCCATGGCGCCCTGGAGGGAGCTCCAGGTGCCGATGCGGACCGCGAACGGCCGGGCGCTGTCGGCGGCGAGAAACGCGCGGCGGACACCGCCGGGCTCGAGACGCGCGGACTTGATGAGCTCGGCGCTCACCGCGCGATGCGGCACCACGACGGTGTTTACGAGCCGGAACGCCGGGCCGGCCGTGCTATCGGCGGTCCGGCCGCTCACGGCCCCGGTGTACACGCCCGGCTCGCGAAGGAGCGCGGAGCGGTAACGGAGCGTGACGATCGTCGTGCCCGCCCCGGCGGTAACCGTGCGGGGAGCCAGCAGCCACGGCGCTGTGGACCGCAGCACGAACATCGCGGGCGCGGCGCCGCGCGGCCGGGCCAGCTCGAACCGCTGCACCGTATCCGCCGCGGACGCCAGGCCGCGGACTCGGAACGCGGCCGTCTGCCCCCGACGGCCGGAGACGCGAACCTCGACGTCCGGGGCGGAGCGGCCGCCCTCGAGCCAGCGCCACGCCGCCTCGACGTCCGGCTGTCCGGTGCCTTCCTCGATGAAGGGCGCCTCGTTCTCCGGGCGCGCGGTCACCATGAGCGCGTGGCGGATCGTCCGCGCATCGACGCTCCGCGCGTTCTGAGCTGCCGCCGAGCGAAGCAGTGCCACGAGGCCCGCCACGTGTGGCGCCGAGAAACTGGTGCCCTCCTTGACCTCGTTACCGGTGTCGTAGCGCGGCGTGGTCGAGTAGGCGACGCCCGGGGCGATCACGTCGGGCTTGGCGAGCTCGCCGCCACGCGCGCTGAACGGCGCGATCTGGTCGTCGGCCGCCCCGGCTGACGGCGCGAGGAACGCCGCCGGGACCGTGGCGCCGACCGCCAGCGCGCGCGTCGCGGAGGCGGGAAAGCCCACGGTGGACAGCCCGGGGCCGTCGTTGCCGGCACTCACCACGAGCACCAGCCCGGGGTGAGCGGCCAGCACGGAGTCGACCAGTTCATCGATCCGGGCCCGGCCCTCCCGCTCGTTGCCGACGCCGAAGCTCAGGTTCAGCACCAGGGGCAGCCGGCGCCGCTCCGCGAACCGGATGGCGTAGTCGATGCCACGGGCGATGCTGCCGGTGGTCGAGATCCCGCCGTGCGCGTCGTTCGCGATCTTGAGGCCGAGGAGCTGCGCGCCCGGGGCCACGCCATCGAAGTCGCGCGCCCCGTACACATCGTTTCCGGCAGCGATGCCGGCGACGAACGTGCCGTGGCCGCTGGTGTCGAAGAAAAGGTCGAGCGCCGGCCGGTCGCTCCGCTCGCCGAAATTGGCCGCGACCGCGAGCGGCGCGGTGCGGCCGTGCGGCGCCCAGCCGAAGGTCTGCCCGCCGACGAGGTAATCGCGCACCGCGGTCTCGTTGGCCAGCGAGCCGTCACCGTCGGTATCGGCAAAGAGCACCCAGCCGTCGCTCGCCCGCGTCACCACCACGGCCAGCGTGTCGCCCACGGTGCCGTTGCCGTCGAGATCGGCGGCGGGAGCTTCGCCCAGCGCGATCTCCCGCAGCGCCCCGCCCCACCACGGCCCATCGGCGTCGAGCGCGGCCACCCGCCCGAAACCGGTGAGCGTGTGGCCCGCCACGACAACCGCGTCGGCGCGCGGGGTGACCGGCTCGAGCGCGACGCGCCCCTCGCCGGAAAAATCGCGGAGGTCGAGCACCTTCCGCTCGCCCGTGGCGGTGGCGCCGAGCCCCGGAACGCTCGGGTCGATGCCGGTATCGAGGATGCCGACGAGCACCCCGCGCCCGTCCCAGGTCGGATGCGCCTGACGGAAGCCGGCGACTCCGGTTGCGCCCAGCCCGAGCCAGTCCCGCTCGCGCGCGACTTCCGGCGGCGCAACCCGGGGGCGGGCGGGCGTCGTGTCGGGGCGGATCACCACGTCCGGCCGTTCGCGCGGGGCTGGATCGATGTTGGGCCGGGGCGGCTGTACGGGCGCCGGGGCGGGCGCCGGAGCCGGGGCCGGATCGCGCGACGGCTCGGGC
>JBOHSN010000023.1:0-43670 GCA_050733215.1 Gemmatimonadales bacterium
GCGCTCGCGCGTGCGGGCGGCACGCTGGTGGTCGGCGCGCCGATCGCCGGTCGGGGCCAGGGCCGCATCCATCTCTTCGACCGGGCGGATACGGCCTGGACGGAAGCGCAAACGCTGATGCCCCCCGCGGCGTATGGCGGGAGCGACCAGCGGGCGGGCTCGCGGCTCGCGGCGGGGGTGGGGGGCACGGTGGTCGTCGCGGCGGCGCCCACCATCGACTTCGGCGAAGGCGCGGCGGTCACCTGGACCCGCGGCAGCGACCGCCGCTGGACCGAAAGCGGCTCGCTGGCGGATGTGGCGGCCTCGTTCGCCCCGATCACCGGGGGTGAGCGCCACTGCGCCACCGGGCGCATCGAGGCGTTCGAGTGCCGAGAGGTGGACCTGCTGTCGTTCCTCCCGTTGAAGGCGATCGGCGGACGGCGCGGGATCGAGCTCAACGACATCTGGGGCTGGACCGACAGCAGCAGTGGGCGGGAGTTCGCGCTGATCGGGCGGATGGACGGCACGGCGTTCGTGGAGGTGACCGATCCCGCGCGGCCGCACTACGTCGGCGAGCTGCCGATGCACGCTGGCGCCAACGCCAGCAGCTGGCGCGGCATCAAGGTGTACAAGGACCACGCCTTCGTTGTCTCCGACGGCGCCGGCCAGCACGGCATGCAGGTGTTCGACCTCCGGCAGCTTCTCGCGGCGAAGGGCGCACCGGTGACGTGGGCCGAGACGGCCCACTATGCCGCCCTCGCCAGCGCGCATACGATCGCCATCAACGAGGCGACCGGCTACGCCTATCCCGTCGGCGCGAACGACGGCGGCGAGACCTGCGGCGGCGGGCTGCACATGATCGACATCCGCACTCCGGGGCAACCGGTCTTCGCGGGCTGCTTCGCCGACCCGACGACCGGGCGGCAGCGCACCGGGTACATCCACGAAACGCTGTGCGTCGTCTACCAGGGCCCGGATGCCCGTTACGCAGGTCGGGAGATCTGCTTCAACGCGTCGGAGACCGCGGTCGGCATCGCGGACGTCACCGATAAGGCCAGGCCCACGCCGATCTCGACGGCGGCATACCCCAACATCGCGTACGCGCACCAGGGGTGGCTGACCGAAGACCAGAGGTATTTCTATCTCAACGACGAGGGTGACGAGGTGAACGGGCTGGTGCCGCGCACCCGCACCCTGGTGTGGGACGTGTCGACGCTGGATGAGCCGGTGCTGGTGCAGGAGTTCCTCGGCACGACCGAGGCCACCGACCACAACCTGTATATCCGCGGCAGGTACATGTTCCAGTCGAACTACGTCGCGGGGCTGCGGGTCATCGATATCTCGGATCCGGTCCATCCGCGGGAGACCGGCTATCTCGACACCGTTCCCTATGGCGAGAACAAGCCGGGGTACGCGGGGAGCTGGAGCAACTATCCGTTCTTCAAGAGCGGGACGATCGTGCTGACGAGCGGCCGGGAGGGGCTGTTCGTCGTGCGACACCGGCCGCAGGAGATGACGCCGTGAGGGCCAGCTTGGTGCTGCTCAGCTGGGCGCCGATGCTTGGGTGGTCGGATGGTCAGATGGTCAGATGGTCAGACGATCTGTCGAACCATCAGTCCATCCGACCATCGGTCCATCAGTCCATCCGACCATCAGCGCCGCCGGCCCGCCTGTACGTCACCAACCAGGACGACGCCACCATCTCCGTGATCGACATGGCGACGAAGCGCGTCGTCGAGACCGTCGATCTCCAGAAGCTCGGCTTCGGCCCGACGGCCAAGCCCCACCACGCGCAGGTCGACCCCGACGGCAAGCACTGGTACGCGACGCTCATCGGCGCGGGCAAGGTGCTCAAGTTCGACCGGCGCAACCAGATCGTGGGCAGCGTGGATCTCGAGGTGCCCGGGCTCATCGCCCTGCATCCGACCCGCGACCTCCTGATCGTGGCGCGCTCGATGAGCGCGGTGAATCCGCCGCGCCGCATCGCACTCATCCGCCGGTCGGACATGAAGCTGCTCGACGAGATCGACATCTTCTTCCCCCGCCCGCACGCGATCGTGACCGCCGGCGACTACGCCTACGTCGCGAGCCTCGGCGTGAACCAGCTCGCGAGCGTGCATCTCGACGAGGGCACCGTCACGCTGGTGGACGTCGAGGGACCGCAGCACACGCTGACGCAGTTCGCGCTTTCGCCGGATGGACGCTGGCTCACCGCCACCGGCTCGACGAGCAACCAGCTCCTCCTGTACAGCCTGAAGGATCCGGCCAGACCTGCGCTCGCGCGGACCGTCGCCATGGAGAAGGGACCGTTCGAGGCGGGCTTCACCTGGGACGGCCGCTGGGTGGTGGTCACCAGTCTGGATGCCAACGCGGTGAGCTTCGTCTCGACCTCGTCGTGGACGCCGGAATTCGTGATGCGCGATAGCTCGTTCCAGCAGCCGCACGGCGTGGGGCTCGGTCCCGACGGCGCCTACGTCTACGTGAGCAACCGGTTCCAGTCCGGCGGCGCGCACGACCACGAGGGCCACAAAGCGACCGGCGCCGGCAACGTCGTGGCGATCTGTATCCCCACGCGAAAGGTCAGCGCCGTCATGCCCACCGGGCACTATTCGGCCGGGATCGGGATCGCGGTTCCGGAGCAGCGGCCCGCGTCCCCTTCGAAGTGCCGGTAGCCCGGCGGGAGAGGGCGGGCGAGGGCGGGAGAGGGCGGGAGGTGCGTGCGACGGCCGCCGCGTTGCTCGCGGGCCTCTCCGCGTGCGGTCCCGCCTCCCGTCCCCTCCCGCCCCCTCCCGCCCTCTTCCGCCCAGCCGAGTACCGCTCGGATGTTCGTCCGTTCGCGGTCACCGACTCGGCTGGACGTGCGCTCGAGCTCGCCTTCCTCGGCGGTTTCAACACCCCCCGGCCGCAGCTCGTCGACGTGGATGGGGACCGCGATCTCGATCTCGTGGTGCAGGAACAGACCAACCGGCTGATCCTCCTGGGGAACGATGGTGTGGGGCCCGACGGCATGCCGCGCTTCTCGCTCCGGAGCCGGGCCTGGGCGGGGCTCGAGGTCGGCGAGTGGTCGCGTTTCGTGGACGTGAACGCCGATGGGCATGCGGACGTCTTCGGCGAGGTCCCGTTCAGCTATCTCCGCTATTGGGCAAACCAGGGCGGGAGAGGGCGGGAGGGGGCGGGAGCAGCCGTGTCGTTCATTGCCTGGCCGGACTCCGTTCGCGATGCCAGTGGCGTGGCGATCTTCTCCGACCGGCAGAACATCCCGCAGTTCGTGGACATCGATTGCGACCAGCGGCTCGATCTCTTCATCGGCCGCATCACCGGCATCATCCTGCACTATGAAGCGGACAGCGCGGTCGCCCCGGGCGGCACCCAGCCCCCGGTGTTCCGGCTGGTCACCGACCGGTTCGAGGACCTCGAGATCGTCACCGGGCAGGGAAGCATGCACGGCGCGAACACGATGGCTTTCAGCGACGTAGACGACGACGGCGACCTGGACCTCGTGTGGGGGGACTTCTTCGAGGCGGGCCTGCTGCTCTTCCAGAACGAGGGGAGCTGCGCGGAGCCGCGGCTCCGCCGCGATGCCGTGCGCTTTCCCGTCGGTGACCCGATCGTCACCAGCGGCTACAACGCACCGGCGTTCGGCGATCTCTCCGGGGACGGCCGCCGGGACCTCGTCGTGGGGGTGTTGGGCGGCAGCTACGACCCGAATCGGAGCACCATCCTCAACCTCTGGTACTACACTCGCGAGGCCGGGGGCGGCTGGCGCCGCCGCACCGGCGAGCTCCTGCCGCAGATCGATGTGGGGAGCGAGACCGTGCCCACGCTCGCCGATCTCGACGGCGACGGCGACCTGGACCTACTTCTCGGTAACAAGATCGAGCCCGCGGAGCGCGGCACCGGCCGCGTGTACTGGTACGAGAACATCGGCAGCCGCACCGCGCCGTCGTTCCGGCTCCGCGGCGGACTCCCGATGCGGGGGCAATACCACTATGCCGCCGCCGCCGGGGACCTGGACGGCGACGGGCGGGTGGATCTGGTGGTCGGGTCGTTTGGATCGCGGCTGGCCTGGTGGAGAAACGAAGGCGGGAGCGGGCGGGAGACGGCGGGAGCGGACGGGAGCGTCGCCTTCGAGTTGGCCGACTCTGCGCTGGCGATCATCACCCGCGGCAGCCATACCACGCCGACGCTCGGCGATCTCGACGGCGACGGCGACCTCGATCTGCTGGTGGGCCGTGCGTCGGGCTATCTCACGCACTTCCGGAACGACGGCACCCGCACGGCGCCGAAGTTCGAGCTGACCGCCGACGAGTGGGCGGGGATCCGTCCCGGCCGGCGGAGCGCACCGCACCTCCATGACATCGACGGCGACGGCGACCTCGATCTGCTCGTCGGCACGGACGACAAGGGGGTGGCGCTCTACCGCAACGACGGGACGCGGACGGCGCCGCGCTTCGTGCCCGACTCCACGTTCCGGCTCGACGTGCCGCCGATCAGTGCACCCGCCGCGGGCGACCTCGACGGGGATGGCGTGGCTGAGCTGATCGTCGGCAACGCAGGCGGCGGGGCGCTGTACTTCACGAGAAACGGCCGCTGTTCTTGTTGAGTCGCGGCTTCAGTCTCTTGGATCCGTGGTTTCGGTGATGGCGGCGAGCTGCTGAAACCGCGGATTCGTGCGGAGCGGCGTCCAGAACGGATCCACCCGGAGCAGCGCTGGCGTGAGGAAGTGGTAGCTCGTGTCCGACATCGTGACCTGGAGCGAATCGATCGCGGCCTCCGGCCGGTTGGCGAGCAGGAGGTTGACGGCGGCGTCCCACGCCGCATCGGTGCGGAGCCAGGTGCTGTCGCCCTGGGCCCGCCGGAGCTCCTGGTAGCGCTGGAGCTCCTGGGCCGCGTCGGCATGGCGTCCGAGGCCGGCGTAGATCCCCGACAACCGGCGGTGGAAGTACGCGTCGTCCGGCCGGACCCGCACGAACCGCTCCGTGACCACGCGCGCCGAATCCCAGTAGACCCGCTGCTTCGCCGCGTCCTGCCGCATGTGGGCCCGCAACGCGCGCGCGGCGTAGTAGTTGGCCGAGTCGCGCGATGAGAAGCCGGAGAGGTCGAGCTGGTCGAGCACCCGCTCGTAGTCCGGGGCGAGCGGGCCGGTCCAGTCAAAGCACGCCACGCACATCTTCTTGACGAACTCGACCCTGCCGATCCGTGCTTCGGCCTGCTGCATGGTGGCCCGGGCCCCATCCACATCGCCGCGCCACGTGAGCAGCGTCTGCGCCTTGTTGAAGTAGGCGAAGTACTGGTCGGGCGCGAGCTCGATAGCGCGGTCGTACGCGGCGATCGCCGCGGGGTAGCGCGCGACGCCGGTGTACATCTCCGCGGCGTTGAGCGCCCGCTCCGCCGAGCGCGGGTCGAGGGCGGCGGCGCGCTCGATGTTGACCAGCGCGGAGTCGCGGCGCCCGCGAGACCACTGATTCCACGCGACCGACTCGAGCAGCTCCGGGTTCTTCGGGTCGTGCCGGAGGGCTACGGAGTATTCGACCATGGCGCGGTGCTGATCGTTCTCGGTCCCCCAGAAGTAGTCGCCCATGGCCACATGCGTCTCGGCGACGGCGGGTCCGAGCGCGACGGCGCGCTCGGCCGCACGCCGCGCGAGCGCACGGTGCGTCGTGTCGGTCCGATCGCGCTGGTACAGATAGACATGGGTCTGCGCGAGCCGCGCCCAGGCGAGCGCGAACGCGGAGTCGTGCCGGATCGCCTGCTCGTACATCTGCCGCGCGATGGTCATCGACTGCGGCTCCACGTTGAGCCGCCCGCGCTGCTCGTAGCTCCGACCCCGGAGATACGCGTCGTAGGCCTGCACGCTCCCGGTGGGGCGCGCCGCGAGCTGCGCCCGCGTGCTGTCGCCCATGGCCACGTCGAGCGCGGCGGTCACCCGGGCCGCGACGTCGGCCTGTACCTGGAACACGTCGGTGATGGAGGCGACGAACGGCTGCTGCCAACGTGACCGCGGCGTGCGGCCGGGCGTGACCTCAACGAGCTCGGGGCTCACCTCCACCCGGCTGGTGCCGTCCTTGGCCTTGGCCCACCGGACGGTGCCGGTGAGCAGGTAATCCACGCCGAGCTCCCGGCCGATCACCTGCGCCGGCTTGTCGGTCTTCGCGTACTGGACAGTGCTGCTCCGCGCCGTCACCTCCAGGCCGGGCACCGCGGCGAGCTTGCCGCGCACGGCGTCGCTCACCCCTTCGGCGAAGTACGCGTCGTCCGCTTCGCCCACGTTCTCGAAAGGAAGCACCGCGACGCGCTTCAGGCTGGCGGCCCCTTCGCTCTGGTGCGAGTGGCGCCACGCGAACAGCCCGCCGATCCCGATCAGAAAACCCAGCGCGAGCGACACCGCGGCCAGCGGAACCCGGCGGCGGAGTGGGGCGGCCATCGTACCCGCCGTCGCAGCGCCGGATGGCCTGGTCCCGATCGACGCCCCGGTGATCGTCGGCGTCGCCGCGGGCGTCGCCACCATCGGGTGCAGGGCCTGCGCCAGCTGGGCCGCCGTGGCGAACCGATCGGCCGGCGAGCGGGCGAGCGCCTTGAACACCGCCTGTTCCACCACCGCCGGCACCGTGTCGCGCACCTCGTGAAGCGGACGCGGCGTGTCGGTGAACCGCCGCATCAGCACCACCTGCGCGGTCGGCCCGGTGAACGGCGGCTCGCCCGCGATCGTCTCGTAGAGCACGCAGCCGAGGCTGTACACGTCCGAGCGCCCGTCCACGTTGCGCTCGCCCGCGGCCTGTTCCGGGCTCATGTACGTCGGCGTGCCGACGCTCATCCCGGTCTCGGTGAGCTGCGCGTCCTCGCCGCCGAGCGCCCGGGTGATGCCGAAGTCGGCCACGAGGGTCGTGCCGTCGGCAGTGAGCAAGATGTTCTCCGGCTTCACGTCACGGTGCACCACGCCATGGGTGTGCGCGTAGTCCAGCGCGCGGGCCGCCTCGATGCCGATCCGCAGCGCGTCGTCGAGCGGCAGCTGCCGCTCGCGGTTGAGCCGGCCGCGGAGCGATTCGCCTTCGACGAACGGCATCGTGAACCAGAGATGGCCGCCCGCGTCGCCGGAATCGAGCACGGTCAGGATGTGGGGGTGCTGCAGCCGGGCGGCGAGGCGGATCTCTCGCTGGAAGCGCTCGGGGCCGAGGGCCACCGCGAGCTCAGGATGGAGCACCTTGAGCGCGACCGAGCGGTCGTGCTTGAGGTCATGGGCGAGGAAAACGGTGGCCATGCCCCCGCGCCCGATCTCGCGCTGGAGCGCGTAACGACCGGCCAGCCCGCCTTCGAGGCCTGCGCGCAGGTCTGCCATGGTGATCCGAAGAATGCCAGGTTGAGGAGTCGTCGTAGCATACGTGCACCCGGCGCGGTTAGGTAGGGGCGCGCTACACCGGGCTGGAGGTGACGCCCCGCACCGCGGCCCGGGTGAGCCATCACTATCAGTCAACGGAAGATGCCTCGCCGAGCTCTGGTCGCCTGTACCACCGCTTTCGCCGGCTTCGGGTGCGGCGGGGGCGATCTCGTGCTGCCGAATACCCGCGCGCCGGCTCAGCTGGTCATCGAGAGCGGCGACTTCCAGACCGGCACCGCGGGCGCGCTCCTCGCCGATCCGCTGGTCGTCCGGGTCACCGACGCGGCCGACCGCGCGGTGGCCGGCGCGATGGTCGTGTTTTCCGCCGCGGATGGCGGCGCGATCATTCCTGATACCGCCGACACCGGTCCGGACGGCCGGGTGACGGTGCGCTGGACGCTCGATCCGGACCCGGGCACCCAGCGTGCGAGCGCGCAGGTGGTGGGTGAGGGCGCCCCGGCCGACCTGGCCGTGACGTTCACCGCCAGCGCCGGGGCCGGCGAGCGCCCGCGGCTCGACGTGATCACCCAACCCTCGGCGTCCGCCCGCACGGGCGTGGAGTTCGCCCGGCAGCCCAGGGTCCGCGTGGAGGACATTGATAACGAGGATCGGGACGGGATCGGGGTCGTGGCGGCGTTGGCTACCGGCACCGGAGAGCTGCGCGGCACCACTCGGCGTGAGACGAACGGCTCGGGCGTCGCCGAGTTCACCGATCTCCGGATCGACGGTCCGCCGGGCTCGTACACCCTGCTGTTCACGGCCGTAGGCGTAGACGGCGCCGCGTCGGCGCCGATCCAGCTCACCGCGGGCAAGTCGCCCAGCACGATCCGCATCCTCGAGCACACTCCCGACCCGTCGGACGTGGGCCGGTCAGTGTTCGTCCGGGTCGCGGTGGAAGCGGCCAATGGCGGTTCGGCCCCGGACGGCGCGTTCCGCGTGAGCGCCTCCACCGGCGAGACCTGCAACGGCCAGGCGGAGACGGGGACCTGCGAGTTCATCTTCAACTCGCCCGGCAGCCGGACGCTCGTCGCGCGCTTCCTCGGAAGCGACGACTTCGAGGCATCGGAGTCGGCACCGGTCTCGCACACGGTGAATCCGGTCGTCAATCCGACCCGCACCACCATCGGCACCGATCCCGATCCGTCGCGGGTGGGCCAGGCCGTCACGATCTTCATCACGGTGCGCGGCTCGGACGACGAGCGGCCGCGCGGCGCGGTGGTGCTCTACGACCAGAGCGTTCGCTGTGGCTCGGGCGAGTTCCTGGGGCAGGTGAACCTGAACGGAAACGGGCAGGCCACATTCACGACCACCCAGTTGGCGGTCGGCTTCCACGTCATCCGGGCGTGCTACACCGGCACGTCGGAGTTCGCCCCCAGCGAGGACATCGCGAACCAGACCGTGCTGCCCGACTGATCCGCCCCAGGTGTGATGCCGTTACCGTGCCACGCCGACGGCCTCATAGAGACTGGCGGACTCGTAGACCAAGCCGTTCTTCACGACCAGCACCGCACGTCGCACGTCGGCGATCCGCTCGACCGGATTGCCGTCGACCAGCACGAGGTCGGCAAGCTTTCCCGGAGCGACCGACCCGAGCTCCGCGCTCCTGCCGGCGACTTGGGCGGCACCCAGCGTCGCCATTCGCAGCACCTGTGCACTCGGGATCCCCGCCGCGACGTAGAGCTCGAGCTCCCGGTGGTAGGCGAAGCCGGCGAAGGCGTCGGTGCCGGGAACGATGGTCACCCCCGCCTCGTACAGGCGCCGCACGAGACCCAGCATCGTCGAGAACGAGGCACGGTAGCGGGCGTCCATGCCGTCCGGGACGGGCAACCCTCCGTTGAGCAGCCCCCGGCGAGTCGTCGCCGGCAGGCGGTCGGCGACGGCGGCGAGAGCGGGATCGACGTTGCCCTTCCGGGCGGTGAACATAGTCTCGAACACGTTCACGGTCGGATCCACCACGATTCCCCGCTCCTTCAGCAACGCGATGAACTGGCGGACCCGGGGTGAGTCGAGGTCGAGCTCGGCCGCGAGCGCCGCCGGGGCGGTGAAGCGGAGCGGGGTGCGGGTGTCCCGGATCGAGTCCGCCCAGAAGTTCAGCAGCAGGAAGTTGACGTGCTGGACCTCGACGTAGCCCAGCCGAACCGCCTGCTCCGCGGACATGAACGCGGGGATATGTCCGCTGACGCGCATGCGCCTCTTGCGGGCTTCGTCGATGATGCCCGGCACGATGGCGGTATCGAGTGAGCTGTACAGCTTGATCTGTCGGTACCCGAGCGAGTCGTACATCGCCACGAAGGCCCGGCCTTCCGCCTCGGTCGCGGCCAGAATCCTGGTTGGCGCGGCGTACGGGCCAGGGCCGTCGATGAAGCCCACCAGCAGCAACCGAGGCCCGATCAGCGTCCCGTCATCGAAGCGCCGGACGCGCTGGAGCGATTCGGCGACGTCGTTCGCCATGTCGCGGACGCTCGTGATCCCGGCGGCCACGTGCATGAGGCCGTCTTCGTCGGACGCGTGAACGTGCATGTCCCAGAGGCCGGGGAGCAGGGTGCGTCCCGTCGCATCGATGCGCTCGGCGTCGGGCGGTACGACCACCTCCTCGGCGGGGCCGACCGCAGCGATGCGGCTCCCATCCACCACCACCGTCATCCCGGGCCGGGCCACGGCGCGCTCGGCATCGAACACGGTTACCCCGGTGAATGCGAGGGGGCGCGTCGGTTTCCGGGTGAGGCGGCGCGCGAGGTCGATGCCGCGGCCCGTATCGACCGAATCCTGCGTGGCCACGAGCTCCGCGGCGGTCTGCTCCCACCCCTGCCGCACGGTCATCAACCAGGTGCGGCCCGCCGCGAACAGCGCGCCGCCGCGGTCGAGCCAGACGTACGTGGGGGTCAGCTGGAGGCCGTCGATGGCGTAAAGGGTGACATGATGCGCGCGGCGGCCGCGCGCGAGCCGTCGGTCCGTGATCGCCCGAATCGACGCGCGCCCCGCGGGCAGGAGCGCGAGGGACCCGCCCGGCGCGCCCCGCAGCGCCCGCGCCAGCACGGCGAGCTCCTCGGGAGTGCCGTCGAACGAGGTGTAGATCGCGCCCGCGTCGGCGGACTCGCCCTGCTCGGCGGCATTACGCCAGCGACTCCGTCCGGCCGCACGATCGAACTGCTCCTCGACCCGGTTCTTGAAGTAATCCACCCCCGTGATCCGGATGTGCGCCGGCCGCCCATCCCGCGCCAGCCGAAGCTCCTCGAGCAGATCGGGGCCGCGACCGCGGTCGTTGAAGACGAAGCGGACCTGACGGGAGCCGTCAGGCGCGATCACCACCGTCTGCGCGCCCTTGGGATTGCCGAAGCTGAGGGCCGTGTAGTGGAGGGTGTCGGGCGCGAGCGCAGGCGATCGTGGCGCGACACTGGCGAGAAACGCGGCGGCGGCCCATGCCACTGGGAAGCACATAGGTGATCCCGAAGGGGAAGAGCGATCAAGTTGGCGCGGATCAGGCGACCTGCCAAGATCCGCGCAGGTCGCCACCCGAGGCGCCCGATGCACCCCGCCGCGCCGCGAGAGCCACCGCTGTCATCCCTCGCCATCTTCCGTTGCCGCAGCGCCTTGCACGCCGCCGCGGCACGGCCGTTCCTTCATCTCTATAGCGCGGGGGGCCGGGCACATGCGTTGCAGCTAAGGCGCGGGTCCATCCTGTGCCACCATCATCGAGAAAAAAGCCCATGGCGTTCCTCAGAGGTCTCCGCCGCGACGAGTCGGTCACCGCCGTCGCCGTTCCGAACGGAAAACCCACGCAGACGGCCCGAGAGGCCGCCGCGCTCGAAGCGCTGATCGCGCGGGCGGACAAGGCGGCGGAGCACCTCCGCTCGCTCGACTCGCTGGCCGCGAAGGCCGAGTCGATCGGCGAGATGCACGAGCGGTTCGCCGCGGTGCAGCAGCAGCTGACCGCCGTCGAAGCCCTCGCCGAGCGGTTCAGCTCCGTCGAGGCGCAGCTCGAGCGGGTCACCCGAGCCGCCGAGGACGTCACGCGCATGGAGCAGCGGCTCGGCGAGCTGGGCGGAAAGCTCGACTCGGCGCTCGCGCTTCGCGAGCTGCTCGACCGGGTGGACCCTGAAACGCTCCGCACGCAGCTCGGCGAGGTAGCCGAGCACGTGGGACGGATGCGAGGCCAGGCGGACGACGCGCTGAGCGCGCACCGCCACGCGACCAGCCGGCTCGAGAGCTTCGCGGAGGACCATCTCGCCGCGACGAACCGGCTCGATGAGGTGGCGCGGCGGACCGAGGCGGTGGAGCGCTCGATCGAGCCGCTTACCCAGGCCATCGATGCCATCCCGAACGTTCAGCACCAGCTCGCCGTGCTCAAGGCCCTCGCCGACCAGCTCGCGCAGAAGAGCGCGACGCTGGAGCAGCAGCGCGAGGCGGTGGACCGCGCGGCCACGCAGATCTCGCAGCTCACGCGGCTCGACCGCGAGCTCGATGCCTGGCTCCGGCGGCAGGAGGAGCAGATCCGGCGTTTCGGCGCGATCGAGGCCAAGCTTGCCGAGGTGCAGGCGACGCACGTGAAGGTGACCGCGCGGCATGAGGAGCTGCAGGGAGCGCAGCAGCACCTCGACGAGGGCCATCGCGCCGCGCGCCAGGCGCTCACCGACCTGCGCGACCAGATGCGGAAGAGCAGCGAGGGCTTCGAGCTCGAGCACCGCGGCCTGCATGCGGTCAGCGAGCGCGTGGCCGACCTGCGCGGCGCGGTGAAGGAGTGTGAGGCGCGGTTCGCCGTGCTCGACGCGGCCAGCCAGGGCGCGGCCGCGGTGCAGGCGCAGGCCCAGGCGCTGGGCGAGCAGACCACGGGACTCGGGCAGGAGCTGGTCCGACTGCATGAGGAGGTGCGGCGGGTCGGGGCCATGCGGCACGAGGCGGAGCGGCTCGAGGCCATCGCCGGGGAGACCGCCCACCGCATGCAGCGGATCGACGAGCTCACCCCCCGCCTGGACGAGGTCGTGCAGCAGCTCGGCGGGCTCCAAGGCACCGGCGAGATGATGGCCGACGGGCTGGAGCAGATGCGGCTCGCCTATGAGGAGATGAGCCGGCTGCGCGAGACGCACGCGGAGACGCAGGCCTGGCTCACCAACGCCGACGTGTGGACCCGAAAGGTGCAGGCCCAGGTCAAGGATCTCGGCGGGATGGAGCCCGCGGTGGAGCGGATCCGCGGCGAGGTGGAGCAGGTGAAGGGAGCGATGGCGGAGATCGAGTCGCGCAGCGCGCTGGTGGACGAGGTGCAGCGCCGGCTCACCGAGCTGGGCAGCTCGAGCGCCGAGCTCAAGGAGCGCACCGAGGGGCTTCGGAACCGGATGGACGGCGCCGAGGGCCGGTTCGTGCAGCTCGCGAAGCAGGCCGACGAGGCGCAGCGCGTCTCCGACCTGATCGGCAGCGTGGTCGCGGCGGTCGGACACGCGGAGCAGCGGATCGGCCTGGTGGACGATGGCGTCCGCACGCTCGAGGCCCGGAGCCAGCAGCTCGAGGAGCTGGAGGAGCGGATCCGCATCCTCGGCGCGGAGATCGAGCAGCGGCAGGGCGCGCTCGACAAGGCGACCGAGCACCTCGCGAGGGCATCGGTGCTGCGGCAGGAGGCGGCCGACGCCGCCGAGCGGCTCCAGCAGGTCTCGCGCAGCATCGGGACGCAGCTGGGCGACGCGGAAGAGCGCTCGGGCATGCTGGTGGACGTCGCCGGCGACCTGGAGGGTCGCTCGACGGCGCTCAAGGTGGTGGAGAAGCAGCTCGCGCGGTTCGAGAACTTGCTGGCCAAGTGGGAATCGGCCCAGAGCGAGGCAGCGCGTGCGCTGGAGCAGACGCTCGCCCGGCAGGGCGCGGTGGACGCGCTCGAGGCACAGGTGAAGCACGTCTTCGGCCTGGCCGAGCGGTCGGTCGCCGACGTGCAGGCGATCTCCGACGCCCGCCACGGCATCGACGCGACCCGCGAGCTCCTCGACGCCACGCAGGCGCAGTTCAAGGCCACCGAGGACACGCTGCGCGGGTTCGACGCGCGGCAGCGGCAACTGGAGCGGGCGGAGCAACGCCTCGCCCGGGCGGAGGCGCTCGCCATCGACGTCCGCTCCACCGTCGAGTCACTCCAGGCGCAGCGGACCCTGGTGGATCACGTGATCGAGCGGGCCGGCGCGCTGTCGTTCCAGGTCAAGCAGGCGGAGGCGCTGGTCGAGACGCTCAAGCGGGAGCGCACCCTGGCCTGCGAGCTCAAGGCCGCGGTGGCGGCGGTGCGGGAGGAAGACGAGGCCGAGTGAGTGTGAGTGTGAGTGTGAGTGTGAGTGTGATGTGAAGGCGAGTGTGAGTGCGACGAGCACTGGGGTGCAGCACTCGCACTCGCACTCGCACTCGCACTCACACTCACTCGAGTGTCCAAAGGTCCGCCCCGCGCGGCTCCGCGCGGTCGAACAGCACCCAGCGGCCGTCCGGCGACCAGACCGGGTAGTCGATCCGCACGTCGGGATTGGCGAACTCGAACACCTGGTACGCGGGACGGCCGTCGAGCGGGTGGGCCCGGAGGGTCCGATGCCCGCGCACGTCCATGACCACGGATCCCGAGGGCGAGAGCGACATGTGGCCGCCGCTCTCCACCAGCGGCAGCTCGGTGAGCGCCGTGTCCGCGACTCCCACCCGGGCGATCCGCACCTGCGACCGGTCGTCCGCGCGGAACACGATCGCCGAGCCGTCGCTGGTCCACCGCAGGAAGTGTCCCCCTGCGCCCACCGTCGTGAGCTGCCGCTGGTCCGACCCGTCGGCGTTCATCAGCCACACCTCGAAGCGCCCGCTGCGGTCCGAGACGAACGCGATGCGGCGTCCGTCCGGCGAGTAGAACGGATTGATGTCCATCGCCGGATCGTCGGTGAGCCGGGTGCTTGCCATCCGCAAGCTACGCGGTCCAGACGTCGTTGTTCCCTTCGCGCGCGGAGAAGAAGATGACCCGCGACGCGTCGGGCGACCACTGCGGCTGGTAGTCCCCGCCGGGCGCCGTCCGGCGACCAGGCTCCCCGACTCTCGACGCGCGTGCCGGCAGCGACCGGCTCCGGCTCACCGGTGGGCGCGCCCGTCGTCGCCGATACCGGCAGCCGCCAGAGGTCTGAATTGATGTCCCGGACCGCGAACGCCACCCGGCCGCCCGGTCCGACCCGCCGGCTGGATGTCATCCCCCGCCCCGGTCGTGAGCTGCTGCGGCGGCCCCGCGGGCATACCCGACGCCGCCAGCGGCAGCCGCCAGAGGTTCATCCCGCCACCGCGGGCCGACGTGAAGTCGACCGACCGGCCGTCCGGTGCCCAGGTGGGGTCGGTGTCCAGCACCGCGTCGGCCGTGAGGCGGATGGCCGCCTGCGAGCCGACGTCGACGATCGCGATATCCGACTGCGTGTCCACCCGCCGGTACACGAGCCGCGCCCCGTCGGGCGCCCACTCCGGCGGTGCGTGGACCACGGCGTCGCTCGAGTCGGAGGTTTCTCGCTCACGTGTCCCGGCCACCCCAAGATGGAGGTCCGGTGCAAGGATAGAGTGAACGGCCGAAAGCGGCCAGCTTCGGCGGCTCTTGCGGAGGGCGAAAACGGACCGTACATCAAGGCACCGTTTTCCTTTCGCGGAGCACGCCGGATCATGCGCACTCGCAAGTCTCGCCAGCGCGGTCGGACATCGTCCCGCGCGACACCGGTCGTTACGGCCGCCTTGCCGCCGCGGCCGGCCTATCCCCGCGGCAATCCGCTCACGGACTGGGTCGGCCTGACCGACCCGTGGGGCACCTGCTGGCTCGCGTACGTGGAGCCGGCGCCGGCGGAAACGCCGCTTCGGCGGAATGCGGCCGTCCTGCCTGGTCGCCGGCTCCGCTTCGACTCGCTTGCAGGCTCGCTCGTCGTCTCTCCGATCCCGGCGGGATCGCCGTTCCTATCCGAGGAGCGGCTCCAGCGGCTCCTCGCTGAGGCGCGGCCCGTGCCGGCGCTCGTCCCGGCGGCCGCTCCTGCCATCCTTCCGGTGCGGGCGCTCCGGTCGGTGGACTGGGCCGGGTCGGTGGCCGGCGCCGCCAGCGCGGTCCGGAATGGACTGGGCCGGCAATGGCGCGCGACTGCCGACGTACGCCGGCTCTGCGCTCGGGGGCTGGTCCACGCGGTCGCGCCGGCGGTGCTGCTCCTGGTCCTGGTCTGGGAGGCGATGCTCGTCCGGCCCCGGGCCCGGATCTGACCGTGCGCCGCACCACGGCGCAGCCCGGCGGCTCGCTCCACGTTGAGGCGGTCTCCGGCGACTGGAGAGCCCGATGGAGGATCTGGCACGGGCCGGCTACCTGGCGAAGGGCGTCGTCTATCTCCTGATCGGGATCCTTGCGTTGCAGGCAGCGGCCGGTGCCGGGGGGTCGGTCTCCGGCCCCGAGGGCGCGCTGCTCACCATCCTCCGCCAGCCGCTCGGGCGGGTACTCCTCGGTCTCACGGCCGTGGGGCTTTCGGGCTACGCGGTCTGGCGGCTCTTCTGCGCGACTTTCGATCCGGAACGGCACGGGAACGCGACCAAGCGGCTGTTCGTGCGGGCCGGGTATGCCGCCAGCGCGGTCGCCCACGCCGCGCTCGCGCTGGAAGCGGCCCGCCTCGCCCTGGGTATGGGCGGCACGGGCGACCGCGCCGAGAGCTGGACGGCGAGGCTGTTGGACGCGCCGTGGGGCCCATGGCTGGTCGGCGCCGTCGCGCTCGGAGTAGCGGGGTACGGCGTCGCCCAGATCGCGCGCGGGCTCGGCCGGAAGGTGGAGGAGCGGCTGCGGCTCGGCGAGTTGCCGCCGGAGCAGCGGCGGCTGGTGGTTCGCGTGGGCCGGATCGGGCACGTGGCGCGCGGGGTGGTGTTCGGCATCATCGGTGCGCTGCTGATGCGGGCGGCGCTCGCGCACGACCCGCGCGGGGCTGGCGGGCTCGGGGCGGCGCTGCAGACGCTGGAGCGCCAGCCCTACGCGCCGGTGCTGCTCGGTGCCGTCGCGGTGGGTCTCGCGGCGTACGGCGCGTACCAACTGGTCAAGGCTCGCTACCGCGTGATCGCCGCGGGCTAGGCTGCTGACAGGCTTGCACCCCGCCGGGAGCGCGGTCCTCTAGCCTGCCGGCAACCGCCTAGCCCGGCGGGATCGCGTAAGCGAAGACGGCCCAGTAGTGGCACGCGCTGCCCGCCATCACGAACCCATGCCACACCGCGTGGCCGTAGCGGGCCCGCTCCCAGAGAAAGATCCCCACGCCCACCGTGTAGAGCAGGCCGCCCGCGATCAGCCACGCGACGCCCGCGCCGGGCAGCCGCTCGGCCAAGGGCCGCAGCACCAGCACCGCGAGCCAGCCCATCGCCAGATAGCTGAGCGTCGATACGGCGGGAAAACGCGACCCGAGCAGGAGCTTATAGAGCACGCCGAGTCCCGCCATTCCCCACACCGCCCAGAACAGCGCCCAGCCGGCGTCGTGCCGAAGCGGACCGAGCACGAACGGCGTGTAGGTGCCCGCGATCAGGAGGTAGATGGCGGCGTGGTCCAGCATGCGAAGCCGCCGCTTCACCGCCGGACGGCACACCGCGTGGTAGCACGTGGACGACGCGTAGAGCAGAATGAGCGTGACGCCGAAGATGATGCACCCGGTGAGGAGCCATCCGTCGGCGCGGCGCTGGGCGGCGAGCACGAGCGGAGGCACCGCCGCGACGCACGCGACCAGGCCACACCCGTGGGTAAGCGCGCTCGCGATCTCCTCGCCGCGGGTGAGCATGCGTTCGCGCGTCGTCATCGCCACTGGTCCATGGTGCATTGCCTGGGCGCCTTGTCGCCGTGAGCTCGGCGATCACATCAGGAACGTAGCGGCCGAGCGGCTTGCCTGCCTTCGACTGGACGGATGTCATCGCCGTCGCGGAACGCGAGAGCTGCCGCCATCGCGGTCATTGGCCGCCTCCGGGTTCGCCCGACCACGATCGAGCAGCGGTTGCACGCTGCGGTACATTCGAGATGCCCGCCGTGGCGATGATCACGCGGGAGACTGCCCGCCGCGCCGGCGTAGCCCGCGTCACGGCGGCCGATGCACTGGGAGCGGGATCTTTCCGGTCCACATGCCTTCTCTTCGTCCAGGGGTCCT
Organism: Gemmatimonadales bacterium; assembly: GCA_050733215.1. Taxonomy (GTDB): domain Bacteria; phylum Gemmatimonadota; class Gemmatimonadetes; order Gemmatimonadales; family GWC2-71-9; genus DASQPE01. The sequence goes on from JBOHSN010000023.1 coordinate 17,467, forward strand.
GACGGCCGGGCTGCTCGCTGCGGCGCTCCCGCCGCTCGTCGCGGCGTGCGGCGGCGACAAGGTCGCCCCGCCGGTGCCCAGAGCGACCGGCGCGTGGGTGGACACGCTTCCCCCGGTGCCCACGTCGTATCTCGACGTGCCGGTCCGCTACGATCTGACGCGGGCGCTGGCCTGGCTCGAGAGCGCGGTGCCGCCCGTCATCGGCAACATCGACCGGCGGCGCCGCGCGTCGGGCAACTCCCGGCTCAAGTACGCGTTCTCGGTGCGGCGGAGCCCGTTCCGGGTGAACATCGAAGGCCGGACGGCCACGCTGGCGGCGCAGTTCGACTACCAGGCGCGCGCCTGGTACAACCCGCCGCTGCTGCCGGAGATCGGGGCGTCGTGCGGCACCAATGAGGACAAGCCGCGGCCGCGGGCCCGGCTCGTGGTGGAGACCAACGTCGAGCTGACCGACCGATGGACCCTTCGGCCGCGGACCAAGGCCCTCGCCCAGCCGCTCTCCCGCACCGAGCGCGACCAGTGCGAGGTGACCGCATTCAAGATCGACGTGACGGCCAAGGTGCTCGGCGCCGCCCGTGACGCGCTCCAGAGGGAGCTGGGCAAGTTCGACCGTCGCCTGGCGGCGTTCGACCTGCCCGGCGAGGCCGCCCGGGTCTGGAAGGTGCTGAGCACCCCGCTCAAGCTGACCGACAGCCTCTGGCTCGCGATCAACCCCGCGACGGTGCGCATCGGCCTGCTCGCGGTCCACGGCGACACGCTGGTGACGACGGTCGGGCTCTCGGCGAACCCCCGTGTCATCGGCGGGACGCAGCCGGAGCTCGTGCAGCGGCCCATGCCGCCGCCCCAGGACTCGACCGCGCGGCCGCCGGTGCTGCACCTGCTGACCGAGGGACGGATGCCGTACGACGTCGCGAGCGCGGTGCTGAGCCGGGAGCTCCGCGGCACGAAGATCCGCGTTGCCGGGCGCAGGCTCACGGTGGACAGCCTGCACCTGCTGGGCGTGGGCGATGGTCGTGTGGCGGTGGGCCTGGCGGTGCGGGGGGCAGTGGACGGCACCCTGTACGCGGTGGGACATCCCATGCTCGACACCGCCACCGCCGAGCTCTACATGCCGGATCTCACCTACGACGTGGGAACCCGCAACCTGCTGGCGGGGACCCTCGCCTGGCTCGCGTCGGGAACGATCGAGGAGTTCCTCCGCAATCGCGTGCGCATCAAGATGGGGCCGGTGATCGAGGAGGGCCGCCAGCTGCTGGAGCGCGAGCTCAATCGCGAGCTGGTGAAGGGCGTGACGCTCAAGGCCACGGTGCAGGCCGGCCGGGTGTACGGCGTGCGCGCCGCACCGTACGCGCTGCTCGCCCGGGCGATCGTATCGGGGCAGGGTGAGCTCGTGCTCGACCTGCAGCCCACCCCCACCCCCGCGCCCGCTGCCGCCGCGATCGTGGGCGCGGCGGGCAGATAAGCCGGGGCGGCGGCGCTTTGCGCCGGGACACGACGCCGGGCATCTTCCTCGCATGCAACGCCCGCGCGAAGTCACCCTGCGCTTTCTCGCCGCGCCCACCGACGTGAATTTCGGCGGGAAGGTGCACGGCGGGGCCGTGATGACGTGGATCGATCAGGCCGGTTACACCTGCGCGGCGGGTTGGACCGGCCGCTACTGTGTCACGGTCTACGTCGGAGGCATTCACTTCGTGCGGGCCGTTCACGTCGGCGACGTGGTCGAAGTCCGCGCGCTGGTCATCTGTACCGGCCGGTCCAGCCTGCACGTCGCGGTGAATGTCTCCGCGCGGAGCCCGCGCGAGGTCGAGGGACGCCGCACGGGTCATTGCGTGATCGTGTTCGTCTCGCTCGGCGAGGACGGCCGGCCGGAGCCGGTGCCGACCTGGACCCCCGTCACCGACGTGGACCGCGCGCTCGAGGCGTATGCCCTCGAGCTCGCGCACACCCGGCGGGACATGGACGAGAAGCTCGAGCGGCAGCTCGCCCAGCTCGACGTGCACCTCGAGTGAAGCGCCCGGCCGGCCTCAGCGCCGGCCGCGCCCCGCCTGTTTCGCGAGTACGTAGCCAGCCCCCGCCCCCGCGCCCGCCAGCGCCAATCCCGCGAGCAGCCGCTCCCGGTGCCGCTGGGCCTTGGTATACAGACTCGACTTCCGCACCCAGCCGGGATACCGCCCGTGCTCCCGCGCGTCGCTGGGGCGGGGCGTGTACAGGGTGTCGGCACCGGGCGGTTCGTCGCTCGATTGGCTGTCGAACGCCATCGCCTCCTTGAGCCGGTCCCATAGCCGTGGCGCAAGCCGTTCCATCGTCTGGAACAGCTTCGCACTTCCGCCGACCAGCACGTTGCGCTTCGGATGCTCGGCGCAGTCGAGGATCGCCTCCGCGACGATCTGCGGCGCGTAGACCGGTGGCAGATGCTTCGGCTGCACGCCCAGGAATGAGCGCGCGTGCTCGGGGTAGGGGGTGTCGATCGCGGCGGGCTGAATCAGGGTGACCGACACCGGCGCCCGGTCGTGCTCCAGCTCGAGCCGCAACGAGTCCGTGAAGCCCTTCACCGCGTGCTTGCTCGCGGTGTAGTGCCCTTGGAGCGGATAGCCGGTGTCCGACAGAATGCTGCCGACGTTGATCAGGGTCCCGCCCGACTCACGGAGGTGGGACACCGCCGCCAGGCTGCCGTTCACCACGCCCCAGTAGTTGGTCTCGAACAGCCGGCGCGCGTCGGCGACCGGCACGTCCTCGATCCGTCCGAAGATCGACACCCCGGCGTTGTTCACCCAGGTGTCGAACCCGCCCAGTTCGCGCACCGCCGTCTCGGCCAGCGCCGCCATCGCGTCCGGGTCGGCGACGTCCCCCACCACCATGGCGACCGTGGCCCCCCGGGTGCGCAACGCCGTGGTGAGCTCCGGCAAGTCGTGCTCGTCCCGGGAATTGAGCACCAGCTTCGCGCCGCGTTCCGCAGCCAGCCGCGCCGTGGCGCGGCCGATGCCGCTCGAGGCGCCGGTGATCACGATGACCTGCTCGCTGATGCGCTTGACTGGTGTTCGCATGGCTCGTCGCTCGCGTGTCGGGAAACCGCCCACGCTACGCCGGGGCGCCGGCGTCCGAGGTGGGCTCCGTCACGGCCCGGCGGGTCGGCGCGCACGTCGTCCCCAGCGTTCGCGTTCCGGCAGTCGCGCGAGTATCCTCTCGTCGTCCCAGCCGACGCCCCGCATGCTCCGCCTCGCACCGCTCATCCTCGCCGGGCTTTTCACGCTCACGCCGTGGGCGTCGCCGGCCATCGCGCTCGCGCTCGGCGTGATCCTGGCGCTGCTCGTGGGCAATCCCGACCCGGCACGCACCGGCACGATCGCGCGGGTCTTGCTGCAGACGGCTGTGGTGGGCCTCGGCTTCGGCATGCCGGTCCGGGTGGTGCTGTCCGCGGGCGCAACGGGCCTCGGGTACACGGCGGTCGGCCTCGCCGCCGCGGTGAGCCTGGGACTGCTGCTGGGGCGCTGGCTCCGGATCGAGCGGCGCACGTCGCTCCTCATCACGGCGGGAACCAGCATCTGCGGAGCCAGCGCCATCGCCGCGGTCGGGCCGGCGATCGGCGCGACCGGCGAGGCCATGAGCGTGTCCCTCGCCACGATCTTCGTGCTGAACGCGGTGGCGCTCTATCTCTTCCCGGCGCTGGGCCAACTGTTCGACCTGACGCAGCATCAGTTCGCCGTCTGGGCCGCGCTCGCGATCCACGACACCAGCTCCGTCGTCGGCGCCGCTGCGAGCTTCGGACCCGCGGCGCTCGGTGAAGCCACCGTGCTCAAGCTCGCCCGCGCTCTCTGGATCGTGCCGCTCACCATCGGCGCGGCGGCGCTCGTCCGGCGTCCGCCCGAGGGAGATGGACCGGCCCGCCGCCGGCCCGCGATTCCGTGGTTCGTGGGCGCGTTCGTCCTGGCCGCGCTCAGCCGTTCCCTGCTGCCCGCCAGCGCGGCCCCGGCCCTGGACACGCTCGCGCGGGGCGCCCGCTCGGCGCTGGCGCTCACCCTCTTCCTGATCGGCCTCGGACTTACCCGGACGACCCTCGCCAGCGTCGGTCTCCGTCCGATGCTCCAGGGCGTGCTGCTGTGGGCGGCGCTCGGCAGCCTCACGCTGGCGGCGGTGGTGCGATGGGTGACCTGACGACCCCGCCGTTGTCCCGGAGTCCCGGCAGGATCGCCGCGATCATCGCAGGAGCCTGCGTCATCGCGGCGCTCATCACCTCGACGCAGCTGTACGTGCCGAAGCGGCTGGGGGAGCCCGGCACGCGGCCTTGGGTGGTGCTCGGGTTCGAGCTGTTCGAGTGGGCGATGTGGGGGCTGGTGGCTCCGGTCATCTGGCGGATCGACGCTCGCTGGGGATTCCGCGCCAGGTCTTGGCCGCGGGCGCTGGCGCTCCACCTCGTCATCGCGTTCGCCTGGTTCCTGGTGCACAACGCGATCATGGTCGGGTCGCCCGACGTGCCGGAGTCGGGCTACATGGGGATGACCTTCGGCCAGGCCTACGCGCTGCGGTTCGTCGCGCGGCTTCCCAGCGCGCTGAGCGTGTATGCGGCGATCGTCGCCGCCGGCTACTGGGCCTGGTGGCTGGCCGCGCACCATCGGCAGCAGGCCCAGCGCGCGCAGCTCGAGGCGCAGCTCGCCGCCGCCCGCCTCCGTGCGCTGCGCATGCAGCTTCAGCCGCACTTCCTGTTCAACACGCTGCACACCATCGCCGGCCACGTGCGCGAGGGCGAGCGTGACACCGCGGTGGATCTCATCGCGCGGCTCTCCCGTCTGCTGCGACGATCCCTGGACGAGGCGGAGCGCCACGAAGTGCCGCTCGCGGAAGAAATCGAGCTGCTGGCGGAGTACCTGGCGCTCGAGCGGGCGCGCTTCGGCGACGCGCTCGTCACTCGCTTCGACATCGCACCCGACGTGCGGGACCTCGCGGTACCGAGCCTGATTCTGCAGCCCCTGGTTGAGAACGCGCTGCGCCACGGCATCGGACCACGCGAAGGGCCGGGCGAGCTGCGCATCGCCGCGCGCCGGGATAACGGACACCTGGTGCTCGAGATCGCGGACGATGGCGTGGGTTATGACCCTGCGCGCGCGGGTGCGGGCGTGGGGCTCGCCAATACGCGCGAGCGGCTCACCCAGCTCTATGGCGATCGCCAGCGGTTCGAGATCGGCCGCGGCGTTGCCGGCGGCACCGTGGCGCGGGTGGAGATTCCGCTCCCCGAGGCACAGCGGAATGGCGGCTGAGGGCGCGGGCATCCGCACGGCGATCGTCGAGGACGAGGCGGTGGCGCGGCGCACCCTTCGCCGCCTCCTCGAACAGGATCCGGACGTCGAGCTGGTGGGTGAAGCGTCCGGGACCGTCGCGCCCCGCCTGATTCTCGAGACCCGGCCCGACCTCGTCTTTCTCGACGTGCAGATGCCCGGAATGAGCGGGCTCGACGTGCTGGCCGCGGTGCAGGACCGGCACGTGCCGCTCGTGGTGTTCGTGACCGCGCACGACGAGTACGCGGTCCAGGCGTTCGAGCTCCGCGCACTCGACTACCTGCTGAAGCCGTTCACCGACGACCGGTTCCGCGAGGCGCTGGCGCGCGCGAAGGCCTCGATCCGCCAGGCCGAGACGCTCCGGGTGGTGGGCCGCATTCGCGAAGTGGTGGCCGGGCGGGAGCACCAGCGGGCGGACCTGGGGCCGCTGGAGCCGGCGCCGCCCTCCGCCGGCTACCGGAGCCGGATCGGCGTGAGGGCGGAGGGCCGCACGACGCTGCTGGAAGTCGGAGAGGTGGACTGGATCGAGGCGGTCGGCTCGAACGTGCGGGTGTACGCGGGGCGCACCCGCGCGATGGTGCGCACGGCGCTGGCCGAACTGGAGGCGTCGCTCGATCCGCGGCGGTTCTTCCGGATTCATCGTTCCGCCATCGTGAACCTGGAGCGGGTCAAGCACCTGGAGCACTGGTCGCACGGCGACTACCTGGTGGTGCTCACCGATGGCACCGAGCTCCGGCTCAGCCGCTTGCGGCGACACGCGCTCGAGGAGGTGCTGGGGACGACACTCTAGGCGGGCGGCCGCCGGGCATCCGTCCAGTCCGTTTCGGCGGTCCCCAGATCCCACTCACATCAGCCGGCTGGCGCGAGGCGTACTGCCGCAACACCATTCCGTCACCCATGACATGCCACGTCCGCGGCGCCCCGCTCGCGCTCGTCGCCCAGCTCGCCACCATGCCCCTCGCCGGGCAGACCACCGACCCGGCGCGTGCGGCGCGGCCAGAGCCGGCGTCGTACCGCATCAACCCGGCGGCGGGCGAGATCGCGCTCGACGGCCGGATGGACGAACCGGCCTGGGAGAGCGCGGTTCGGGTTCCGCTCGAGTACGAGTGGTTCCCCGGCGAGAACGTGAAGCCGCCGGTGGAGACCGACTGCCGGATGGCGCACGACGCCAACACGCTCTTCATCGCCTGCCACGCGATCGACCCGCATCCCGAGCACATCCGCGCGCATTACGCCGACCGCGACGACCTCAATCGGGTGCCGCGAGACGATCACTTCCTGATCCTGATCGATCCCTTCAACGATGAGCGGCGCGGCTTCCAGTTCCGGGTGAACGCCGTAGGCGTCCAGATGGACGCGCTCTTCGCCACGGCGGAGGGGATCGAGGACTTCTCCTGGGACGCGATCTGGACTTCCGCCGGGCGCCTCGTGGACGACGGCTACGTGGTCGAGATCGGCATCCCGTTCCGCTCGCTCCGGTTCCCAGAGCGCCGGGGCGAACAGACCTGGGGCGTGCTGCTGGAGCGGTCCTGGCCGCGCAGCGCGCGGCACCGGATGCAGTCGGCCCCGCGCAACTACGCCAACGCGTGCCTCCTGTGCGAGACCAACAAGGTCACCGGCTTCGCCGGCATCACGCCGGGGAGCAACGTCGAGCTCTATCCCACCCTGACGTCGCGCCGCACCGACGTGCGGGCGCCGTTTCCCGCCGGCCCGCTCGCGTCGGGTGCTGTCGAGGTGGACCCCGGTCTCGACCTGCGCTGGGGCGTGACGTCCAACCTCTCGCTCAACGCCACCGCGAACCCCGACTTCTCGCAGGTGGAGGCCGACGTGGCGCAGCTCGATGTGAACACGCGCTTCGCGCTGTTCTTCCCCGAGCGCCGGCCGTTCTTCCTGGAGGGGGCCGACTTCTTCGCGACCCCGGTTCAGGCGGTGTTCACCCGCACCGTCGCGGACCCGACCGGCGGGCTCAAGCTCAGCGGCAAGCTCGGCCGGGTCGGCGTCGGGGTGTTCGCCGCTCATGACCGGGTGACGAACCTCATTTTCCCGGCCAACCAGGCCACCGCCGACACATCCCTCGCACTCAACACGGTGAGCGCGGCGGTGCGCTACCGGCAAGACATCGGCCGCGCGTCGTACGTGGGCGTGCTGTACACCGGACGGGAGAGCTCGGGCGACTACGGCAACCGCGTGGGCGGCGCCGACGCGTTTCTTCAGATCGGCCAGTCGCACTCGGTGCGGCTCCAGGCACTGGGGTCGGTCACCGAGTACCCGGGCGCCGTGGCCCAGGCGTTCGCGCAACCCGCCGGCCGGTTCACCGGCGCGGCGCTGCGGGGCTCGTACCAGTACGCGACCCGCGACTGGTTCGCCACGCTCGAGTTGGGGGAGCTGAGCCCCGACTTCCGCGCCGATGCCGGCTTCGTGCCGCGGGTGGACGTCCGCTCGGCCCTCGGCACGCTGACCCGCACGATCTTCGGGCGCCCGGGCCAGCCGTTCACCCAGCTCCAGTTCGGGGCGATCGGAGCCGCCGACCTCGATCACGAGTGGCAGCTCACCGACGTGGTGACGTCGCTCAGTGCCTTCTGGCTGGGACCGGCGCAGACTTCAGTGCTGCTCGAGGGATTCCAGAACCGCGAGCGGCTCGGCGGCGTCGATCACGATCTCACCAACGGCCGCGTCACGTTCCAGAGCCAGCCCTGGGGATCGGCGCGACTCGCGCTGCAGGCGCGGTTCGGCGAGGCGCTGGACGTGGCCAATAACCGGACCGCGGTCAATCTGGGGCTGAGCCCGAGTGCCGAGCTCTACCTCGGCCGGAGGTTGAACGTGAACCTGCAACACGACTTCCAGCGACTCAGCGCCGCGGGCTCGCGCATCTTCACTGTAAACCTGCTGCAGACGCGCATCCTCTATCACCTGAGCCTTCGCACATTCGTCCGCGCCATCCTGCAGTGGCAGCACATCGACCGGAACCCGGCGGCGTACAGCTTCCCGGTCGAGCAAACGAGCAGCACGCTCTTCACCCAGCTGTTGCTCTCCTACAAGCTCAACCCGCAGACCGTCGCGTTCCTCGGCTACTCCGACAGCCACCGGGGTACCGACGCGATCGAGCTCACCCGCGCCGACCGCACTTTCTTCGTAAAGCTGGGCTACGCGCTCAGGCCATAACGGCCAACCACAGAGGACACAGAGAACACAGAGAACAACCTGTTGTGTCGTGTCATACCCAGCACTCCGGTGCTCGGAAAAGGGACCCCAAGGATTCAGTAGTTCTCCGTGTTCTCTGTGTCCTCTGTGGTCCAACCATTCGGAGCGTGAGAGCGGTCACCGTGCGCAGCGGGACAAGTCTCCACCCTGTGCACATGATCAGAATCGGTCCCGCCGGCTGGAGCTACCGCGACTGGGAGGGCGTCGTATACCCCCGACCACGACCTCGCGGGTTCGACCGCCTCGCATTTCTCGCCGGTTACTTCGACACCATCGAGATCAACAGCACCTTCTACCGCCCAGCCGGCGCCGAATCCGCCACTTCGTGGGCCTCACGCGTTCGCCATAACCCGCGGTTTCGATTCGCCGCGAAGCTGTGGCGGCGGTTCACCCACGAGCGCGACGAGGCGGTCACCGCCACCGACGTCGCGTCCGCGCGAGCCGCACTCGACCCGCTCCACGACGCGGGCCGTCTCGGCGCGGTGCTCCTACAGTTTCCCTGGTCGTTCCGGCGCGATGACGCGAGCCGGCTCTGGCTCGAAGACGTGACCCGCGCCTTGCGCGACTTCCCGCTGGTGCTCGAGGTGCGGCACGAATCGTGGAACGTACCGACGTTTTTCGAGGAGCTCGCCGACGCGGGAGTCGGGTTCGTGAACATCGACCAGCCGCGCTTTCGTCACAGCCTTGGGCCGACCGCCACGGCGACCTCGCAGGTCGGGTACGTGCGCATTCACGGGCGCAACTACGCCGACTGGTTCCGGAAGGACGCAAACGTGGAGGAGCGCTACGACTACCTCTACTCCGCCGAGGAGTTGCGGCCGTGGGTGGAGCGTACGCAGATCGTTGCGGACGAGACCGAGGACACGTACGTGGTCACCAACAATCACCGGCGTGGCAAGGGCATCGTCAACGCGGTGATGCTGCAGGCCATGCTCGCGGGCCGCGAGCTCCCGGCCCCCCCGGGCGTGCTGGCCGAGTATCCCGCAGTGCTCGCCGGCTTCGCGGAGGTCTCCGAGGAGGCTGCAGTCAGCGGATCGTCACCTCGTCGCCCGGCTTCTGCCGGCGGATCGCGCGGCGCAGATCGCCGCCCTGCCTGACCGGCTTCCCGTCGAGCCGGATCATGACGCCGGACCCGACGCCGCCGTCCCGCCGGACGCTCACCACCGAGGACGCCGCCCTCAATGGGGTGCGTCACAGGGTCCGAGGGCGCACTCTGCAACCCTCCGGAGCCGCCGGGCATCTCGGAGGCAAGCCAATCTCATTCTGGGGGAATCATGCGTCTCCGTCGCTTCCGGCCGGCGCTCGTCGCCGGGCTCCTCGCCTCCGCACCCGCCGCCCTGCCCGCGCAGGAGGAGGTCCGCGTCACCGCCGCCGACCGCGGGCGGATCGGCATCCTGGTGGATACGGAGCGGGATGCGGACTCGCTCGGCGCCCGCATCGCCGACGTCATCGAGGATGGACCCGCCGAGCAAGCCGGCCTCCGCGCCGGTGACGTGATTACGAGCTGGAACGGCACCGCCCTCGCATCCGGTTCGGGTCGGGATCCGGGGCAGCGGCTGCTCAGAATGGCGCGCCGTCTCGCGCCCGGTGACACCGTCAAGATCGAGTACCGCCGCGGCAGCGAGACCCGCACGGCCAGCGTCGTGGCGGATACCGCGCCGCAACACGTGATGGCGCTTCCCGACATGCGGCGCATGGAGCGTCATTTCGAGGGGATGGGACGGCATTTCGATCGAATGGGCGCCCGGCTCGGACGCGAGTTCGACTTCCACATCCATCGGCGGCCCGGCGGTCTGGAGCTGGTGGAGCTGAACCCGGACCTCGGCGAGTACTTCGGCACCAACGAGGGGCTGCTCGTCGTCCGCGCTCCAGCCGATAGCGCCATCCCCCTCAAGGCGGGCGACGTGATCGTGGCGATCGACGGCCGGAAGCCGCAGTCCGCCGCACACGCCCACCGCATCCTCCGGTCCTACGAGGACGGCGAGAAGGCCAAGGTCGAGGTGCTCCGCAAGCGGAAGCGGACCACCCTCGAGTGGACCGTCCCGGAGCGGGATGGCTGGCGGGATCGCCCGTCGGGGAACCGCCCGGAGCGGCGGCGGGCGAGCGGCTGGAGTTGACCGGTCGAAACCGAAAGTCACCTCACGGCGTTACCCTCCATCAGCCCTTCAGGAAGGAACGCCGTGAGGTTTTTCGTGCTCGCGCTGCTCGCGCTCGGGCTCACCGCCGGAGCCGCGCCCGCCCAGGACCCGTCCAAAGGTCCCGCGCTCGCGCGGGCCACGTTCGCCGGGGGATGCTTCTGGTGCATGGAGGAAGCGTTCGAACCGATCGACGGTGTGGTCTCCGTCGTGTCCGGCTACACCGGCGGCAGCCGCGCCAAGCCCACCTACGAGGAGGTGTCGGCCGGCCGGACCGGGCACGCGGAAGCGGTGGAGATCCGCTACGACCCGGCCAAGGTGAGCTACGAGCGTCTGCTGCAGCACTTCTGGCGCAACATCGATCCGCTCGCCGTTGACCGGCAGTTCTGCGACGGCGGCAACCAGTATCGGTCCGCCATCTTCTACCATGATGCGGAGCAGCGGCGCGAGGCCGAGGCCTCGAAGGCGGCGCTCGAGCAGTCCGGCACGCTGAAGGGTACGATCGTCACCCAGATCGTCGAGGCTGGGGCGTTCTACCCCGCCGAGGAATACCATCAGGACTATTACCACAAGAATCCCCAGCGCTACAAGTTCTACAAGTGGAGCTGCGGCCGCGCCCAGCGGCTGGCGCAGCTCTGGGGCGAGAAGAAGTAGAAGAGGGCGGGAGAGGGCGGGAGAGGGCGGGAAGGGCCCTCCTTCTCCCGCCCTCTCCCGTCTTCTTCTCCTCACCGCAGGTGATTTGCCGCACGGCACCAATCTGCACCCACGGACATAACTCCTCGATGTCAATTTCGAGGAGCGTACTTATGACCATGCCGGGAACGGATCCGTTGGCCTCTGAGGGCGGTGGATCGAGCATGCGGGACCAGGTGCGGGGACTCAAGGATCAGGCCATTCAGGAGGGGCGGACCTCGCTCCGCGACGCGCGGGACCGGGCGGCCTCGAGCCTGGGTGAGAGCAAGGGCCGGGTGGCGGAGCAGATCGGAACCATAGCCTACGCCTTTCGCCAGGCCGGCGACCAGCTTCGCGGACAGCAGCAAGGGCAGCGGATCGCCGGGCTCACCGACGCGATGGCGCAGCAGGCCGAGCAGGCGGCGGATTATCTCCGCCGGGCCGATGCCGCTGTGCTGCGGCACGACGTCGAACGTCTCACCCGCAGCCAGCCGGCGCTGGTGCTGGGCGGCGCCTTCGTCGCCGGCCTGATCGGCGCCCGGTTCCTCAAGAGCTCCGAGCGCCGCCGCCACGAGGACAGATACGGACAGGGAGGTTTCGAGTACGATTCCGAGCCGGTCCGCCGGACCCCCGGCGCGGCGCTGCATGCGCCGATCGGAGGCGCCGATGTCGGCAGTTAGGCAGGAGCGCTCGCTCGGCGAGCTGTTCGGCGAGTTCAGCCAGGACATGACGCTGCTCGTGCGCCAGGAGATCAGGCTCGCGCGCACCGAGATGGGCGAGAAGGCCTCCACGGTTTCCGGGCAGCTGGTGTCGGTCGCGGCGGGCGGGTTCGTGGCCTACATCGGCTCCCTCGCTCTCGTCGCCGGCGTCGTTCTCCTCCTGACCGAAGTGGTGGGCCTCCCGGCCTGGCTGTCCGCGCTGCTGGTGGGCGGCGCGCTGGCGATCGGAGGCTACGCCGGGCTCCGCGCCGGGCTGCGCGAGCTGAAGCACATCGATCCGGCGCCGAGGCGCACGGTTGCGACTATCAAGGACGACGTCCGCTGGGCGAAGGAGCTGCGGTCATGACTGAACACGAGCGGAGAATGACGGATGCCGGACACGATCCCGAAGCCGTCCAGCCCGGCGCGAGCCGGATGCCGGCCCCCGGCTCCCGGACGGCGGAGATCGAGCGCGAGATCGAGGATACCCGGGCGCGCATGACGCGGGACATCGATGAGATCGGCGAGCGGTTGAGCCCGGCCAACCTGGCGCGCGAGACCGTCCAGACTGTCCGGCACGAGGCGCGCCGCACCGGCGGCCACCTCGCGCATCTGATGCGGGAGAACTCGCTCGCCGTGGCCGCGATGGGTCTCGGGGCAACCTGGTGGTTCGTGCAGCGCGAGCACGGGGGTCCGGTTTCCGGCGATCGGATGGCGCGCTACGCGTATACCGGACCGGACCGCTGGAGCGCAGAGCAGGGCGAACGCCGGGGTCTGCACACCCGGGTCGCCGAGCGGGCAAGCTCGGTCAAGCAGCGCGCGGGCGAGGCCGCGGACCGGGTGCAGGAGCGGGTCCACGAGCTCGGCAGCGGGGCCCGCGAGCGGGCCTCCGATCTCGGCCTGCGTGCGCGAGAGCAGACTCGCCGTGCGCAGACCGGCCTCGAGCACATCCTCGAGGAAAATCCCCTTCTGCTGGCGGCCGGGGCGGCCATGCTGGGTCTCACGGTCGGGCTTCTGCTGCCGAGCACGCAGCGGGAGGACGAAATGCTGGGGCCGACCCGCGACCGTCTGGCCGAGCGCGCGGGGGAGACGTTCGACCGCGCCCGCGAAGTGGCCACCGACGCCGCACGCGAGGTGAAGGACACCGTGCGCAGCGAGATCAAGGAGCGGACGCCCGAGCTCAAGTCGGTGGTGCAGGATGCCGCTGAGCGGGTAGGGGATCAGGTGAAGCAGACGGCGAGCCGGGCCGCGGAAGAGACGAAGCAGGCGGTCAGGCGCTCGCCGGGGGACGGCGTCAGCGGTCTGCCGTGAAGAGTGCGAGTGCGAGTGCGAGGACACACACTCGCACTCGCACTCCTACCGCCGCTCGATCTCCGTTCGGAGCCGGAGCAGCGCGTCTTCGGCCGCGATCAGCTCCCCGCGCGCCTCGTTGAGCTGGGCCTGTTGCGTCTCGACGAAGCGCCGGTAGGGCGCGATCGCCTCGTTCACCCGCTCGGTGGCCTGGCCGATCTCCTGGTGCGCCTGGCGGGTGAGCCCTTGCTTGAGGCGGTTCTGGAGGTCGGCCACGCGCTCCCGGAAGGCCTCCTGTGCCTGCCGCCGGCGGCGCGGAATGAGATAGAAGCCGCCGATGGCGAGGGCCGCGGCGAGCAGGATTCCGGTCAGGTCCGCGGCCGCCCCGGTCAGCATGGTCGCGACCATCGTGCCGATGCCCACCGCGCCCGCCTCCGCGAGCGCCGTGGTGGCGAATGTGCCCTGCACGTCGTTCGCGATCGCCCGGGCCTCGCCTTCCCGGTCGTAGCTGCCGATCACCTCGCGGGAGACCCGGCCCACCGAGTCGAGCAGCGCCTGGCGGTTGTAGCCGAAGCTCGAGCCGATGTCGCCGATCATGCCTTCGCGATGCCGCGAGGCCTGCCGTGATACGTACGCCTGGATGTTCTGCCATACGTTGAGGTTCCGCTCCACGATCCAGTCGATCACCCGGCCGACCTCAGCCTCGATCTCCTGCGGCGTGTCCGCCACCACCTCGTGCGCGAATGCGCGCTTCACGCCCTCGCTGTCGAGCAGCGTCTTGATCCGGCCGAGCCGGATGGTCTCGTCGAAGAACCGGATCCCGCGGTTCTCCATGCCGCCGAGGAGCACGTCGAGCCGGGCGAGCCGGGGCTCGAGGTCGCGCAGCATCTCCTGGTGGAACGCCGCCAGCTGCCGGTCGATGTTGGCGATCGCCTCGACGTCGTCGGCCAGGAGCTTGAGCCGTTCGAACGCGGTGTCCTTGTACCGTTTGGCCAGCCGGAGCCCGACGTTGAGCGGGCTGAGCAGCTTGAGCCGGACCCGCTCCTCCTGGTCGAGCGTGCGGAGCAGGTAATGCTCCACCGCCGCGAAGCCGCTCTGCTCCCAGCGCGCCTCGTCGCCGCCTTTCTCCCGCGCGGCCTGCGCCTCGCGTGCCGACACCGGGAAGATCTCCGGCCGCTCTCCCAGGAGCGCCGTCGCGTTGTCCCGCACGAACGTCACGACCTCCTCGCGCTCGGCCAGGGTCCTCAGGATGTCCACCTTGTTCACCACGAACACGACCTTCTTGCCCCACTCCCGGATCTGCTCGAGGAACGCTCGCTCGCTCTCGGTGAACGGACGGTCGGCCGAGGTGACGAAAAGCACCAGGTCGGAGCGGGGAATGAAGTCGCGGGTGAGCTCTTCGTGCCGGCGGATGATCGCGTTGGTCCCCGGCGTGTCCACGATGTTGAGCTCGCGGAGAACCTCGGCCGGATGCATGCGCTCGAGCAGGTACGCTTCGCGAAGCTGCTCGGCGATCACGGGCCCATGCCGGAGCAGGTTGATGCGGTCGGTCGTGGGGGTGACGCCTTCGGGGAGCACCGGCTCACCGAGCAGCGCGTTGATGAAGCTCGACTTGCCGGAGTTGAACTCGCCCGCGATCACGAGCAAAAAGAGCCCCGCGAGCTGCTCGCGCACCTCGCGAAAGCGCTGGAGATCCTCCGGCGCCACGTCCGGGCCGAACCGCCCGAACGCGGCGGCGAGCCGCTCCAAGAGCTCGACTTCGCGCGCCCGGAGCTCCTGCTCCCGGTCCGACAGGATTCCGCGGCGGCGGAAGAGGTTGCCGATCATGCCCCCATTATACCGTCGGCCGGCGGTTGCGCGAACGTCGATCGGGGGAACACCGAATTCACCGCGGAGGACGCGGAGAACTGCCTTTGATGTGGTCTCAGAGCCAGGGATCGGAATGCTCGGACATGCGCCCTCAAGTAGCAGCAGGTCTCCGCGTCCTCCGCACCTCCGCGGTGAATCGGTTCAAGGACCGAGGAGGGCTGCGAGGGCTTCGGCGGCCAGCGGACCGGTGCCGGGGACTGCCGGTGCCCCGTCCTCGTGCTTGAGGAACACGTACGCCTCCTCCCACGGCTGCGCGCGGATGCGCTCCGCCCGCTCGGCGAGCTCCTCGGGGCGGTAGGAGATGCGGCGGAGGCGCAAGTACCCCCACGAGGCCGTGGGCTCGAGCGGCGTGGCGCCGTCGTCGTCCTCCGCGTGCACGAGCGCCGCGTCGCGGGCGTGAAGCGCGGCGTAGACCTCCCCGTCGAACCAGGACGCGTGGCGGAACTCGAACCCGGCGCGCCACCGGTGGGGCAGGCGCGCGAGGAATGCCTCGAGGCGCGACAGATCCTTCTTCATGTTCGGGGGGAGCTGGAAGAGTGTCGGCCCCAGTTGGGGGCCGAGCACGCTGGCGGTGCGCAGGAAGTAGTCGAGCGCGCCCTCGTCGTCGCCAAGGCGCGCGAAGTGCGTGATCCGCTGCGAAGCCTTGAGCACGAACCGGAAGTCGGCCGGCACCTGCGACGCCCAGCCGGTCAGCACGCCCTCCTTTGGCATCCGGTAGAACGTGTTGTTGATCTCGACCGTCGCGAGCCGCGCCGCATACGCCGGGAGCATCGCGTCGGCCGCGATCTTCTCGGGATAGAAGCCGCCCTTCCACTCCTTGTACGCGAAGCCGCTGGTGCCGATGTGGGTATGCATGGTGTTAGTAAGCTATCTGCTATCCGCTATCCGCTATCCGCGCTTACCGCCGTCGCTCGGTGCCCGCAGCTGTCCCGGAATGACCGCAGCCAGAGCGGATAGCTGATAGCGGATAGCCTCATTCCATAAGATCTCGATACGCTCGGAAATGCCGAATCGCCGCCGCGCGCCGGCCGGTCCGCTCGTACAGCCGGGCGAGGTTGAAGTGCGCATCGGCGAAGGCGGCATCGGCGGCGATCGTCTCGCGATACGCGGCAATCGCCTCGCCCGTGCGGCCGAGGTCCTCGAGCGCGGTGCCGAGGTTGAACAGCGCGGTCGGCCACGGCTGCAGCGCTCGCGAGCACCGCCCGGTAGTGCGCCTCGGCCTCGGCGATGCGTCCGCTCTCCTGGAGCAGCCGGCCCAGGTTGAGCCGCGCCTCCGTGTGAGACGGGTCCAGCTCGAGCGCGCGCCGATAGGCGTCACGTGCATCGTCGGGTGCCGCGGCTTCGAGGTCCATGCCGAGCGCGAACCATCGCGTGGCGGAGAGATCCTCTTCGGCGCGCCGCGCGTCACGCGCCAGCCGGCGTGCCACCGGGCCCGCGCGGGTGGCGAGCTCCGCCACGGTGAAGTCGAGCAGGAGCTGCCCGGACTCGGGCTGCCATGCCGCCTGTTCGTCGCGCACGACCACGCAGTCGCCCTCGGCCGTGATCCGCACTTCGCTCAGGCTCCGTCCGCGGGGCAGCTGCTCGACCAGGCGACGGAGCGCGCGGCGGATGCGGCGCGCGGGCAGCCGCGCCTCCGCGAGCGCTTTCGCGGTGCGGAGGAGCACGAGGTCCTGGAAGGAAAAGCGGAACGCGCCGCGGGGGCCGTGATCGGGAGAGAGCACGCCCGCGCGCGCGAGCGATCGAACCTGGCCGGCGGAGACACCGAGAAGGCGGGCGACGTCGGTGGTGGAGTACGACTTCATCGCAGACGAGGGCGGGAGAAGGCGGGAGAAGGCGGGAGAGGGCGGGAGAAGGCGGGAGAGGGCGGGAGACGTACTGCCCAAACGCTTGCCGGGCGGCGGGGGCTCGTCCGCCGATGCGCCGCTCCGGGGGCCCCACCGCCCGGATTCGCGCTGGCTTTCCCGCCCTCTCCCGCCCTCTCCCGCCCTCTCCCGCCCTCCTCTCCCTCGCTATGCGCGCTTCCGCTTCCTGGCCGCCGGCTTCTCCACCTCGTCCTCCGCCGCCTTCTTGGCGCCCGCGCGCCGAGCGGGCTTCCGCTCGCCCGGGCTCTCGCCCCGCCTGGCGAGGCTCGCCTTGAGCGCCTCCATCAGGTCGATGATCTTGGTCGGTGGCGCTTCCTGCGGCTCGGCGGTAATCTCCTGACCCTCGACCTTGGCCTGGATCGCCTCGAGCACCCGCTCGCGCACGGTGTCGTGGTACTGCTCTGGGTGGAACTCGTCCGTGGCTGTCTGCTCGATGAGCTGCCGGGCGAGCGTGAGCTCCGCTGGCTTCACTGTGACGTCGGGGCGCGGCACGTCGGCAGCGCTCCGGATCTCGTCGGCGTAGTGCAGCTGCTCCATTGCAAGGAGCCCGTCCATCGGGCGGACCAGCACGAGGTACTGCCGCCCGCGGGCGGAGTACTGGCCCAGCGCGGCGCGGCCGGTGTCATGGAGCGCTTCGACCAGCAGACGGTAAGCGCGCTCACCGCCCTTGTCGGGGCCGAGGTAGTACGTCTTCTCGACGTAGATGCGGTCCACCCGCGCCAGCGGCACGAACTCGGCGATGTCGATGGTGTTCGTCGCCTTCTCGTCCAGCGCCTTCAGCTCGTCGGGGGAGAAGATGACGTACTGACCCTTGGCGAACTCGTAGCCTTTGGCGATCTCGTCGCGCTCGACGATGTCGCCGTCCTTGGAGCAGACGTATTGCTGCTTGAGCCGCGCGCCGTCGGTCTTGTGCACCATGTTGAAGGAGACCGACGCGGACGGCTCGCTGGACGAATAGAGGTCCACGGGCACGGAGACGAGCCCGAACGAGATCGTGGCGGAGCTGATGGAGCGTGCAGGCATAGAGGCCAGCGCTAAGTTGAAGGTCGGTTGGTAATCCTGCAAGGACAATTCCACGACAGTTGGCCGTGCGCTGAATGCAAGATATGCACGCCGGCCGCAACGTTCAGCCCCAGAGCCGATTACGCCCCCGGACGACCTCCTCGCCAGCTATCGCGCCAAGCGGCAGCTCGACCGGACCCCCGAGCCGCCGGGGGGCCGGCCCGAAGCCGGCGGCCAGCTCTTCGTGGTGCACAAGCACTCCGCGCGCAATATGCACTACGACCTCCGCCTCGAGCTGGACGGCGTCCTCGCCTCCTGGGCGGTCCCCAAGGGTCCGTCGCCCAACCCGGCCGACAAGCGGCTCGCCGTCCACGTCGAGGATCATCCGCTCGAGTACGGGGACTTCGAGGGGATCATCCCTGCCGGCAACTACGGGGCAGGCGCGGTCATCGTCTGGGACCGCGGACGCTGGATCCCCATCGGCGATCCGCGCGACGGTCTGGCAAAGGGCAAGCTTCTCTTCGATCTGGAAGGGTTCAAGCTGCACGGCCGCTGGACCCTCGTGAAGATCAAGAAGGGGGAGAAGGAGTGGCTCCTCATCAAGGAGCGCGACGGGCACGTCGCCGCGTCCGCAGAGCTGCCGGAGGAGTCGGTGCTCTCGGGCCTCACCGTGGAGGAGCTGCGCGAGGGCCACACGCCTGCCGCGGCGATCCAGGCGGAGGCCGAGCGCCTCGGTGCGCCCAGGCGTGCGGTGAAGCTGGACGCGGGGCTGCTCCTGCTCGCCGAGACGGCCGACGCGCCGTTCTCGCGGCCGGGCTGGCTCTTCGAGCTCAAGCTCGACGGCTACCGCGTGCTCGCTGGAAAGGAGGGGGGAGAGGCGCGCCTGCTCACCCGGAACGGCCACGACTGCGGCGTGTCGTTCCCCGAGATCGAGCGCGCCGTGCGCGCGCTGCCGGTCGCGCGCGCGATTCTGGATGGCGAGGTCGTGGCGCTCGACGCGGAGGGCAAGCCCAGCTTTCAGCGACTCCAGGGCCGCGCGAAAGTGACCCGGCAGATCGACGTCCACCGCGCGACGGTCGACACGCCGGTGACGTTCTTCGCCTTCGATCTGCTGGCGGCGGAAGGTCACGACCTGCGGCAGCTCCCCCTCACCGAGCGGAAGGCGCTGCTCCGCCGGGTGGTTCCGCCCTCGGGCATCGTGCGCTACCTCGATCACTTCGAGCGTGACGGCGAGGCCTTCTTCGCCCAGGTACAGGCGATGGGACTCGAGGGGATCATGGCCAAGCGCGCCGACTCGCCCTACCGCGCGGGCCGCTCCTCGACGTGGCTCAAGATGCGAACCCGGCGCACCGAGACGTTCACGGTGGTCGGGTTCACCGAGCCCAAGGGCACGCGCGGCGGAGTGGGCGCCCTGCACCTCGCCCGCGACGAGAACGGCGAGCTGGTGTACACCGGCCGCGTTGGCACCGGGTTTTCCGACCGGCAGCTCGGCGAGCTCCGGAAGCAGCTCGACCCCAAGGCGCGCAAGACGCCGCCGTGCACCGGCCCGATTCCCAAGGAGAAGGGGACGACGTGGGTGGAGCCGGCGCTCCAGTGCGAGGTGGAGTTCACCGAGATCACCGATGAAGGGCTTCTCAGGCAGCCGGTGCTCGTAAAGCTTGGAGCCGAGGGCGGGAGAGGGCGGAAGACGGCGGGAGAGGGAAACCATCCGCGCCCATCGGAGCCTCCCGCCTTCTGCCGCCCTCTCCCGCCTTCTCCCGCCCCCGCGGTCCAGCTCACCAACCTCGACAAGCTGTACTGGCCGAAGGAGGGATTCACCAAGGGCGACCTGCTCGACTACTACCGCACCATCTCGCCCTGGCTGCTACCGTACCTGAAGGACCGGCCGGTGGTGCTCACGCGCTTTCCCGACGGCATCGAGGGGAAATCCTTCTACCAGAAGGACGCGCCGCCGTTCACGCCCGAGTGGGTCCGCACCGCGACCCTGCCGAGCGAGGAGCGCGACATCGACTACATCGTGGTGGACGACGTCGAGACGCTGCTCTACATCGCCAACCTCGGCTCGATTCCGCTCCACATCTGGGGCAGCCGGGTGCCGTCGATCGGCCGCCCCGACTGGTGCGTGCTCGATCTCGACCCGAAGGATGCGCCGTTCACGGACGTGGTGCGGGTCGCGCGGGCGGCGCACGCGCTCTGCGAGCGCATCGAGCTGCCACACTACGTGAAGACGAGCGGCTCGTCCGGGCTCCACGTCATGATCCCGCTCGGCGCGCAGCTCTCCTGGGACGAGTGTCGCTCCTTCGGGGAGCTGCTGGCGCGCGTTCTGGTCGGCGAGCTGCCCGACATCGCGACCGTGACGCGTCAGGTGTCACGCCGGGGCGGTAAGGTGTATGTGGACTACCTCCAGAATATCGAGGGCCAGCTCATCGTGGCGCCGTTCAGCGTGCGGCCGCTCCCTGGCGCGCCGGTGTCGACGCCGCTCGAGTGGCGCGAGGTCACCATGAAGCTCGACATCCGCAAATTCACCATCCGCACGGTGCCGAAGCGGCTGGAGCGCATGAAGCGCGATCCGCTCCGCGACGTCCTCACGACGTCGCCGGATCTCGCCCGGGCGCTCGCGGCGCTGGGTGAGGCGCCCCAGTGAGCCCTTCGGACGTGATCCTGCTTCGGCCGCCGGACGCGCGCGCACTCCTCATGCTGGCGCACGGCGCGGGCGCCGGCATGCGGCATCCGTTCATGCAGGCGATCGTGGAGGCGCTCGCCGTCGAAGGCGTCGCGACGCTTCGCTATCAGTTTCCATACATGGACGCCGGCGGCCGCCGCCCCGATTCGCCGGCCGTGGCCGAGGCCGCGGTGTGCGTGGCCGTGGGGAAGGCCCGCGCCATGGCGCCCGACCTGCCGCTCTTTGCCGGCGGCAAGTCGTTCGGCGGACGCATGACGTCCACGGCTCAGGCGCACGCGCCGCTCGATGGCGTGCGAGGGCTCGTCTTCCTCGGCTTTCCGCTCCACCCGGCCGGCCGGCCCGGCACCACGCGTGCCGCGCACCTCGAGCGGGTCACGGTTCCGATGCTGTTTCTCCAGGGCACGCGCGACAGCCTCGCGGTACTGGACCTGATGCGTCCGGTGTGCGATGATCTCGGCGCCCGCGCTACCCTGCACGTGGTGGACGGCGCCGATCACTCGTTCAGCGTACTCAAACGCTCCGGGCGCTCGAGCTCCGAGGTGTTGCGCGAGCTGGCCATGACGACCGCTCGTTGGATGGTCCCGATGACCAACGACCGATGACCGATAGCCGATAGCGATGTTCACCCCCACCCCCACCCCCACCCCCACCCCCACCCCCGCCCAGCGTCGCGCCATCGAGGCCCCGCTCGGACCCGTGCTCGTCATTGCCGGTCCGGGGTCCGGCAAGACGTTCTGCCTTATCGGCCGGATCGAGCACCTCGTCGCGCGGCTGGGGGTCGCGCCCTCGCGGATCTGTGCGGTCACCTTCACTAACAAGGCGGCGGAGGAACTCGCGGCGCGCCTCGAGCGCTCGCTCGGAGCCAGCGCCGCGGAGGTCGCGCGTGGGACCCTCCACCGGCTCTGCCTCGGCATTCTGCGCGATCATCCGGCAGCGGCGGCGCTCCGTGACGGCTTCGGCATCGCCGACGATGACTACCAGCGTCGCCTGGTCCGGCGGGTCGGCGCCCGCGGCGACCGCGAAGCACGCTGGCTGCTCCGCCTGTTCGGCCGGCATCGGCTGCAGGGTCATCCGCTGGCGGGCAACGACGCCGATCGCTTCGCCCGGTACCAGGACGCGCTCCGGGCCCGCAATCTGGTGGACTTCGACGACATCATCGCGCTCACCGAGGCGGTTTTGCGCGGGCATCCCGCCATCGCGGTCGAGCGGTCGCGCCGGTGGGACGCCTTTCTGGTGGACGAGCTCCAGGACCTCAGCACCGCGCACTACGCCATCGTGCGGAAGCTGTCCCAGGCGGGATGCCTGTTCGGCGTCGGCGACGACGAACAGTCCATCTACGGCTGGGCCGGCGCCGATCCCCAGGTGCTCAAGCGGTTCCAGGACGACTTCGACATCAAGGAGCCGATCGTCATCGAGGAGAATCGGCGCTGCTCCAGCCGCATTCTCGATGTGGCGCGCAAGCTGATCGCGCGGAATCCGCCGCTGTTCAACAAGACGATCGCGTCGGACCGCGACGGCGAGCACGATGTCGAAGTGCACGAGTTCGAGGACGAGGCGGAGGAAGCGGGCTGGATCATCGCTGACATCGTGCGGGATCAGGCGGCCACCGGTCTTCCATGGGGCGAGTACGCCGTCCTCTACCGGAAGCACGAGGCGGCGCGCGGCCTGGAGCCGGCGCTGCTCGAGGCCGGCCTCCCGTGCCGGCTCGCCCGCGGGCACGCGCTGCTGGACGACCGGGTACTCGCCTCGGTGATTTCATCGCTCCAGGTCATCGCCGCGCCCGACGATCCGGTCACCATCGAGGTCTTCGCTTCGCGGGTGCTTCCGCCGGCAATGATGGACGAGGTGAGGTTAGGAGCCCCTGCAGGCACCGAGTTCCTTGCCAGCCTACGTATGTTCGCGCGGCGCCCCGGTGGTGACCCCGACGGCAAGAAGGCACGCCGGTTCATCCGTCATGTGGAGAATCTCCGCGCTCTCGGACGCGCGCACGAGGAGCTCGGACCGCTCGTCGCCGAGCTGCTGGCCACCCTGTCCGGCAAATATCAGAGCCCGCTCGAGGAGCGCTACGCCGAGCTGAGCGATCCGCTCGAGTGCCCCGGGGCAACCGACCTCGCCGACCGGCTGGCGCGGACCGCCGCCCGCGGCGGTACCGTCTGGGTCGCTCCCGATCGCGGGGTCGAGCTGGCGCTGCTCGGCATGCTCCAGGCCGCGGGCATCAGCGGCGCGCGCCGGATCGCCCGGCCCCAGCTCCTCGGTCACGACGACCTGCTGCTCCGGTCCGGCGACCTGCCGCCCGGCTGCTGGCCTCTCGTCGTGTTCAAAGCGCTCCAGGTCCTGCATACGCGCGGCCTGAGAGACCGGCTCCGCGATTACGTCGCGTTCGATCTCGAGACCAGCGACGGCAATGTCGCGGGGTGCGGCATCGTGGAGATCGCGGCGGTGCGGGTGCGGGACGGCACCGTCGTCGAGCAGTTTCACGAGCTGGTCAATCCCGAGCGCTCGATCCATCCCGCGGCTACCAAGGTCCACGGCTACCGGGACGACGATGTCCGCGACATGCCGCGCTTCGCGGAGATCTGGCCCCGGTTCCGCGAGTTCGTGGGGCACGACCGGCTCGTCGCCCACAACGGCACCCGGTTCGACGTGCCGGTGCTTCGCCGGTGCGCGGCCAACCTCGATGGCCTGGCTGAGCTGGTGTTCTTCGACACGTTCCCGCTGGCCAAGCTGGTGGTGGACGGCAGCGCGAGCCTCGCAAATCTGGCCAAGCGGTTCGGTGTGCGCGCGGGCCGCTCCCACCACGCGCTGGACGACGCGAGCACGCTGGTCGGGGTGCTGCACCATCTCTCGCTGCTCCGGCTCCGCCGGGCGCGGACCGCGGCGGTGAGCCACGCGCTCGGCCATCTCGGCCTCGCCCTGGCGCTCGATCACGCCACGGGGCGCACCCCTGAGGAGCAGCTGCTGCGTGAGCTGGCGCTCCCCGCGGCGGTCGGGCGGTACGGTAACTGCCTCGAGTGCTATGCCGCCGAGCGGGACGCGTGCGGCGGGTCGCCGGGAGACGCCCCGACGGTCGCCGAGCTGATCCAGCGTCTCGGCGGGCAGGCGATGGTGGACCGCATCCGTGCGCGGCGGTCAATGGCGGAGCGCTACCCGACGGCGGTGGCACGGCTCGATGCGCTCGTGGCGGCCAGCGCCGGGGCAGGACCCACGCTCGAGGCGCAGATCACCCGCATGCTGGAGCTCGTAGCGCTTTCGACGAGCGACGGCGTCGAGCGCGATCCGCACCGGCTGAGCCTTCTCACGCTGCACTCGACCAAAGGCCTGGAATTCTCGCGGGTGTACATCGCGGGGGTCGAAGACAACGAGCTGCCCGGCTGGCGCACCATGCGCGACGGCCGCGAAGATGAGATCCAGGAATCGCGGCGGCTGCTCTACGTCGGTATGACGCGCGCGAAGGACCGGCTGCTGCTGACGCGCGCGCGCCAGCGGAACGGCAGTTCGGGTGGCGGAGAGATGTTCCTGCGCGAGATGGGGCTGGCTGCGCCAGTGTGAGTGCGAGTGTGAGTGCGAGTGCGAGTGCGAGGAGTTGGCTTACCCTCACCCTCACCCTCACCCTCACCCTCACACTCACACTCACACTCACACTCACACTCACACTCACACTCACACTCACACTCACACTCACACTCCCTAGTACTGCTCGATCAGCAGGCGCGAGAGCCGCTCCGCCACCCGGGCGCCCATCCCCCG
The DNA here is from genome assembly GCA_050733215.1 of Gemmatimonadales bacterium. Taxonomy (GTDB): domain Bacteria; phylum Gemmatimonadota; class Gemmatimonadetes; order Gemmatimonadales; family GWC2-71-9; genus DASQPE01. The sequence goes on from JBOHSN010000023.1 coordinate 41,896, forward strand.
CCGGCGGAACTCCTCCAGCGTGATCTCCTGCGACCGCGCGAAGTCGCCCTCGAGCCCGCGCTCGACATCCCGCGCGAAGCGCGGGTCGCTGATCCCGATGATGTTCTCCTCGTTCAGCTTCACCGAGCGCTTGTCCATGTTGGCGGACCCCATGAGGGTCCAGCGGCCGTCCGCCACGACGGTCTTGGCGTGCATCATCCCCGGCTGGAACTCGTAGATCCGCACCCCCGCCTCCATCAGCTCCTCGTAGTGGCTCCGCCCCGCGAGCCGCACCGGCTTCGCGTCGGTGACGGGTCCGGGCACCAGGAGGCGCACGTCCACGCCCGCGCGCGCGCGGGCCGCGATGGCGTCGCGCAGCCGGCCCTCCGGCACAAAGTACGAGCTCGAGATCCAGAGCCGCCGCGTGGCGCAGGTGAACGACAGCCAGAGCAGGACCCGAATCGGCTGCGCCATATCGGCGGGCGAGCTCACCAGCGCGATGCCGCACGGGTCGCCCGCCACCGGGTTCGTGTCGGCCGCGTCTCCCCCTGACGGCGGAAAGAAGCGATCGCCGGTGAGGATTTCGCCGGTGCGGTAGACCCAGTTCTCCCCGAACGCGGTCTGCACTCCGTGCGCGAGCGCCCCGGTCAGCCGCACCAATGAGTCGCGCCATTCCTCCTTGTTTCGCGCGTCCCCGTCCCACTTCTCGGCCACCGCCGCGCCGCCGGTGAACCCCACCTTGCCGTCGATCACGATCGCGCGCCGGTGGTCCCGCTTGAACGCGCGCACCAGGGTCAGCAGCCGGAGCGGCCGGAAGAACTCGAGCTTCACGCCCGCCTTCCGCAACCGGTCGCGCTCCTGCTTGCCGAATCGCCAGGAGCCAAATCCGTCGAGCAGGAGCCGGACCTCGACCCCGGCCCGCGCGCGCTCCTCGAAGGCCTGCACGAATTGCTTGCCCACCCGGTCGGTCGCGAAGATGTAGACCTGAAAGTTGACCGACTCCCGCGCGCCCCGGATGGCGTCGAGCAGGGCGGGATAGAACCGACACCCGTTCTGCAGGATCTCGGCGGTGCCGCCCCGGAGGATCGGCACGTTGAGGTAGCGCGATACGGCCTTCAGAAAGTCCTCGCTGCCGGCCTTGTCGGTGCAGTCGCACGACAGCGGCGGACGGTGGAAGTCCGGCAGAAACAGGGCGGTGAACACGCCGATCGTGGCCAGCGCGCCCGTGCCCAGCAGCGTCCACCCCCACCACGGAAGGTCGCTCACCGCACCTCGGCCGCCGGGGCGGGCGCGAGCGACAGGCGCGCGAGCAGCGGATGATGATCCGATCCGAAGACGTACGGCCCCCGGTCGTCCGGCTGCTCGTCCACCCGCTCGATCTCGAGTGCGGCGATCATGCCGCCCGGATCCCGGACCAGCATCCAGTCGAGCAGGAGCCGGGGCATGCGGTGATAGGTGTGCGGCCACGCCGGCGCACGCTCCGGCACGCCGTGCCGGAACCCCGCCTCGACAAGGACGCGGTAGGCGCGCTCCCGCCGGCCGCGCGCGAGGTTCAGATCGGCGCCGAGGATGACCGGGACCTGATCGCGACCCAGCTGCTCCAGCACGGCCTGGGCCTGGGCGCCGCGACCGAGGACCCCAAGCAGATCGCGCGCGCTGCCGCCGCGTGGATCGAGGTGCGCGCTGCACATCCGGACCGCGCGCCCGTCGCGGAGACGGACCGTCGCGGCGAGCGCCACCCGCCGCTGGTACGAGAAGGGCAGCTCCCAGCCGAGGGCATCCTCGAGCGGTAGCGT
>JBOHSN010000024.1:0-43393 GCA_050733215.1 Gemmatimonadales bacterium
GGCTGACATCGAGGAGCCGCTCGCCTGAGCGGCGCCTCGCGGCGCTCGTGGTACCGGTCGCCCTGGGGGTTCCTCTCCCGCATCCTTCAGGCGGCCGACGAGAACAATATCCCGTTCCTGGCCAGCGCCCTCACGTTCGACGCCCTGCTGGCGGCGGTGCCGTTCGTCCTACTGCTCCTCGTCGGGCTGACCCACCTCGCCCAGGCGCTGCAGGGCGGGGTGGACCTGAGCGGCGGCGCCGACCCGACGCTGCTCTTCCACCGCTTTCTCCCGGCCCACACCGACACCCCGGGCCAGGACCCCTTCGATCTCTTCGAGGGGCTGCTCATCCGGATCACCCGGAATCGCGGTGAGATCTCGGTGGTGGCCGTGCCCGCGTTTGTCTGGTTCAGCACGCGCCTCTTCGCCGGCCTCCGTACGTCCTTGAACTGGGTGTACGACGTGGCGGCACGGCCCCAGCCGCGGCGCAACTTCGTGCTGGGGTATCTGCGGGGGAAGCTGCACGACGTGCTGATGGTGCTCGGCACGCTGATCCTGTTCCTGCTCAACACACTGATGACCGCGGGGCTGGCGCTGCTGCAATCGCGCGGTGCCGCGGTCGCGCCCGAGCTCCGCTTCTTCGTATCGACCGTTGGCCGGGTGCTGGGCGAGCTGCTCGCGTTCAGCTTCCAGATCTCCCTGTTCTACCTGGTGTACCGATACGCCTCCGACCGCCGACTTCCGGCGAAGACGGCGCTGATGGCGTCGGCGTTCGCGGCCCTCGCGTTCGAGCTCGCCAAGCGGCTCTACGCCTGGTATCTCGCCAACCTGGCGTCGCTCAGCGGCCCCTCGGGCGACGCGAACGTCGGGGCGGCTGTGCTCTTCGTGCTCTGGGTCTACTACACGGCGCTGGTGTTCCTCTTGGGGGGAGTGGTAGCCGAAACCTGGGAGCTGAGGCAAATACAGACTCGGCAACGGGCGATATTGGGGTAGGGGAGAAGAGGGCGGGCGACGGAGGGAGAGGGCGGGAGAGGGATGCGCGAGGGGGCCGGCCGCGTGCTGGCGCTCCGACTCCGGTTGAGCTTTGCGCCTCCCGTCCTCTCCCGTCCTCTCCCGTCCTCTCCCGTCCTCTCCCGTCCTCCCCCGCCCTCTCCCGCCCTCTCCCGCCCCCGACTACCTTTCCTGTGCCCCAGGTCCGGAGGGCGCCGGCGCGCGAATCGCGTCAGGACCTCGCCGGTAGCAGCGCTAAGCGATGTCCGGTGTCGCTTCGGGTAGCCTGGGGCAATTCTCAGGGGCGGTAGGGGCGGTAAGGGCGGTAAAGGCGGTACGGTTCGCGAAGTGAACCGTAGGCCCGCCGCGCGACCCTCCCGCCCCTGCCGCCCTTACCGCCTCTACCGCCTACCAGAGCACATATCCGCCCGACCACGTGATCGCTTTGGCTCGCAAGTATCGCCCTCGGCGTTTCGCCGACCTCCTGGTGCAGGACCACGTGAGCGCCGTGCTCCGTGGCGCCATCGCCCGGGGGCGGGTGGGTCATGGCTACCTGCTCACGGGCCCACGCGGGGTCGGCAAGACCACCGCGGCACGCATCCTCGCGATGGCGCTCAACTGTCCGAACCGGGCCGCCGACGGGGAGCCGTGCGGCGCCTGCGAGGATTGCCAGCGCGTCTGGAACGGCGCCGCCAACCTCGACGTGATCGAGATCGACGCGGCGAGCAACCGTGGCGTGGACGACGCGCGCGACCTGCGCGAGCGCGCCATGTACGCGGCGTCGCGCGAGGGTCACTACAAGGTGTACATCGTGGACGAAGCGCACATGCTCACGCGCGAGGCGTGGAACGCGCTGCTCAAGATCCTCGAGGAGCCGCCGGCCCGCGTCGTGTTCGTGTTCGCCACCACCGAGCCCCAGAAGATCGCGGCCGCGGCCGCCCCGGTGCTCTCCCGGCTCCAGCGCTTCGACTTCCGGCGCATCGGCCCCACGGCCATCAAGGCCCGGCTCCGCGATGTACTCACGGCCGAAGGGATCGCGGCCGACGACGACGCGCTCACGCTGATCGCGAGGCACGCCGACGGCGGTATGCGGGACGCACTGTCGATGCTGGACCAGTGCCTCAGCTTCGGGGAGGGTGCGGTGACTGCGGCGCGGGTCCGGGAGGTGCTTGGCGTGGCCGGCGACGACCTCTACGCGGACGTGCTCGCGCTGGTCGCCGAGCGCCGCCCGGCCGCCGTGTTTCCGCTCATCGACCGGCTGGTGGAGTCCGGCGCGGACCTGGTCGAGTTCGCGACCGGCGCGGCGGAGCTGCTGAGGGCGCTGTTGATGCTCAAGGTCGGGGCCGAACCCGAGGGGCTGACCGAGGCGGCGCGGGACTCGCTCCAGCGGTACCAGGACCGGCTCGAGGCGGGGGACCTGCTCCGAATGCTCAAACTCCTTGCCGAGAGCGAGGCCGCCATCCGCCGGAGTGCCAGCCCTCGCCTCGTGGTCGAGACGCTGTTACTCCGCTGGGCGATGATGGACCGGACGGTGGACTTGGCCGAGGTGCTTTCGGGTGGGCCGGCGGGCCGGCGCGCGGACGGGCAGGCGGGCAGCAAGACCGACCCGGCGCCGCAAGTCCAAGCCAGCCGTTCAGCCCCGCCGGCCCGCCCGCCGGCCCGCCTGCCCGACATGTGGGACGCCATCGTATCCGCCGTCCGGGACCGCAGTCGCTTCCTGGGTGAGGCGGCGGCCGCCCTCCGGCCCGTGTCCTTCGAGCAGCCGTGGCTCACGGTCGAGCTCCCGGAGTCCGCCGGGGTGTTCGCCCGCCCCCTGGCGGAGCAGGCGGGCATGATCGAAGACGTGGCCGCCGGAGTGCTCGGCACGGCGGTCCGGCTCCGCGTGACGGTGCCGGTCGAGCCGGCCGCGGCGCCCGCCGCGGCGCCCCGCCGGATGACCGACGAGTTGATCCGCGCGGACCGGCTGAAGGGTCTTCGCGCCCGCGACCCAGCGCTGGATCGGGCCGCGGACGAACTAGATTTGGAGATAGTGGAGTGAGGCATGCGCTATCCGCTATCGGCTATCCGCTATCCGCTCTGGCCGCGGTCATCCCAAGTCGTCCGCGGGCACCATGCCACGGCGGAGCGAGCGGATAGCGGATAGCCGATAGCGGATAGCCGATAGCGGATAGCCGATCGCCGATCGCCCAATTAACTTGTCCTAATGGCAGGACTTCCTGATTCGATGGCAGATTTTCAGCAGTTGATGCAGCTCAGCCAGCAGGTGCAGGGCCGGCTGGCGCAGTTGCAGTCGGAGCTCGCAGGCCGGACGTTCGAGACCACCGCAGGCGGGGGGCTCGTGCGGGTCACCGCCGACGGCCGGGGCACCATCCGGGCGGTGGTGATCGATCCCGCGGTGTTCCAGGACCGTGATGCGGATTTCCTGGCAGATCTCGTGCTGTCGGCCGTCGCGGAGGCACAACGCCGCGCGGCGGAGTTGCTGCAGTCGGAGATGCGCAAGGTTCAGCCGTTCCCGTTCCCGATGCCGTGACGGTGAATGCGATCGAGGAGCTGATCGCCCAACTCGCCAAGCTGCCGGGGATCGGCCGGAAAACCGCCCAGCGCCTCACTTTCTTTCTGCTTCAGCAATCTCCCGACCAGGCTAGGCGGCTCGCCGCCGCCCTGACGGCGGTAGCCGAGCGGGTGCGTCCGTGTCAGGAGTGCGGCAATCCCACGGAGGGGCAGCCGTGCGCCATCTGTACCGATCCGCGGCGGGATGGGGCGCTGCTCTGCGTAGTGGAAGAAGCGTCGGACCTCCAGGTCGTGGAGCGGTGCACCGAGTATCACGGCCGATACCATGTGCTGGGCGGCAGGCTCTCCCCGCTCGAAGGGGTGGGGCCCGAATCCCTCCGGATGGACCGCCTGGTGGCCCGAGTGCGGGACGGTGGCGTCCGCGAAGTCATTCTCGCGACCAACCCCTCGATGGAGGGGGAAGTCACGGCCACGTACGTGCAACAGCTGCTTGCGGGGGTGTCCGTTCGGGTCACCCGGCTCGCGCGCGGGCTCCCGGTCGGCGGGGACCTCGAATACGTGGACGGAGTGACCTTGGCGCACGCGCTCACCGCCCGGCAGGAGCTACCCTGATGCGCTCGCGCACGGCTGTGGCGACCGGTGGGGCGCTGGCCGGCATCGTCGCCGGATGGCTGCTCGCGCAGCATCGGTTCGAGCGGAACCGGCGCGATCTCTTCAGTGCATCGCCCGTTCGGCGCCTGGGTGCGCTGGGCTTCCTGGCTGGCCAGACGGGCGTGAACAGCGTCCGGGTGCTGCACGACTATCTGGCCTGGGAAACCCAGCCGGTGCTTCGGCGCCGTGCCCGCGCCATCGTGCGGCGGCTCGAGGCCGAGCTGTGACGGTGGCGCGTTGAGCGGGGGCGCGTCGAGCTGGTCGTTCCGCGAGGAAGACGCGCGGAAGATTGAAACGGTGCTCGCGGGCTTCCTGCGCGAGTCGAACGCGCGCACCGCGCTGATCGTCGACCGGACCGGCCAGCTGATCGCCACGGTGGGCGAGCCGCCCACCTTCGATCCGACCGCCTTCGCCTCGCTCACCGCGGCGGATTTCAGCGCCAACGACCAGCTCGCACGCATGCTCGGCGAACCCGAGTTCGGCGCGCTGTTTCATCAGGGCGAGCGCGAGTCGATGTACCTCGCGGATGTCGCTCGCCGCGTGATCCTGGTGGTGCTGTTCGACAACCGGACCACGCTCGGGCTGGTGAAGCTCCGGGTGAAGGGCGCCGTGGGCGAGCTCAACCGCCTGTTCACGGCGATGTTCGATGGCGGGGCGGCCGGTCGTCGCGGGTCCGAGGTCGAGTCGGGCTTCGTGGGCGACGCGGAAGACGAGATCGACAAACTGTTCGGGGCCTGAGGGAGCGTCGGCGCATGTCGATGATCAACTACGCCTCGCGCGAGATCAACTGCAAGATCGTCTACTACGGGCCCGGGCTCGGCGGCAAGACGACCAACCTTGAGCACGTCTACGGCAAGGTCGCGCCGGCGTCCCGGGGGAAGATGATCTCGCTCGCCACCGAGACCGAGCGCACGCTCTTCTTCGACTTCCTCCCGGTCGACTTGGGCACGGTCCGCGGGTTCAAGGTGAAGTTCCACCTCTACACCGTCCCCGGACAGGTCTACTACAACGCCTCGCGCAAGCTCATCCTCAAGGGGGTGGACGGCGTCGTGTTCGTCGCCGACAGCCAGACCGAGCGGATGGACGCGAACATCGAGGCGATGCAGAACCTGTACGAGAACATGCAGCAGCACGGGTACGACATCACCCGGCTTCCGTTCGCCATCCAGTACAACAAGCGCGATCTCCCTAACGCCGCCCCGATTCCCGATCTTCAGGCCGCGCTGAATCCCGGGTGGCCGGTCGCCGAGCCCGTGCGGCAGCGCCCCACGCCCGATCCCTACCACGAGCACGAGTTCCTGGTGTCGCAGCAGGACGGACAGTGGATCGAGCGCGCGCCGTGGTTCGAGGCCGTGGCCCTGACCGGCGAGGGGGTCTTCGACACGCTGCGCGCCATCAGCAAGAGCGTGGTGAAGACGCTCGGGTAGAACGGTCCGATGTGGACGCTGCCGAATATCATTACGATCGTCCGCATCTGCTTCACGCCGGTCATCGCCCTGCTGCCGTTCATCGAGGGCTACTGGCCCAAGCTGATCTGCTTCGGCGTCTTCCTCCTGGCGGCGGTGAGCGACATCTACGACGGCAAGCTCGCCCGCTCGCGCAAGCAGGTCACCGACCTCGGCATCCTGCTCGATCCGATCGCCGACAAGCTCCTCCTCTTCGCCACGCTGATCCCGATCTATTGGATCTCGCGGGCCCGGCACGACCTCTACGACATCCCGATCTGGGGCAGCATTCCCCTGTGGGTCTGCCTGCTGCTGATCGGACGCGAGCTCGCGATGACCGGCTTTCGCTGGTGGGCGACCGGGCGGGGCGTGGTCATTCCCGCCGGCGGGGCGGGGAAGCTCAAGGCGGTCTTCCAGAACATCTTCATCGGCGCCACGATCGCCTGGTTCGCGTTCCGAGACGCACGGAAGCCGCTCGGCTGGGAGCACAATCAGTACGCGCAGTGGTGGAACGAATTCCATGGGGGATTCGTGGCCGTGGCGCTCGCCATCGCCGCCCTGCTCACCGTGTACTCCTTCGCGCTCTACATCTACCGGCACTGGCACCTTTTCTCGGCGCGGGCCCGCTAGCGGGGGCTGGTGTCGGCAACGGCAATTCACACGGAGGCGCGGAGGACGCGGAGAACAACTTGTCGTGGGGGTCTCATGTCCAAGCGCTTGGATGCTCGGCCACGAGACCGCAACAAGAGCAGTTCTCCGCGTCCTCCGCGCCTCCGTGTGAATTGCCGCTGCGGAGCCCGACCGTTACCTCATCTGGGCTGCCTGCGATGAACGTCGAGCTCCTGACGATCGGAACCGAGCTGCTGCTCGGCTTCACGGTCGATACCAACGCGGCGCACATCGCCCGGACGCTCGGCGAGATCGGCGTGCGGGTCGTGCGGCGGGCGACGGTGTACGATCGGCGCGAGGATATCCGGGAGGCCCTTCGCGAAGGGCTCGCCCGGACCGGCGCAGTGATCACCACCGGCGGGCTGGGCCCAACGCGCGACGACATCACCAAGCGGGTCGTCGCGGACCTGTTCGGCGCCCCGCTCGAGTTCGATGACCGCATCTGGGAAGAGCTGGTCGAGCGGTTCGCGCGCTTGGGGCGGATCGCACCGGCGGTGAATCGCCTCCAGGCCGAGGTTCCCCGCGGCGCCACCGTCCTGCCGAACCGGTGGGGCACCGCGCCCGGGCTCTGGCTCGAGGGGGAGCCCGGCATCGCCATCCTGCTGCCCGGCGTCCCGCGAGAGATGCGGATGCTCCTCCAGCACGAGCTCGTGCCGCGGCTGGCGGCTCGCTCAGGCGAGCGGGTCATCCGGTCGCGCATGGTGCGCACGAGCGGGATCCCGGAGTCCCTCCTGGCGGAGCGGCTCGGCGACATCGAGGACCAGGTCGCCCCGCTGACCCTCGCCTACCTGCCGGGGTATGACGGCGTGGACCTCAGGCTGACGGCGTGGGATGCAGCAGCAGCGGACGCCGATCCCGCACTCACCGCGGGCGTCGCGCTCCTGCATGAGCGCGCCGGCGAGCACGTCTACGGCGAGGGCGACGCGGACCTCGCCGCGGTATTGCTGGAGGCGGCGCGCGAGCGCGGCGTCAGGATCGCGGTGGCGGAGTCGTGCACCGGGGGGCTGGTGGGCAAGCGGCTCACCGATACGCCCGGGAGCTCGGATGTGTTCGTCGGGGGTGTGATCGCCTACGACAACGCGGTAAAGACCGCGCTGCTCGACGTCCCCGCCGCGCTGCTCGAGACCCACGGGGCGGTGAGCGGCGAAGTCGTCTCGGCGATGGCGCTCGGCGCCGCCCGGCGGTTCGAGGTGCGGCTCGCGATCGCGGTCACCGGAGTCGCTGGGCCCGGCGGCGGCAGCGAGGCCAAACCGGTGGGCACCGTATGGCTCGCCACCGCGCTCGACGGCGCACCAAGGGTGACGAAGGTGCTGCTGCCGGGCTCCCGGGAGGAGATCCGGCTCCGGGCCGCGCAGGCGGCCCTGCTGCTCCCGTGGAGGCGCCTCCGCGCGGAACGTTGAGCCAACCCTGCTGCCACACGAGCAGTTATCTTTCCCCGCTACCTCCAAGGTTTGCGAGGGAGGATTGAAGTGCCAAAGAACCCACGGTACAGCAGCGATCCCGAGACCGGCGCCGAGCCCATCCACACGCCCGGCGGCATGGCCAAGCCGGCCGCGCCCGAGGGGCGAAGCGCGGACGGCGCCGACATCGCCTCGACCGATATGGATGCGAACCCTTCGAACACCGCGCCCGTCGACGCACGTTATCCCGGGTCGGGGAGCGGGCTTCCGGTGGAGCCGGCCCCCGAGGCCATTCGCCGCCTCGAGGGAGAGGTCGGCAGCCTCCGCGACCAGCACCTCCGCCTCGCCGCTGAGTTCGACAACTATCGCAAGCGCGTCGCGCGGGAGCGCGCCGAGCTGTCGGAGCGGGCCCAGGCGGCGTTTATAACCCGACTGCTCGACGTCCTGGACGACCTCGACCGGCTGGTCGCGAGCGAGCCGTCGGCGACCAACGCCGGCTCGCTCCGCGACGCCCTCTTGCTGGTGGACAAGAAGCTCCGGAAGGAGCTGGAAGCCGCCGGTGTCGAGCGCATCGACCCGGTTGGCGAGCCGTTCGACCCGAGCCAGCACGAGGCCGTCTCCACCGTGCCGGCCCCGGACGCGAGCAGCGACCACACCGTGAGCGCCACCTTCCAGCCCGGCTACCGCTTCAAGGGTCAGCTCGTCCGGCCCGCTCGCGTTCAGGTGTTCTCGACCCAGGGTGCCGGCTGACCGTGGCCGCCAAGGACTTCTACCAGGTGCTCGGGGTGCCCGACACCGCTAACCAGAACGACATCAAGAAGGCCTACCGGCGGCTCGCCAAGCAGTACCACCCGGATGCCAACCCTAACAACGCGCAGGCGGCGGAGCGCTTCAAGGAGATCTCCGAAGCGCATTCGGTGCTCTCCGATACCGAGAAGCGCAAGCAGTACGACACCATGCGAAAGTATGGGGCGTTCGCGGGCGCGGCCGGCGGACCTGCGGGCCGGCGCGCGGGCGGCTTCGGGGGCGGGGGTGGCGGTTTCTCCACCGAAACCGTGGACTTCGGCGACCTCGGCGGACTGGGCGACATCTTCTCGTCGATCTTCGGCCGCGGGCGGCGGGAGGAGCGTGGCGACACGCTGGAGACCGTCGTCGAGGTGCCGTTCCGGGTCGCGATGCTCGGCGGCAAGATCGCGGTCACGCTGCCGGTGACCGAGCCATGTAGCACCTGCGCTGGGAGCGGAGGCGCCCCGGGCGCGACGTTCACCACCTGCCCCGAGTGCAATGGCCGGGGCACGATCTCGTTCGGCCAGGGCGGATTCGCAGTAAACCGCCCCTGCCCGCAGTGTCGGGGCCGCGGCCGCATTCCCTCCCAGCCGTGCCCCACCTGCCGCGGGGCGGGTGAGGTTCGCACCGAGCGGCGGATCCACCTCACGGTGCCGGCCGTTACCGAGGAGGGCACCCGCATGAGGCTCCGCGGCCAGGGCGGACGCGGGCGGCCCGGCGAGCCGGCCGGCGATCTGCTCGTCACGTTCCAGGTGCAGCCCGACCGCTTCTTCCGCCGCGACGGACTGGATCTTGTCTCCGAGGTGCCGATCAACCTCGCACAGGCGGTGCTCGGCACCCGGATCCGCGTGCGCACCATCGATGGCAAGAAGGTGGTGCTGCGGATCCCGCCCGGCACGCAGCCGGGCCGCCGCTTCCGGATCAAGGGGCTGGGCGTGGAGAAGAACGGCCGCCGCGGCGACCAGCTCGTGCAGGTGGACGTGACCGTGCCGGAGAACCTGTCGGCGGAGCAGCAGGAAATGATGAAGAAGTTCGCGGAGGCCGCCGGCCTGCCGCACTAGCTAGAGCGGTGTCGCCGCCAGAATCCGGTGGGTTGCCCGCTCGGCCTCTGCGCTGGGCGGGCAGCGCTGTTCGTAGGTTCCGTCCGGCCGAAGCTCCCAGGCCTGCCGGTTGTCGACCCACATCAGTTCGAGCACGTTCCGGATCGTCTGCCGGTGCGCCGGGTTCTCGATCGGCAGTACGCATTCGACCCGGCGGTCGAGATTCCGCGGCATCCAGTCGGCCGAGCCGATGTAGACCTCGTCGGATCCGCCGTTCAGGAACGCGAAGGCCCGGGAGTGCTCCAGGAACCGGCCGATGATGCTGATGACCCGGATGTTCTCGCTGACGCCCGGCAGGCCGGGCCTGAGACAGCAGATCCCGCGCACGATGAGGTCGATGGTGACGCCGGCGCGCGAGGCCTCGTAGAGCGCGACGATGATGTCGGGATCGACCAGCGCGTTCATCTTGGCGAAGATGCGCGCCGGGCGACCCGCCTCCCGATGCCGGATCTCACGCCGGATCATCTCGATGAACCGTTCGCGCATGCCGCGCGGCGCCACGATCAGCTTGCGGTACCCCGCCGGCGACGCGAAGCCGGTGAGGACGTTGAACAGGTCGGTGAGGTCGGCGCCGAGCTCCGGATTGTCCGACAGCAGCGCGAAATCGGTGTAGAGCCGGGCGGTCTTCGGGTTGTAGTTGCCCGTGCCGATATGCACGTACCGCCGCATCGTGTCGCCCTCGCGCCGCACGACGAGCATCACCTTGGCGTGCGTCTTGAGGCCGGCCACCCCGTAGCTCACGTGTACGCCCACGTCTTCCAGCCGCTGCGCCCAGATGATGTTGTTCTCCTCATCGAACCGCGCCTGGAGCTCGATCAGCACCGCTACCTGTTTGCCCCGCTCGGCTGCGTGCGCGAGCAGCCGGGCGATGCTCGAGTCGCCGCCGGTCCGGTACAGCGTGAGCTTGATGGCGACCACATCCGGATCGTCCGCCGCGGTCTGGATAAAGCGCTCGACCGAGCTGGCGAAACTGTCGTACGGGTGGTGCAGAAGGATGTCGCCTTCCTTGATCACCTCGAACACGTTCCGCGTGCCGACGAGCCGTGGCTGCGTCCCGGGATGGAAGGGCGGGTCGTGCAGCTCGGGAATGTCCAGGTTGGCAAGGTTCAGCAGGTCGGCCGTGTCCAGCAGCCCCATGACCTCGTACATGTCGTCCCGGGTGAGCGATGAGCCGCCCTGATCCTCCTCCTCGTTGAACTCGGCGAGAAGGAGCTGCCGCAGCGACTCCGGCATCGATGCGTGCACCTCGATGCGCACTACCTCCGCGAACCGGCGGTTGCGCACCTCTTCCTGGATGAGGCTCAGCAGGTCCTCCGCTTCGTCGTTGTCGTCGAGCTGGAGGTCGGTGTTCCGCGAGATCCGGAAGGTGTACCATCCGAGGATCTCGACACCGGGGAACAGGCTCTCGAGGTTGGCGCCAATCAGCTGCTCGAGCGGCACGAACCGGAGGGGCGTCGTGAGCGGCACCCATCGAGGCAGGATCTTGGGCACCTTCACCCGCGCGAAGCGTTCCTCGCCGTCGCTGCCTCGGAGGACCACGGCGAGCGAGAGGCTGAGGTTCGAGATGTAGGGGAAGGGGTGCCCCGGGTCCACGGCCAGCGGGGTGAGCACCGGAAAGACGTTGGTGTGGAAATACCGGTCGATGTGCTCGCGGTCGGTCGGGCTCAGATCGCTCACCCGCAGCTCGAGGTGCACCCCGTGCTCGGCGAGCGCGGGGATCACGTCGTGCATCAGGGCCTGGCGGTGCTGGCGGGTGAGCTCCCGAACCGTCACGGAAATGGCGCGGAGCTGCGCCTCGGGCGTCATCCCGTCCGCCGTGCGCTCCACGATTCCCGCAGCGAGCTGCTGCTTGAGGCCGGCGACCCGGACCTGGAAAAACTCGTCGAGGTTGCTGCTGAAGATGCCCAGGAACTTGAGCCGCTCCAGGAGCGGGGTCCGGGAATCCTGCGCCTCGTACAGCACCCGCCGGTTGAACTCGAGCCAGGACAGCTCGCGGTTCAGGTAGAGCGACGGATGCCGCAGATCCGCCAGCGACGGGTCGGCCGGGATGGGCGTCGGAATGACCTGGGTCATGCGTCCAATCTACGGTACGATGCGGGGTTGGCGGTATCGCCTGTCACGGGCGTGTAACGGCGGCCCCTCCCGCCCTCTACTCCCTCGTATGCCCGACGGTGAGCGTCAGCACCGTGCTCACCAGGCCGATGACGACTCCGCCCAGAAACGCCGGCAGGAATCCGTCCACTCGGAAGCCGAGGTTCCAGGCCTGAGAGAGATATCCGGTGAGGAGGAGCAGCACCGCGTTGATCACCAGGGCGAAGAGGCCCAGGGTGACCACGATCAGCGGACAGCTCAGCACGGTGAGGATCGGCCGCACCAGCGCATTCACGATCCCGAAGATGGCGGCGACGCCGAGCAGCTTCCAGAAGCCGCCGACGAAATCGATTCCGGGCACGAGGTACACCGCGGCGAGCAGCGCCCCCGCGTTGATCAGCAGCCGGATGAGGAGGTGGGCCATGTCAGGGAGTGGCGGGGTTGAGGTGAGTATCGAGCCAGTCGAGCACGGTGCTCCACCACAGCCGCCGGTTGCGCGGCTTCAGCACCCAGTGTCCCTCGTCGGGGAAGTAGAGGAACTTGGCCGGGACGTCGCGGAGCCTGAGGGCGGTGAACGCCTGGGCACCCTCGGACACGTCCACGCGAAAGTCCTGCTGGCCGTGCACCACGAGCATCGGCGTGGACCATTTCGCAACGTGGTTCGCCGGGGACCAGTGGTCCATGAGGGCGCGAGCCTCCGGGTCGATCGGTGTGCCGCCGAACTCGTGCTTGGGGAACCAGAGCTCTTCCGTGGTGCCGAACATCGAGACCGGGTTGAACACGCCGTCGTGCGCCACCAGGGTGCGGAATCGGTCGGTCTGTCCGGCCATCCAGAAGATCATGTAGCCGCCGTACGACCCCCCGGCCCCGCCCAGCCGGTCCGCGTCCACGTACGGCCGCCGCACGAGGACGTCGATCCCCTTCATCAAGTCTTCGTACGGCAGGCCGCCCCAGTTGCGCGAGATGCTGTTCGTGAACTCCTGGCCGTAGCCGGTGGACCCGTGAAAGTTCACGGCCGCGACGACGTACCCGCGCGCAGCGAAGAGATGGTAGTTCCAGCGCTGGTGCCACTGATCGAGCCATGCGCCCTGCGGCCCGCCGTGGATCAGATAGACGAGCGGGTAGCGCCGGGTACGGTCGAATCCAGGCGGGGTCAGCGTCCAGCCGAACACCGAGTCGCCCCGCGCCCCGACGAAGGCGAACGGCTCGAGGGGCGACAGGTCGAGCCGCGCGAGCAGCTGGTCGTTCACGCGCGTGAGCGGGCGGGCCTCGCGCCCGTCCAGTTTGGCCCGCCACAGCTCCGGTGGGGTGGTGGCGCTCTGCCGCAGGAACACCATGGAGCCGCCCTTGGGCGACACCCGGGGCGCCGTGTTCATCCCGCCGTGCACGATGCGGGTGCGGCGGCCGCCCGGCACCTCGATCCGGTAGAGCGAGACCTCGCCGCGCTCCTCGACCTGCGCGATGAGCGAGCGTCCGTCGGGGGTCCAGGCGAAGGCCGCCACGCTGTACGGCCAGTCGGGCGTGAGTGATACGCGCGTGCCGCTCGTTGGATCGTAGACGACGAGCTGCAGGCGGTCGGACTCGAACCCAGGCACCTCCATGGCGAGATACGCGAGGCGGCGCCCGTCGGGCGACCACGCCGGGCTGTGGTCGTTTGCCTGGCTGGTTGTGACCGCGCGCGGCGCGGTGCCCCGGGCGTCGATCAGAAACACGTCGTTATTCGTGCTGAGCGCTACCGCCGAGTCGGGGTTGAAGACCACCGCGAGCCGCCGGCCGTCCGGCGCGATCGCGACGTCGTGGCCGCCGAGCGCCAGGGTCGGCACGTCGCGGTCGAATGGCGTCAGGTCCGTGGCGGTGCGGCTCGCGACGTCGTACCGGAAGACGTGCTTGCGGCGGCCCGCCCGCCACTCGTCCCAATGGCGGTAGAAGAGATCGGTCCAGAGCTTCGCCTCGGTCGGGAACTCTCCGTGCCGCCGGTCCAGTTCCTGGTTGGTCGGCCACTTGACGTCCGCGACGAAGATCAGCGAGCCGGCGTCCGGACCCCACCAGAAATCCTCGACACCCGAGTCGAGCGCGGTCAGCTTCGTCGGCTCGCCGCCGCCCGCCGGTTCCCGCCAGATCTGCGCACTCCTCCCCTCGCGGGTGGAGATGAAGTGCAGCGTTCCATCCGGAGCCCAGCGCGGCGCGCGGTCGCCGCCCGTGCCGCCCGGGATCTCGCGCGCGGCGCCGCCACCCTCCATCGGCATGACACGCACGCGCGAAACGTCGCGGTTCGCCTGGAGGGACGGGGTCGAGACCGTGAACGCCACGCGCTTGCCGTCGGGCGAGACTTGCGGATCGCCGACCACGCCCACGGCGAGCAGGTCCTCGACCGTGAGCGGCTTCTGCTGCTGCGCTGCCGCGGGCGCCGCCCCGGCAAGGAACAGCGCGAGCAGCGCGCGTCTCAAGCGATCACCCCGCCACCGAGGACCCGTCCTTCGGCGCCGTACAGAACACCCGACTGGCCGGGCGCGACGGCCCGGGCGCGCCCATCGAGCCGGAGCTCGAGACTGCCGGAATTCGCTTCCACCACCGTGGCCGGGATGGCGCGGGAGCGATAGCGAAGCTGCACCTCGCACCGCGCCGCCGGTGGAAGCGGCTCTGTCAGCCAGTTGAGCTCGTCCAGGCGCACCTCGGCGCGCCCCAACTCGTCTGCCCCGCCGACCACCACTTCGCGTGATTCCGGCCGGATCTCGATCACGTAGCGGGGCGCGTCGGCGCCGCCCGGCAGCCCCTTCCGCTGCCCCACCGTGAACCGGCCGAAACCGCGGTGCTGGCCCAGCACGGTGCCGTCGGCGGTCACGAACGCGCCGGGCGACAGCGCGGGGGCATCGGCCGGCAAATGCTGCTCCAGCACGGCCGCATAATCATCGTCCGGCACGAAGCAGATCTCCACCGATTCCTGCTTGTCCGCCGTCCGGAGGCCGAGCCGCCGCGCGTACGCGCGGGTCTCGGCCTTGGTGAGCTCGCCCACCGGGGTGAGCATCCGGCCGACCACCGCGCGGTCGATGCCCCAGAGGAAATACGTCTGATCCTTGGCGCGGTCGCGGCCGCGGAACAGCGCGCCGTCGCGCGCCACCGCGTAATGGCCGGTGGCGATGTGGCTGCAGTCGAGCGCATCCGCGTGGGCGAGGAGATCGCGGAACTTGGTGAACGAGTTGCAGCGGACGCACGGGATGGGGGTCCGCCCGCGGGCATACTCGTCCACGAAGTTGCGGATGACATGGAGCGCGAACCGGTCCTCGAAGTTCAGCACGTAGTGCGGGATGCCGAGCGTGTTCGCCACGTCCCGCGCGTCGGTGATCGAATCGAGCGAGCAGCAGGGGCGGTCCGGCACCGAGTCACCGTAGCAGAAGAGCTTCATGGTCGCGCCTACGACGTCGTAGCCCTGTTCGACCAGACGGGCGGCCGCGACCGAGCTGTCCACGCCGCCCGACATGGCTGCCAGCACGCGGGGGCTCATCGTCCGAGAACTGCGGCGAGCTGGCGAACCTTTGCGACGACCGCGGGGAAGACCGCCGCCGCGCGGTCGACGTCGGCCTCGGTGGTCTCTCGGCCCAGGCTGAACCGGACCGCACCGATCGCGAGCTCATGCGGAATGCCCATTGCAGCGAGCACGTGGGACGGCTCGACGGTCCCCGTGGTGCAGGCGGAGCCGCTCCCGGCGGCCACACCCGCGAGGTCGAGGTGCATGAGGAGCGCTTCCGAGTCCGTGCCCGGCACGCACACGGTGAGAATGTGGGACACGGATTCGGCGCCGGCGCCGACGACGCGGATGTCGGGTACCGCCGCTCGGAGCGCATCCCGGAGCCGGTTCCGGAGTCCCGCCACCCGGCACGCGTGCTCGGGCTGCTCGCGGGCCGCCAGCTCCGCGGCACGCCCGAACCCGGCGATGCCGGCGACGTTTTCCGTGCCCGGGCGGACGCCGCCCTGCTGTGCGCCGCCGCGAATGAGCGGCTCGACCAGGCCCGGCTCGCGGACGAGCAGGGCGCCCGCGCCCTTCGGTCCGCCGATCTTGTGGGCGGAGACGGTCAGGAGGTCGCAGCCCAGCCGCTCGAAGCGGATCGGCAGATAGCCGAACGCCTGCACGGCGTCGGTGTGGAACGGGACCCCCGCCGCCCGGCACCGCCGGCCGATCTCTTCGACGGGCTGCAGCGTGCCGATCTCGTTGTTCACCCACATCACCGAGACGAGTGCCGGACGGCGGGCGAGGGCGGCGTGGAGGCCATCGAGGTCCAGGATCCCGTCGGTGGTGACCGGCAGCAGCTCTTCCGAGCCGCCCAGCGCGGTCACGAAGTGTGCGGCGGCGAGCACCGCCTTGTGCTCGATGGCGGAGACGGCGACCCGGGCGGCGGCGCCTCCCGCCCGCGCGGCGAGCGCCGTCCCGATCACTGCCAGGTTGTCCGCCTCGGTGCCGCCCGACGTGAACACCACCTGCGCGGGCTCTGCGCCGAGTGCCGCCGCGACCTGGCGGCGCCCCTGCTCGATCCCGGCGCGGGCCGCGCGCCCGTAGCCGTGAGCGCTGGACGGGTTGCCGAAGGCTTCGGCCAGGTATGGCAGCATCGCCTCACGCACCTCCGGACGGAGGGGTGTGGTCGCGGCATAATCGACGTACACCGGCGAGCGCGTCATGGCTTGAAAATAGCTTGATTGCGGTACACGAAGGCGCCCGCCGTTGACGCGAGGAGATAACACGCCAACCCCGCGACCAGCGTCGCCCGGCTGCCGGCTCCCAGGCCGATCAGCGCAGCCAATCCGGATCCGGCGATCGAAGCCGCCCCGTTGACCGCCCACATGCGTTGGATCGCTCCATCTCCGTGCGGCGCCGCCAGCCGGACTCCCAACGGGAACCCGAGTCCGAGCGCCGTCCCCACGACCATCACGCCCCCGCCAACAAGCAGAAGCCGAACCGGCTCCGCGGACACCCGGTCCAGCTCCGGAATGACCTGGAATGCCAGGAGCGCGCCACCCACGGTCACGAGGATCACCAGCCAGCCGGCATCGGGTCGGTGTCGGAACCAGCGACTGGAGATCGAGCCGATCCCCGTGCCGACCAGCATGGCAAAGAGCACCACGGCGAGCGTATAGGTGGGCTGTCCGAGGGCGATAGTCAGCCGCTGGTGCAAGGCGAGCTGCACGAGCATGTAGCCCAGACCGATCAGCACGAAGTAGAGACGGAGTGCCGCCGGCTCCGCGGTGCGCCCATTCCTGCTCGGCCCACGCGACAGCATCAGCACGACAGCGGTCAGGCAGAACGCGGCCACCACCAGGGCCACGAGCACGCGCACGGCGTGCAGGCTCACATCGGTCAGAGCGCTCCGCTGGTCACTGACCAGCATCCTCGCGATGTCGGCAATCCGCAGCTGCAGGAAAAAATAGGGACGCACATCCGTGGGAGGACTGACGTCGTAGGCGTGCTCAGCGACCGTTTGCGCATAGCGAGCGGGGTCGAGAAGGCCGCTGATGACGGCGTCGCGACTCGGCTTGCGCGGTTCCGCGAGGAGCTCGAATCCGCTCGCGCCGGCCGCCGCGCTCACGCTTGCCACCTCGGCAGCAGTGAACGGGGCGGGGGACACGATGATCGTGGCGTGCAGCAGTGCGCCCGAGACGTCGTCTCCCGTCGCCGTCGAGGCCCCGGTGACGAGCAGCACATGGTGCCGCGGGTCGGCCACGCCGGCCCGGTGGAGTGCCGCGGCGGCGAGTGCCACGAGCCGGTGGGTCTCGACCGGTGTGTGCACGAGGTACCAGCGCGTCATGGTGAGCACGCCCTGCGGACTGAGTGCGCCGAGCAGCGTCGCCCATCCTTCGATCGTGTAGAGCCCGTTCTCGGCCAGGGCAAGGCCGCCTCCCGCAGTGGCGGCCCAGGTGTCGGTGAGCGACGCCTGAACCACGTCGAACCGGCGCTCGTGGTGGCGCAGCGCGACCCGGCCCTCGCCGTGAACCAGTCGCACCTCCGGGCGAAACGCGACGGCGTTGAAGTGCGCGTAGTCGCGCTGCAGGAGGTCGATGAAGATCCGGTTGTACTCGAATCCGACGATCTCCTGCGCGCCACTGGCCAGCGGCGGCAGGAAGTCGCGCCCGCCGCCGATGCCGACGATGGCGACCCGCCTGAGCGGGCGACCCAGGTGATAGGCCTGAGCGGAGATGCCGCGGCTCCAGATGGCGTCCGGGCGGTTTTCGCCCGCGGGTACCCGCGGCATCTGGGTGGCCGCGGAACGGTCGATGACGAATTCGACCTCGTCGGGCCGGTCGGGCCGTGTGCGGCCCTGTATGCGGCTGTACTCGTTCCAGCGCTCGAATACGACCGTCGTCCAGGGCGGCTCGTCCGCGAGCCGGATCAACGGTTCTCGCGAGCCGCTTCCCAGGAGGAGCGCTGCTCCGCTCGCGACCGCGATGGACACGGCCGCGGTGCGTCGGGCCAGACCCGCCGGCCGGAGCAGGACCGCAGCCGTCGCGAGGAGGAGCGGCATGGCGAACAGCGCCCCCGGCCCGGCGACGCTGCGAAAGACGGGAATCGTGACGATGCACGCGATGCCGGCAGCGGCGAGATCCCAGCCATAGAGCTCGCCGATCCACTCGTGACGGCGGGCAAACGCGGCAGCGAGGAAGGCTCCTGACGCCACGAACAGTGGGAGCCACTGCAATGCGCCCAAAACGGCGGCCCACGCCGAGAGGGCGTTCGGCGGCGCGAGCGCAAACAGGGCGAGTTGAGCCAGGCCGATCAGCGCTCCCGCGAGCGCCAGGTCCGCTAGGCGGCCGGTGAACCGATCGTAGCTCATCGTCCGCACGGGCCAACGCGCCACCCACAAGCCTCCGAGCGCGAGCCCGGACATTGCGAGAGCGACGGCGAAGAACGAGAAATGGTAGTACAGCAGAACTGAAAAAATGCGGGTGAGGGCGAGCTCGGAAAACAGGGTGGCGGCCGCGACGCATGCGACCGCGGAACCCAGCGAGCGGGGAGGCCTCACCGGACCCGGGTCACAGGCTTTGGACCTCCAGCCCGACCACGTCGTCCACTCGCATCGTTTCCGCGGTGTAAAACGGCTCGCCGTACCGACAGCGGACCAGCGACCCGTAGTGGGCGTTCTGGGTTTCGACCAGTGAATACAGATCCTGGCCTGTCGGAAAGATCTCGCCGGCGGCCTTGACACCCTCGAACTGGCTGGCGTAGCAGCGGATCGCGGCCATCTTGCGCGCGAACTGCTCGGTCACGTCCACCACGAACGTGGGCTTCACCGGGTCTTCCCGGTACGCGAGCGCGTACAGGATCTTGTGCGGCCGGTGGGGTGCCCCGGCGGCTTCATAGCGGGCCAGGCCGGAGAGATAGCAGGCGTCGCGTCCGAGCTCCGAGGCGATCCGATGATCCGGGTGGCGGCCGACGGGGAAGGGGAGGATGACGACGCGCGGCTGGAAGCTGCGGATCTGCTCGATCACGACCCGCCGGCTCGCCTCGTCGTTCGCGAGACGCGCGTCCGGCAGCCCCGCGTTCCGCCGCTCCGAGAGACCGAGCACCCGTGCCGCCGCGTCCGCCTCCCGGGCCCGGAGCTCCGCGCTGCCGAGCGTGCCGGTCTCACCAGCGGTGAGATCGAGCACGCCGGCGCGATATCCCGCTTCGACAGCACGGAGCAGCGTGCCGGCACAGGTAAGCTCGACGTCATCGCGGTGAGCGGCGATGGCGAGGATGTCGACGGGCATGTGAAAAGATAGTGTGAGTGTGAGTGCGAGTGCGAGTATGAACCACTCACACTCGCACTCGCACTCGCGCTCGCACTCGCACTACGCCTGGGCCAGCTTCCGCCACCGGCGCACCAGCGCCACCGCCGAGCCGCCCACCAGCACCAGCGGAACCAGCACGCCCAGCGACGCGATCGTGCCCGCCACCAGACCGAGGAGATTGCGCCACGCGCGCCGGAGCGCTTCGGCCACCACATCGCCGGCGGACGGGTTGCCCGTGATCGGCAGCGGCTCGTGGATGGACACCGAGAGCGTGCTGAGCGCGGCGCGGGTCTTGAGGAAGCGGAGACGTCCTTCGTGCCGCTCGATCTCCTCGCGGACCCGCGCGAGCTCGCGCTCCACATTCAGCACGTCCTGGAGCTTGCCGGTTCGGGTGGCGAGCAGGTCGATGAGCCGCTCCTCCAGCCGGCGCGCGTTGCCGATGCGCGCGGTCACGTCCACGAACTCCTCACCCACATCCTCGGCGGTCACGTTCACGCTCTCGACCCGCCCCAGAGGCCGGAGGCCAGCCACGAGATCGTCGAATCGGGCGGCTGGCACCTTGACCTCGAGCATCGCGGTGCGATGCTGGTCGCGGCCGGCGGTCACGGTCGCGTTCGCGACGTACCCGTTCAACCGCTGCGCCGCCAGCCGGAGCGCCGCTACGGCGGGCTCCAGCGAGTCGACCTCGACGGCCGCGTAGCCGGTGCGGATGACCATGCTGGGCGCCACATCGGCGGTTCCGGCCGTAAACGCCGGGCGGCCCTGCTGGGCGCTCAACTCTTCCGGGGCCGCAGCGCCCGCATTGGTGCGGCCACGACCGAGCATGCCTGCGGGGGCCGGGGCGGCCCCCGATGTGGAGGCGTCCTTCGACAGGGCGGGGATGTCGGCCCGCTTCTCGTCCCGCTCGGGCACGGCGGAGTTCATCTGGCAGCCGGCTGCCAACGAGACGGCGAGAATGGAAACGCACACGCGGCGCATGACTTCTCCAGGAGGAAGGATCGCAGGAGATGAGTCGCCGGCGTCAAGTTGCACACTGCGAACGGGCGGTAGAGGCGGTAGGGGCGGTAAAGACGGTAGGGGGAGTCAGATAAGGATGAAGGCCGCAGGGCGTTTGCGCCCTGCGGCCCTCCTCCTTCTCCCGCTCTCTCCCGCCCTACTCGTACCGCAGCGCTTCGACCGGATCCAGCCGCGACGCCTTGCTCGCCGGGTAGAGCCCGAACAGCACGCCGGTGAGGATCGATGCCAGCACCGCGGCAACGATCGAATAGAAGGGCACCGTGGCCGGCACCGGGCTGTAGGTGCGGACCGCCCAGGCGATGGCCGCGCCGAGCGCCATGCCGATGAGGCAGCCCACGAGCGTGAGGGTGGCCGCCTCGACCAGGAACTGGAACATGATTTCGCGGCGGGTGGCGCCGAGTGCCTTGCGGACCCCGATCTCGCGGGTACGCTCGGTCACCGAGATCATCATGATCGCGACCACGCCCACGCCGCCGACCATCAGCCCCACGCTGGACAGCGCAATCATGGCGATGAAAAAGCCTGCCGTGATGCTGTTGAACGTGTCCAGCAGCTTGTTCTGCGAGATCACCGCGAAGTTGTTGTCCGTCCCGGGACGCAGGCCTCGTGCGGTGCGCAGCGACGCGATCACGTCGTCCTGCGCGTCCTGCACCGTCGCCGTCGCCGTGGGCACCACGGCGAACTGCATGAAGCCCTTCTCGAAGTCGGCCACCTTGACGAACACGGTGTGGGGGATGGCCAGCCGGGATTCGTCCGCGTTGCTGAATAACGACGCAGCCTCGGCGTGCATGCCCACCACCGTGAACGGCTGGCCGAAGATGCGGATCACCTTGCCGATGGGATCCAGTCCGGGGAACAGCTCCTTCGCCAGAATGTCGTTGATCACGACGACGTGCTGGCCCGCGAGGTATTCCGCCTGGGTGTAGTTACGGCCCTGGAGGATATCGCCCCCGTTGACGCTGATCCAGTTCGGCGTGAACCCGGCCATGTTTATGCCCTTGAGGCTCACGTCCTCGTAGCTCACCGGCCCCTGGGTGAACTCCGAGACGCTCACGTCGCGCACGGACGAGAGGACGCGCAGCCGGTCCGCGTCCTCGAGCGTGAGCGGGGGGTTCGCCTCGCGGGGATCGTCCGGTCCCACGTGGATGCCGGTGGAGAACCAGCGGAACACGAAAAAGGTCTTCGGGCCGGCCTGCTCGAGGATTCCGCTGATGCTCCGGTTGATGCCGGTGATGGCCGCGCCCATCGCGATCACCACGGTCACGCCGATCGCCACGCCCAGGACGGTAAGCGCCGCGCGCACCTTGTTGGCGCGGAGCGAGTCGAGCGCGATGGAGACGCCTTCGCCGATGCGGGACAGCGTCGCCGCGGCGCCGCGCCGGGTCACTCCGCCCTCAGCGCGACGATGGGATCGAGCCGGGATGCGCGGCTCGCGGGATACACCCCCGCGGCGACGCCGACGGCCACGCCGAGGAACACCGCCAGCCCGATGGACCAGGGCGCGACGGCGGCGGGGAGCGGCGAGAACGTCTCGACCGCATAGGCGAGGACGAACCCGGTCAGGATGCCGAACGCGGCTCCCACGGTGGAGAGGGTGGCTGCCTCCACGACGAACTGGGCCAGGATGTCGCGCCGGCGGGCACCGAGTGCCTTGCGGATGCCGATTTCCTGGGTCCGCTCGCTGACCGCCATGAGCATGATGTTCATGATCACGATCCCTCCCACCACGAGCGAGATCCCGACCAGCCCAGGCAAGGCGAGAAACAGGATGCGCGAGATCTTTTCCCACGTGCCCAGCGCACCCTCCGCCGTCTGCACGTAGAAGTTGTTGTCCTGCTCAGGCCTGAGGCCCCGGGCGATACGCATGAACTCCTCCGCCTCGGCGGCCGCCCGCTTCATCTGATCGGGGGAGTCGGTCCCGGCCCACAATTCGTGAATCACGTTCTGGGCGCAGGCCTCGCGCCGCACCGGCGCGTTGAAGGGCGCGATCACGAAGCGGTCGAGTGACATGCCGAACAGCGAGCCCTGTGCCTCGACCACGCCGACGATGCGATAGGGGATGCCCGCTATCGTAAGCTCCCGACCGACGGGGTCGAGGCTAGGGAAGAACGTCTCCCGCACCAGATCGCCGATGACCACCACTGACGCGCCGGTCTGCGATTCCTGGGGGGTGAATGTACGGCCCGAGGCGATGCGATAGCCCTTGATGCGGAAGAACTCGTTGTCGGCCGCCTGGATCTCGACTCGGCCCCGGAGGTTGCCGACCACCGCATCGAGCTCGCGCTCCCAGCATACCCGGGCCCAGATGGCGGGCGTCTGCACCCGGTCCTTGAGGAACGCCGCCTCGCGGTAGTTCACCCGCGGCCGGCGCAGCCACTCGCGCCAGGTGTCGGCCGTCACATTGCCCATTTCGATGGCGGGCATGCGGCGGACCTCGAAGCTGTTCACCCCGATGAGCCCGTTGGCGAACCGGTCCTCCATGTACCGGTTCATGCCCTGGACGATCGAGACGACCGCGATCAGGAACGTGACGCCGATCAGCACGCCGATGAGCGAGAAGAAGCTCTTCAGCTTCTGGGTGCGGATGGTCCGCAGGGCCATGCGGATCGCTTCGAGAAGGGGCATCGCTATCCGCTATCCGCTATCCGCTATCCGCTATCCGCTGTCCGCCCGTTCCGCGGCCGCTCGAAATCTCGCACGACGCCTCGAGCGGCAGCCGAGCGAGCGGATAGCGGATAGCCGATAGCGGATAGCTTCACGCTGCTGCCTCCCGATTCAGCCGATCGGACGCCACCTCCCCGTCCCGGAGGACGATCACCCGCTCGGCGAACGCCGCGATGTCCGGCTCATGGGTGACCATGATCACCGTCTGACCGCTCGCGTGCAGCTCGCCGAAGAGCCGCATGATCTCCTCGCTCGTCGTCGAGTCGAGGTTTCCGGTGGGCTCGTCGGCGAGCAGGATCGACGGCTGGTTGACCAGCGCCCGCGCGATTGCCACGCGCTGGCGCTGTCCGCCGGACAGCTCGTTGGACCGGTGCTCCATCCGGTCGCCGAGACCGACCGCCTGGAGCGCGCGCACCGCGCGCGCGCGCCGCTCGGCGGCCGACACCCCGCCGTAGACCAGCGGTAGCTCCACGTTGTGCAGCGCCGTGGCCCGCGCGAGCAGGTTGAAGGTCTGGAACACGAACCCGATCTCCTTGTTGCGCACGCTCGCGAGCCGGTCGTCGCTGAGCCGGGACACCTCATGGCCGTTGAGCCAGTACTCGCCGGCGCTCGGGGTGTCGAGGCAGCCGATAAGGTTCATCAGGGTGGACTTGCCCGATCCGGACGGCCCCATGATGGCCACGTACTCGTTCCGGGTGATATCGACGGACACCCCCCGGAGCGCGCGCACGATCTCCGTGCCCATGACGTAGTCCCGGGTCAGATTCCGGATGCGGATCACCGGCTCACTCATGATGCAGTCGCCTCCCGCTTGGCCCCGCCCTTGTCCTCGTCCTTGGCCGGCTTGACCTTCCCGCCGTCCTTGAGCTCCCGGATCGCCTGATAGGTGCCCGCGACGATGGTCTCACCCTCGCGCACGCCGTCGCGCACCTCGAAGTACTCGTCTCCCGCGATGCCCACCCGCACCGGGCGGAACGTGGCAATGCCCTCCCGCACCACGAACACGCCCTCGGTCTCCCGCTTCTTGAACTTCTTCCTCAGCGAGTCCTCGGGCGGCGCCGGCACCGACTCGTTCGGTACGCGCTCGTGGTCGCGGACGGTGAGCGCGATGATCGGCACGGCGAGTACACCGTCGCGGGTGTCGGTCACGATCCGGGCGGTGCAGCTCAGGTCGGGCCGGATGTCCGCCGGCGGATTGGCCAGCGTGATCTCGACGTCGAAATCGACCGCCCGATCGCTGGTGCCGGTCTGCGCGCCGGCCGCCGTCTGAGTGAGCTTGGCGGCGTGGCTGATCTTCGTGACCCGTCCGGTGAAGGTCGTGTCGGGGTACGCGTCGATCGTGACGTCCACCGAATCACCCGACGCGAGTCGCACGACGTCGGTTTCGTCCACCTGGACCTTGGCCAGGATGGTGGACATGTCGGCGACCGTCATGAGGAGCGCGGTTTCCTTCGAGAAGGTGCCCGGCACGGCCACCTCGCCCATTTCGACCGCGACCCGGACCACCCGCCCGTCCATGGGGGCATAGAGGCGGGTGCGGGCGAGGTTGTCGCGGGCTTCCTTGAGCCCCGCGCGGGCCTGCTCGACCTGCGCTTCGGTGGCGGCGAAGGTGGACACCGCCACATCATAGGCCTGCTGCGCCTGCTCGACGGTCTCGGGGGCGATGAGGTCCGGAGCGCTGCGGTGGATCTCCATCGACCGGTCCAGCGCCCGCTTCGCCTGATCGCGGTTGGTGCGCGCCTGGATCAGCGAGGCCTGACTCGACGCCTGCAGCGCCTCGTTCCGCGCCACCGCGCCCTCGAACTGGACCGGGTCGATCTGGATCAGGAACTGACCCTTGCGGACCATGTCGCCCTCCTGCACCGCGATGTGCAGGATGCGGCCGGTGATGTCGGCGGTGACGTCCACCTGTTTCTCGGCCTCGATCCGCCCGCTGGCCGTGACCGCCGCCACCAGGTCGTGCCGTGCCACGTCCTCGAGCCGAACCTCGGTCGCCTTGTTCTTCTTCTTGACCACCACCGCGCCGGCCACGGCGCCGCCGATCACCAGCGCGACGGTGCCCACGATGAGACCGATCTTCACTCCGCGGGACATGACGATGCCTCTCTAGCGAAGGGGACGGCCCACCGCGGCTTCGAGCGCGGCGATGGCACGGTGGTAGTCGAACACGGCGGTCACGTAATCGCCTTCGGCCCGCTGGACCGCGTTCTGGGCGTCCGTGACCTCGAGCGCGGTCCCGATGCCCACCCGGTAGCGGTCCTGCGCCAGGCGAAGCTGCTCGCGCGCCGCCGTCCGGCTCCGTTCCTGGAGAGCGATCGTCCGGTACGACGTCTCCAGCCCGAGATAGCGCGCATGGACGTTGGTCCGCACCTGGAGGGCCTGGGCGCGCACGCTCTCATCCGCGTCCTTCTGGGCGGCGCGCGCCTTGGCGAGCCGCAGCGAGCGGCTGAATCCGGTGAAGATCGGGAGCGAGACCGTGAGCCGCGCCTGGAACGGCTGACTCGCGAAATCGAACGGGTAAACGTCGTTCTGGTCGCGGATGCTCTGCGCCGTCGCGTCCGTGAGGGTGCCCCCGCCGGCGTTCAGGCCGAACGTGCCAAAGCAGTCCGGCGTGGTGCCGCCCAGGCCCAGGCCATCACGAATCTGGTTGTCATACTGACACTGGGCCGCCGCCGACTGCGCGTTCGACAGCCGCTGCCCGAGCAGCTGATTATCGTCGGTGAACTGCTGGGTGAAGCCGGCCCATCCGGCCTGGGCCCTAAGCCGGGGGAAGAACTCCGAGCGCACCACCTTCACGCTATCGCGCGCGGCCGATTCCCGCTCCCGGAGCGCACGGAGCGACGGATTCTGTTCTTCGGCCAGACCGAGCAACTGGTCGAGCTGGAAGGCGGGGGCCGTCACCGGGAACGAGTCCGAGAGCGCGATCTGCTCGATCGGCGCGGGCGGCACCAGCCCGATCCGCCGGAAGAGCTCCAGCTTGGCCTCGTTCTCCTGCTGGTAGGCGCGGAGCAGGGCGGCATCCGACGTGGCCTTGGTCGCCTCCGCCTGCCGCACGTCGAGCAGCGTGGCTTGGCCCACCCGGTACCGCGCTTCCGCGAGACGGAGGAACTCGGCGTTGCGCCGCACCTGCTCCCGCGCCACCTCGGTCTGCGCGTACGCCGCCTTGCTCGCCAGATACTGGTCCGTCACGTCGGCGCGGAGCGACACTCCAGCCCCCTCGATATCCTGCGCCGTGGCCCGCTCGAGCGAACGGGCGCGCCGCGGGTTGGCCAGCGACGCGCCGCTGAACTCCCAGGAGAGGCCGACATCGTAGCTCGAGCCGACAAACGGGGATGTGCGGTCGAAAAATGCCCCGAACTGCGACTGGCCGGCCCCGGTATAGCCGAGCCCGCCCGACACCTGAAGCGAGGGGAGCATCTCGCCGTAGGCGTTGCGCACGCCCCACCGTGCAGGATCGGCATTGTTGAGGACCTGCTGATATGCCGGACTGCTCCGGCGCGCCTGGGTCAGCGCGTCGCCCAGCGTCAGCGCCGTCGTGGCCTGCGGACGCAGGGCCAGGGCGGTATCCGAAGCCGGGGCCTGCGTCACCGTGGTGTCCTGCGCCTGCGCGGGCCGGGCGGCGCAAACCGCCACCGCGAGCACGACGAGCCAGACGGGCATGCGGGAGTCCTTTTACAGGTGAGAAGGTCCGGGCCCTTCTACGGGGCCCGGATAAGGGAAGTTTCAGGTTGCGACGAAGAGGTCGTTCAGGCCCGCGCCGCCGTCACTTGGACGCGCGGGTGACCACGGTGCCGGTACCCGGGAGCTCGAGCCGGACCAGGTTTCCCTGGGCATCGACGGCGAGGGTTCCGGACACCTCGCCGGAGAGCTGAACCCGGGATCCTCCGCCCTCGCCTGGTTCACGCCGGGCAGTGAAAGAGACCCGGCGCGACGCTCGGGGAAAGACGGCCGTCAAACGCGCGCCCGCTGGTGTGGCGAGCTCGGCGATCGGGAGGTAGAGGGCATGCACGGCCTCGTCGAGCAGCACGATGTCGTGCCCGCCGGGCATCTCCTTGCCCGCCTCCGCCCCGCGTGCCACGGAGCGGACAATGAGCCGGGCGCCGGACCCCGCGGCCAGAATGACGAGGGGTCCCCCAGGACCCTGCACGTCCAGCTCGAACTTCGCAATGCCTGATTCCGGGGAGCGCTCGAGCATCGCAGACACCTGAAGCGGTGGGTTGCCGGGATAGCGGGCGGTGGTCGACAGGGTGGTGCCACGACCCGGCCCGGCGGTGCCGAGCGAGTATTCCTCGCGCCCGATCTCCTGGCCGTTCCGCTGGATGGTTAGCGGCACGGTGGCCTCCTGCGCCGTAACGGCCGGGGGCACGGACAGCGCGAGGGCGGCAAGCAGGGTGCGGCGCATCGGGAGCCGAGTCGAGGTCACCGGCGGATCAGGCAGCGACTGACGCGTTCGAAGATGAATCTATACAGGCGTTCACCCTTCTGCGGCGACGAGCGCTCCGCACCAAGCGCGAGCTCGAGTTGCACCAGTTCCGGCGCCAGATACAGGAGTAATGACGTATCCAGCTCGCCGCCCTGAGTGGGCGGTCCGGGGGTTTCCAGGAGCGCGCCGAAGTCGAGCGCGAACACGTCGGCGACGAGCACGGTGGCGCCGTCGGTGCGGATGGTGCTGAGCGCCTCGAGGTGCGGATCGTGGGCCTGGGCCGTCAGAATGATGAACTCAGTGACGTCTGCCCCGTGCTCCCACGACTCGATAAGTTCGTTCATCACCCGGTGGAGGGTCTTGCGGCGCAGCGCCGCGCCGCCGGGAAACGCGTGGGCTGGGCTCTGCGCCCCGTACTCGACTGCCGGTGCCCGGGGGATGGCGAAGGCGGCCGAGAGATCATCGGCCAGCCGCTCCACGATCAGCGTGTCGCACCCGAGCGGCAGGTGCGGGCCATGCTGCTCGGTGGTGCCTACTGGCACGATGAGCGTCGGACGCTCCCGCAACCGCTCTCGAACGGCCACGGGAGTCATCTCCTTCATTCGCCACGGTCGGTGCTCTTGAGGCATCTCGCTCGCTGGTGGCCGGTGCTCGTGCTCGTGCTCGGTGCGGTGACCGCCGAGTGGCTGCGACAGCCGGCGGTGCACTGGGTGCTGCTCGCGTGGCTCGCGGCGGGCACCGGGCTGGCGGCGCTCCGTCCCTGGCGCGGCATCCGCCGCGGGGCTCTCGCCTTCGCGAGTGCCGCGCTCGTCCTCGGCCTGACCGTCGCGCAGTACCGCATGCACGCCGTCGAACACCATTGGGCCGAGGAGCGGGCGGCGCTGGTGACCGCAGCCGGCCGCACCGCCACCCGTGAGCTGCACTCGGCCTATCACGCCGTGGACCGGCTTGCCGCCACCGCCGCCGAGGTGGCCGAGGGCGAGCGGGAGGCGGCGTTCGGGCGGCTCGACCGGGCGGTGCCGGCATTCGGTCCCGAGATGGGCGTCGCGGTGCTCGACCCCGCTCGCATTCCCTGGGCCTGGGCCGGTCAGCACCGCCTTGCCCCGGCGCCGGTCGGCGACTCGATCCGCGTGCGCGCCTCGGGATATTACGTCGTACTCGAGGCGCGCCGCCACTCGCCGAACGGGCGGGTGTCGGTGGCGAGCGTCCTGGTCTGGGCCCATCCGTCGGTTCCCGAGCGCGAACGGAGTCTCGCGGAGCAGATCCGCCGCCGCACCGACGTGGCCCTCACCGTCTACGCGCCGGGCGACGCGCCGCCCGATCCCGACCTGCTGCGGTATCGGGAGCCGGGCTCCGCGACGTCCGACGTGCTTCTGGCAGTCGTGCCGACGCCTCCGGAGCAGGGCGCGGCTCGCCAGCTGACGTTCCAGCGGGGCGGGCGCCCGATCACCTGGCTACTCCTGCTCATCCTGGTCGTGGGCGTGGGGTTCGCCCGCCGGCCGGCGGAGCGCTACCTCCTGCTCGCCACGGGTCTATGGGTGGCTGCCCGTGCGCCGCTCGGCGCGCTGCTTGGCGCTCAGGCCCTCTTCTCGCCCGCCACCTTCTTCCGGTCCACCCTCGGCCCGCTGTCCAGCTCCGCCGGCCTGCTCGGGCTCACCAGTCTGATGCTCACCTGCGGCGCGATCTGGCTCTGGCGCCGGCGCCCGCCGCGCCGGGCCTGGGGCATGCCTCTCGGCGTTCTCCTCCTGCTCGCGACGCCCGCGTTCGTCGCCGCGCTCGCGCGCGGCATCACGCCACCCGCGCGGGGCGCGGCACCGGGCCTGTGGCTGACCTGGGAGCTGACCCTCCTGTTCGCGGCCATCGTTCCGATCGCCACAGCCGCCGCGCTGTTCCGGGGCACCGGCGCGGTCGTGCCGTCGCGAGCGCGGATCTGGCTCGGGGTCGGCATCGCGGTCGTGGCCTCCGTCGTAGGCATGCTGGCGTGGAGCCCCAACGACGGGTGGCCCGACTGGTATCCGCTGCTGTGGGTGCCGGCGCTGATTCTGGTGACGCTCCCCGCTCCCCGGTCGACCACGATCGCGGCGATCGGGATCGTCGCCGGCAGCTTCGCCGCACTCGTCACCTGGGGTGCGGAGCTGTCGGGGCGCCTCCAGGTCGCGCAGCGCGACGTCGCCCGCCTGGGTGGGGAGCCGGATCCGCTGGCCGTTCCGTTGCTCGAGGGATTCGGCGAGGTGATTCGCAGCGGGCGCCCGCCCGAGACTGCCTCGGCGCTCTACGCGCTTTGGGCCGCTTCCCAGCTCGGGGAGGAATCGTATCCCGCCCACCTCGCGCTCTGGTCGAGCACCGGACAGGTGCAGGCGGAGGTGCCGCTCGACTCGCTCGACCTTCCGCTTCCGTTTCTCGCGTCGCTCGTGCGCGCCATGCCGGCGGCGCAGTCGCAGGTGGTGACGCAGCTGCGGCGGATTCCGGGTGTGCACTATCTGCTGCTGGTGAGGACCCGGCCGGGCACCGTGATGACTGTCGGCGTCGGCCCCCGCTCCAGGCTCGTCGCGCCGGGCCGCCTGGGCCGGCTGCTCGATCCGGAGCGCCGGCAGTCGTCGCTCTATCGCCTGACGCTGGCACCGCCGGGGCCGGAGGTGGCGTCGGTGCGGGAGGTCCTCCACTGGCGGCGTGAAGGCTGGTACCTCCGCGCGGACGGCCGCCTCGATCTGCCCGGCGGAGCCCGACGCATTCACGCCGAGATCGATCTCCGGGGCCCGCTGCCGCTGTTCGTGCGCGGGCTCCTGGTGGTGCTCTTCGATGTTGGGATCCTTGCCGTGGTGTGGGGGTTCGGCGAATTCGTTGCGGGCTCGCCCTGGCCCCGGCTCCGGTGGCGAACCAGCGCCCGCTCGTTTCGGGTGCGGTTGGCTTTCACGCTCGCCGCCTTCTTCATCGTGCCCGCCGTCGGCTTCTCGGTATGGGGCTTCGCCCGGCTCGCCGCGGAAGCCAAGCGGGGCCGCGATCTCCTGATCACCCAGACGCTCCGCGACGCGGTAGCCGGTGCGCCCGAGCTTCCCCGCGCGCCCGAAGACGAGCTCGATGCCGCGCTGAACGAGCTGAGCAGTCGGGTGGGCGCCGACCTGGCCGTCTATCGTGGCGGTGCCCTGGCGGCCACTAGCGCCCCTGTGCTCCAGGACCTCGGGGTAGTGTCCCGGCTCATGGACCCGGGCGCGTTCCGCACGCTCGCTTTCCAGGGCCAGCTGGAAGTGACACGCCCGGGCCCCATACCGTCGCTCGGCGAGCGGGTCGGGTTCCGCACCGTGCGTCCGGGGCCGCCCGCCGCGCTCGAGGTGCTCGCCACACCGCAGCTCGCGGACGAGTCGGCTCTTGCCGCGACGCAGCTCGATCTCGGACTGGTACTGCTGCTCGCCACGATCATCGGCGTCGCGTCGGCGATCGGCGGCGCGCGCCGCGCCGCGCTCGCGCTCTCGCGCCCGGTGTCCGAGCTCAGACGCTCGGCCATCGCGCTCGGCAAGGGGCAGCCGATGCCGCCGCACTCGGCCCATCCGCCGCTCGAATTCGAGCCGGTGTTCGGCGCGTTCGAACGCATGGCCGCCGACATCCGCTCGAGCCAGAGCGCGCTCGAAGCGGCCCGCCGACGCACCGCCACCGTGCTCGGCACCGTCTCGACCGGCGTGGTGGGCCTCGACCCGGAGACGCGGGTCATCATCGCCAACCGCCAGGCGGTGGACCTCCTGGGAATTCCGCTCGACGAGGGCGATCACTTCGTGGAGCGCCTGGGCGACGACTGGCGGCCGCTGGCCGCCGCGGTCCGCGCCTTCGCCGCCGGAGCCGCGCCCGACGACACCGGTGCCGAACTCACCGTGGGCGGACGCCGCATCACCTTCCAGCTCGCCTCGCTGGGACCGGATCTCCGCGGCGCGGTGCTCGCTCTCAACGACGTGAGCGACCTCTCGCGCGCGGAGCGGGTCCTCGCCTGGGGCGAGATGGCCCGCCAGGTGGCCCACGAGATCAAGAATCCGCTCACGCCCATGCGCCTCGGCGTGCAGCATCTCCGCCGCGTCTGGCGCGACGGCACGGGTGACTTCGACGGGGTCCTCGAGGAGACCGCCGATCGGATCCTGGGCGAGATCGACCGGCTCGATACCATCGCGCGCGCGTTCAGCCGATTCGGCGCGCCCGCCGCGGGGCAGGAGCCGCTCGAGCGACTCGACCTCGGGGCAGTGGCGGAGGAGGTAGTCCAGCTCTATCGCCTGACGGAAGAGGGCACCCAGGTACGGCTCGAAGTGCGGGCGCCCGCGTGGGGTGAGGCGCGGCGCGACGAGGTCAAGGAGGTGCTGGTCAATCTCCTGGAGAATGCACGGAACGCGGCAGCCACCAGAATCACCGTGCGAGCGTCGCTCGGCTGCCTGGAGGTATCGGACGACGGCGCCGGTATCGCGTCCGAGCTGCTCCCGCGGATCTTCGAGCCGCGGTTCTCCACCACCACGAGCGGCTCCGGACTCGGGCTGCCGATCGTGCGGCGGCTGGTGGAAAGCTGGGGTGGGGAGGTCGAGGTGGACAGCGCCGAGGGTGCGGGAACGACGGTGACGGTCCGGTTGCCGCCGTCACCGGCGTGGGCGGCCTGAACCGGCCGCGTATGCGGGTCTTACTCTGGCGTTTCCTCGGACAGGCGGACCAGGTTCGCCTGCGAGGTTGAGCGGCTGATGAGGTCGATGGTCGCCTGCATCTGCCGGTCCGCGAGGAGACGGCGGCGGGTCGCGGCGGCCTCGCCGAACAGCTCGCGCGTGATCTCGTGGCCGAGCTGGCGATCCACGTACCGGGCGGCCGAGGCGAACAGGTCGGGGCTCAGCTGGACCCCGCGCTCGACCAGCGCACCGTAGAGCCGCGCCCGCATCTCGGGCGTCACCGCGAAGTCCTCGGCCACCAGGTTGCCATCCCCCCGCGCGTTCAGCGCCACGTCGGACAGCGCGGCCCGGAACGCCGGGTAACTGCTGCCCAGGGAGTCGAGAAACTCACGTTCGCGCCCGGTATATCGCTCGCGGCGGACCACCAGGTCCGGCATGATGCCGTGACCCTCGGGCAGGCGCCGCCCCTCGTCCGACCGGAAGCGGATCCCGCTCGCTTCGGCGGCTCGGCGGCGGGTCGCCACGATGCTGTCGGACCGGGTGCGCGGCCGGTTGATGCTCCGGCCACTCGGCGTGAACCATCGGGCCGTGGTCAGCTTGATCGCCATCTCCCCGCCGAGGGGGTACGTGGTCTGGAGCACGCCCTTACCGAAGGTAGCCTGCCCCACGACCACCACCCGATCGTGGTCCTGCAGGGCGCCGGCGATCAGCTCCGCCGAGCTTGCCGTCCCGTCGTTCACCAGTAGCGCCAGCATCAGCCCGGGCCAGCGTTCTCCGGCATCCGCGACATACGCCTTCGTGTGGGTGGACTTCCGCCCGCGCGTCGTGGCGATCGTGTCGCCCTGGTTCAGGAACAGCTCGGCCACCTGCACGCCCTGCTTGATCAATCCGCCCGGATTGTTGCGCAGATCGAGCACCAGGGTCCGCATCCCCTGCTTGCGCAGGCCCCACACCTCGGTGGCCAGCTCCTGCGCGGCGCCCTCGCTGAGGGTGTGCAGCGCGACGTACCCGATGGTCGGCGAGAGCAGAACCCCCGCCGAGATCGCCGGAATGCGCGTGGCATCGCCGCCGGTGGCCCCGTCACCTCGTGGAAGCACCGTCGCGCCGGTGCCGGACATCTGCCGGTTGAACTGGCGATAGCCGTCCCCGACCAGCAGCTCGGCATACGGGTCGCGCAATTGCGAGACGAGCGTGCGAGCGGTGTTCTCGAACAGCTCGGTGCGGTTGGGTGAGTCGAGCGAGTGGTCGTAGATGACCGAGAGCACCGTCTCGAGCACGCGGGACTGATGCTGCAGGTTCGCTTCCCCCGCCGGTTCCCGGTTGAGGAGCCAGCCGCCGCAGAGAAACGAGACCATCGCAACCATCGCGAGCGCGCCCAAACGATGCTTCATGGAGTGCCCTTGCTCCTGCGGACCCCTTGCCGCGAAATGCCCAGACCGCTGCCGGATGCATTGTCTGGCCAACCTCGGAACTCCGGCCAAGGCAACGCGTTGAAGTGGGTTGGCAGATAGTGAGGCAATTCCGGGGCCGCGTTCGAGCGTGTGACGCCCATCATGGCTGGCGCGGCCGGAGCGCAACAGCGTGGGAACCATGCGCGGTGATTTCCGATGGCTTCCTTTGGCGCTTGGCGCCGTGCTCGGCTGCGCCGCCGATGCGAGCGCGCCGAGCACGCACGAGCGCTTCGAAGCCCCCGCTGTGTATCGCACCTGGTTCGCGAGTACGCAGGCGTGCTCCGGACTCACCGGCGACTTCGAGCGGCTCCGGTTCTACCGGGTGCCGGGCGACGAGTTCGCCTGCCCGAGCGGCATGTGCGTGGCGCGGTGGACCGACGCTCACGAGATCTTCGTGGCGGAAGCGTTCCTGCAGAATGAGATGGTGCTGCGGCACGAGATGCTGCACGATCTGATCGGGCACGCGGGCCATCCCGACCCGCCGTTCGGCGACGCCGGATGCGGGCTCACCTGGACGAGCTGGTCGGGCCGGCTGGTGGGGCTGCCGCGCATCGACTGAACCGGCGTCGGGGTCCTTGATCGTTGCGGCGTGCGAGCGGGTTTTTGGACCGGCGAGCGCCGGGAGGATGACGACGCGAGCGGCTTCGGCCGGCAGGTTGCGCGAATCTCACAGGGAGCGCGCGTGCTCGCCCATCTCCGCTCCGCGGCCATCATCGGGATCGACGCCTACCCGGTAGAGGTGGAGGTCCACCTTGCCAACGGACTCCCTTCCTTTGCCACGGTCGGTCTGCCCCAGGGCGCGGTAAAGGAGGGCCGCGAGCGCGTCACGGCCGCACTCGCGAGCGCTGGGTTCACACTCCCACTCAAACGCATCACCTGCAACCTGGCCCCGGCGGACCGGCCCAAGACGGGCTCCGCGTTCGATCTCCCCATCGCACTGGGCATTCTTCTGGCCAGCGGGCAGCTCTCGCCGGGCCGGCTCGACGGCTACGTCGTGGTCGGTGAGCTTGGCCTGGAAGGCGATCTCAGACCGGTCCGCGGCGCACTCTCCGTGGCCCTCTGCGCCCGTTCGCTGGGTTGCCGGGGTGTGGTGCTGCCGGCCGCCAACGTCGCGGAGGCGGCTGTGGTGGAGGGAATCGAGGCACGCGGGGCAGCCACGCTGGCCGAAGTGTGCGCGTTCGCCGGCGGCGCCGGCGAGCTGTGCCGCGGCAGCGCCGAGCTGCTGCACGTGGCGTCAGGGAATGCCGAAGGGGCGGACTTCGCGGACGTGCGGAGCCAGGGGGCCGCCAAGCGCGCGCTCGAGGTGGCGGCGGCCGGCGGGCACAACCTGCTGATGGTCGGTCCGCCCGGCACCGGCAAGACCATGCTCGCGCGGCGGCTCCCTACCATTCTCCCCGCGTTGACGCTCGACGAAGCGCTCGAAACCACTCGGATCCACAGCGTCGCGGGGCTGCTCGCGCCCGGGGCCGGCGTTTCCTCCCTCCGGCCGTTCCGCGCTCCCCATCACACTATCAGCGACGCCGGCCTCATCGGCGGCGGATCGTGGCCTCGCCCGGGCGAGGTGAGTCTGAGCCACGGAGGCGTGTTGTTCCTCGACGAGCTGCCCGAGTTCCGGCGCAACGTGCTCGAGGTGCTCCGGCAGCCGCTGGAAGACGGCCACGTCACGCTGAGCCGGGCTGCGATGAACGTGACCTTCCCCTCACGTTTCATGCTGGCGGCCGCGATGAACCCCTGCCCCTGCGGCTACCGGGGCGATGCGGTCCACGAGTGCCGCTGCGACGATCCGTCGGTGGAGCGGTATCTGGCGCGCATCTCCGGCCCGCTGCTGGATCGCATCGATATCCATCTCGCGGTTCCCGCGGTCAGCTATGGCGACCTCGCGGGCGGGGCGCCGGGGGAGCCAAGCGCCGCCGTGCGGGCGCGGGTGGAGGCGGCGCGGGCCCGGCAGCGAACGCGGTTCCGGGCGCTGCCGGGGGTCCGAACCAACGCGCAGATGTCGGCCCGTGAGGTGCGGCGCTGGTGCCGCAGCGAGGCCGCCGCCGACGGGCTGCTGCGCGAGGCGGTCGCCCGGCTCGGGCTGTCGGCGCGGGCATATCACCGGGTGCTGAAGATCGCCCGCACCATCGCCGATCTGGCCGGAGCGGACGAGGTCGGTGCCGATCACGTCGCGGAAGCCATCCAGTATCGCAGCCTCGACCGGCGGCGGACCGGTGCGCCGGCATGAGGACGTGCGCCGCTCGCGCACCATCTGCCCGCGCGCTCAGCCTCGCGCCTGAGGCGCCGCGCGGATCGCTGTTTTCCACCTCGACAATCCACGAATGCGGAGAGAATCGTCATCATACGCGCGGGCCTTCGCCTGCTCGCCCCGGTAGCGGTACACGCTGGCCTTGAATCCGAAATAGGTGAGCGTATCGCCCTCGAAGGACGGCGGGGTCAGTCGCGCGACCTCGGCAAACTGTTCGGGGCCGTTGCACTCATCAGCAAACCCTTGGCGACCGACGAGCTCTTGGCAGCTGTCGCCGCGCCCTTCGCCCGTAGCCCGGTGCGACGCACCGCGCCGGGCTTCGCTGACGGACGCCATGCGTGACCGCGGGTTCGAGCCTGGCCGCGCTTTGCTGTGGCCAGCGCAATTGGCGAGGCTCACAGCCCATTCGAGTCCCGTGGGAAGCGACGCTATTCGACGATCTCTTTCTTGAAACTCTGGACAAACGCGACCACGTCGCGCTGTTCGGCCTCGGGCACCTGGAATTTCGCCAGGGTCGCGGCCGCATGACCGAGGAGCACGTTCCAGTCGCGGCCCTCCTTGGCATCGGGGGACAGCGACCCGTGGCATCGCTCCGGCTGTCCCTGGGTGGGCTCTTGTCGGGGTGGGAGCGCTGCGCTAGGAACCGGTACCGGGGCTGTCAACCCGCCGGTCCGCGCCGGACCGCCGTTGTCACCGCGTCCTTCACTTCCCTGACCGATGCTCAGCCGAAGGCAGGCGCAAAGTGCGCCGGATGATGAGCCTCCGACAACGTTGACTTGTCGACCCGGCACTCATCGTGTTGCTCGCATCAGCGGCAGGCGATCGGGGTCCGAACGAACAGCCCGCGCAGCACCAGGCCGGCGGCGCCGTTCACGTTGAAGATGGGTCGGGGTATCGCGGACACGCCCTGTAAGCCGCTAGGCGCCAGGTCGCGGTTGACAGCCTGGAAACCGCAGCCTACCGTAGACTCGCTAGCTCGATAGAGGCACACCAGAGGCACACCCGGTGAAAGCCGGGGCCGCAAAGCTACGGGTCCTCGCCTCCCGCACGCCACCGATCCGACGCTCCGAGAGACCACCAAGATCGCCGAGCTGCTCTAGCTAGCTTCGCGTTTGCCTTTAGGGTATTCACGCTTTCTGCAGGGTGAGGTGACGTATGGAAGCACGTGTCACTGGCTACTCCCAGGCCGAGCGGCTCAGGGAGCGGATGGAACAGGCAGAGGTACGGCATGGCCAGGAGATTCGGGCAGACCTGCCTGGCATCCGAGTGATCGGCCTGGCCCGCAACTGGTTTACCCCGAGGGACGAGCGGAAGGGGGACATCCTTTTCTGCAACATGGGGCCGATCCGGGTGCGGCAGGTGGCGGTCGCGGGCGACGGTCGCCCGCTCCCGACCAACGTCGTCGTCGAGGGACTGGTCGTACCCAGCTCGGGGACCTACGACCTTCTCGATGCGCTGGTGCAGTCAAATGGGGACCTGCGGCTCATCGTGGACGACGCAACGAAAGTGGTGCCCGTGGCCAGAGAACGAGAGCCGATCTGGTCCTGACCTAACATTCGTTTCGAGAGACGAGGCGTCGTTCCCAAGCGCGGCGGGGGCCAGCCATATGAAGGGGTAGGCCTTCATCACACGGCGCCGGGCAGATCTACGGCGTCGTCAATGCGCTGCGCCGGATCAGCGGCGTGCGGTCCGCCGACTTCTGCTGGGGCCTGCCGGACATCGTGGCCTTGGTGGAAGCCGCAGACGGGCTCTCCCTGCAGGACGTGGTCCTCTACGAAATCCAGAAGACCGCCGGGGTAACCCAGACCGACACGCACATCATCTTCGAGTAAGGTTGAACGGCGGGCGCTGCGGAGCCGAGCGAATCTGGCCGTTGCGATCTCTTGACGACACCCGCGCGCGGCCTTATTCTGGCCTCGCGATTCTGAGCCAGTGCCTGCGAGAAAGGCAAACCCGGCGAAAACCGGGGACGCAAAGCCACGGGTCCTCGCCTCCTCCGCGACGCCCCTCACCCGACGCCACGAAGGACCCACACGACCGCCGAGCTGCCGAACGGGTGGCTCGGCGCGACCGTTTTGCGGACTGCCGCTCGCGGGACGTCCGCCTGCTGCGAGACGCCGAGATCCGGGGAGTCAGCGGTCCGCCCTTGAGCCAAGGAGGTCAGCATGCGAACCGTAGACTACCCGCGTACACTGATTCCGCCGACGCGCCGGTCGGGCGACCCCGTGGGGGAGGACTTCGCTCCTCTGCGGCACTACCAGGT
The DNA here is from genome assembly GCA_050733215.1 of Gemmatimonadales bacterium. Taxonomy (GTDB): domain Bacteria; phylum Gemmatimonadota; class Gemmatimonadetes; order Gemmatimonadales; family GWC2-71-9; genus DASQPE01. Next base: position 38,069 of record JBOHSN010000024.1, read on the forward strand.
GGGGCGCTCCGCGGTGCTCGAGCCGCTCGCCCCGGAGCCGACAGCGGCCTTCGTCGAGACGCTCCGCACCCGGCGCGCGCGGCCCATCCCGGCGCCCATCCCTGTGCCTCGCCCGGTACCGACGCCGACCGGCTCCCGCTTCTTCATCTGGGAGCAGGACCCTTCAGCGGGCGAACTGGGGCGCCGACTGCTCTTCGTCCCAGGCCTGATGGTGAACGGGCCGCGAGACGCCCGGATCGACACGATGCTTCCCGGCACTACCCCAGTCAGCCGCAACGCCGACGGCGACTTCCTGTTCCCCGCGGACACGCCCGAAGGCGACTGCGCCCACGCGTTCGCCATCGTGCACATGATCCTGGCGATGTACGAGCGTGCCCGGGGCGGGGTGGGGATCCCGTGGGCCTGGAACCTCAAAGGCAACACCGACGTGGTCACGGCGTATCCGCGCGCCGGCGTCACGCCCAACGCCTTCTACAGCCGGGGGCAGAAGGCCCTGAAGTTCTTCTACTTCACGCCGACCGGCACGACCGAGCCGCTGTTCCCGTGCCGCTCGCTCGACATCGTGGCCCACGCGACGGGGCATGCGGTGCTCGACGGACTCAAGCCCGGCTGGATCGGCATCAGCAACCCACCGCAGACCGGCGGGCTCCACGAGTCGTTCGGCGATCTGTCGGCGATCTTCCTAGCGCTCGCGCAGCTCGACCTGGCCGATGCGCTCATCGCCATGACGAAGGCCGACCTCCATCAGAAGAACTTCCTCGCCGCGCTCGCCGAGCAGTTCGGGGCGGCGCTGGGGAGGCCGACGGGCCTGCGCAATGCGGACAATGATCTGAAGCTGAGCCAGGTCAGCAACGAGGTGCACGAGATCTCCCAGGTCTTCACCGGCGCGATCTACGACATCCTCGCCGACATCTTCCGCTTCGAGCGGATCCGGCAGAGCAAGACCAAGGATCCAGCCCTAGTCCTCGTCGAGGTGAGCCAACACCTCAGCGGATTGCTCGTGAACGCGTTGCTCCGGGCCCCCGACACCGGCGCCACATACATTGACGTCGTGAATCAAATGTTGCGGGTGTCCAAGGAGCAGAACGATCCGCGGATCTATCGCACCTGTATCTATGACCGGTTCGCGCTCCGTGAGGTGGTCGCCACAGAGGCGCCACTCGCGATCGCGCGGGGAACGGTGGATTGGCAGGACGCCACGTTCGCCGATCGGAAGGAGGACAAGGCCGACCTGGCGGCGGCAGATTCCGAGCACCCCTCGCTCACGGGCGTCCAGGACCGCACCGGCTGCTGTGGCACCATGCAGTTGCCCGAGTACGCGCGGGAAGGCAAGGTCCTGGAGGTGGAGCTCTTGAAGCTCGCCGCGGAAGGGGCGGTAATCCCGGAGACGGAGGCGCTTGCCGGCGACGTGGCTGAGCTCAAGCGGGCATTCAAGTGAGCCAGATGCGCCGCGCCCGGTCCGCGGCGCGGCGCACCCTCCCGTCCTGTTGGAGAAGAACGCTGATCGTGCGAGTCACCCGCTCCGGCGGGTTCGCTGGGGTGGTCCAGGAGGTGGGCGTCCTCGACACGCGCACGCTGAGCGCTGCCGAGGCCGCCAACCTCAAGGCGATCATCGAGGAGCTGGGACGGTTGGAGGGCCCGATGCAGGCAGCGGTGATGGGGGCGGACCTGCTCCGATATGACGTCGAGATTCAGGGGGACCAGGGGGAGCGCCGCCACCTGGCGTTGCCGCAGGAGGGCGATCCCGATGTCCCGCTCCCCAGCCGCTGGCCCGCCTGCTCGGTCTAATTGGGGCGGCGCCCTGACTCGCCCCCCGCCTGCGAACAGCGACGCGTAAGCCGAGAAACAGCGCGAGCGCGCCCCGTGGGCGTGTGCCATCCCGCCCAGAACTTGGTGCTGAGCCTTCGTTCTCTCGGAGGACATGGCAACGATGCACCGCAGGGGTCTGTGTCGGGCACAGCAAGTAGCATGACGCCACGGTGAAACTCAGCGCGGAGGCCTCTCACGCAGCAGTCGCTCGGGAACTAGCGATTCTAGCGAAGGGTCCGACCACTGTCCGCACCTGAAGTGCAAGGTCGTTACGCGGCGCAGGCCGACAATTTCCTGGAGGAGCCATGCCCGCCCAACGCGCTTCGAGATCCACCGCGATTGATAGCAAGACACCCGCAACGAGCCAGAAGCAAAAGCAGGCCGCCACCGAATCCGTCGAAGAGGCGATTCGCCGGCGCGCGTACGAGCTGTACCTGGAGCGCGGAGCACTCACTGGAGCGAGGTGGACGACTGGCTCCGAGCGGAGCGCGGAGGCCAAGGCGCGGCTCGGGGGGCTCGTGGGCGAGCCGCGCTGACTAGTGTATTGGAACCCTATACTCCCAGCCTAAGGAGACTTCGCATGTCTGCTCCTCCGGCCACGGCAGCGGATCGGGCGCCGGGCGCACCTTCATCCGATCTCGGCGCCAAGCTCGTCACGCTGGCTGGCATCGGCCTCGTCGGCTACGGCGTTATGTTCCTCATCCGCAACTTCACCGGCTTTATCGAGCTTGGGCTAACCCCTGAGCACGTCGGCGGCACCCCCGAGCAGATTCGGGCCTTTAGCCCCCATCTCTTCAATTACATCAGTCACCTCCAGGTGGCGGTGGCCGCCTTCATTATCGCGCTCGGGGTGGCGGTCATCCCGCTCGCCTGGCAAGGGATCAGAACCGGGCAGCGCTGGGCCCTCTGGACCGCATTCGTCGCTCCCGTGATCGGAGTCGGACTGGCTCTGCCTTTGCACTACGTATATGGCCTCGCCACGCTCGGCCATCTCGGGCTCATCTACTTGGATGCGGCCATTCTGCTCGCAGGGACCCTGCTGGCGTACAGGACCATCGCTCGCTAAGAAACGTTCGCTGACTTGGGCACGGCTGGTGCCGGATCGCAGGTGAAGTGTACCTCATTGATCGGACATCACGAGCCTCGGACATGAGCGGCGACTCTGCGGACCACTGGCAAAGGATCTATCAAACCCGCGCTGCAACTGAGGTGTCGTGGTACCAACCAGTGCCACAGCAGTCCTTGGATCTAATTCAGGCCACGGGGCTCCCCCTCAGCGCCCCCATCCTCGACGTCGGTAGTGGCGCCTCGCAGCTCGTCGATCATCTCTTAGCGGCCGGCCACACGGACGTGAGTGTGCTCGACATCGCGCCGCCGGCCCTGGCGCAGGCCCAAGCTCGACTCGGGTCCGCAGCTGCATGGGTACAGTGGATCGTCGGTGACGTGACCACGTTCAAGCCGCAACGGCACTACGCCCTGTGGCACGATCGCGCCGTGTTGCATTTCCTCACGACGCGGAGCGATCTGGGGCAATATCTGACGGTCCTCACGGCCGCGCTGGCCTCGCGGGGACATCTGATATTTGCGACGTTTGGCTCCCAAGGCCCCAATCGCTGCAGCGGCTTGCCGGTCCAGCGTTATTCGAAGGAGGAGGTCAGTGCCCTGCTAGGTTTCCGATTCCAGTTAAGACGCTGCGCGATAGAGAATCATCACACGCCCACGGGGCAGCAGCAGTTCTTATGGAGTTGGTGGCAGGCATCCGCCTGATCTCGCATATGGCCGGCGCGTGCCAACCCCGACGATGCGCGTAGGCACCGGGCTGGGCCTAGAAACGCGGTAGGGTCGGGGTGGAGCAGCTCGAGCGTCACCGAGGGGTCGCGCAACTCGTTTCCCGCTACCAGCCGTTCGAAGCGCGGATCGCCCCGGAGCGGCGCGAACGTGGGATCGATCCGGAGCCAGCCGGCCGAAAGCCAGCTAGGGTGCGCGAGCGATTCGCCGAGGTCGCTGACGGCACGGTCGTACCGGCCAGCCTCGACCTCGACTTCCGCTAGGCTTCACAGCGCGAGCGCGGCGAAGAGAGCGTCCTTCGACCACGGGAGCAGCTCGACGCCAGTTTCGGCCTCGCGCAGGGCGTTGGGGAAGTGGCGCTGGCCAGTATAGGCGATGCCGAGGCGGCTGTGGAAGGTCCAGTCACCGGGCCGATCCTGAACGCGCCGCTCGAGAACGCGCGCCGCCGAATCATGGTGGGCGCGCTGGCGTCGCGGATCGCGGCTCAGGCCGAAGAGCGCCCCTTTCCAGAGATAGCAAAAGGCGCAGGTGGTCACCGAGAGTGCGGAGCGTGGCTGGATAGGCACGCGAGAGGGGCTTTCGTCCTCTCAGGGTGACACGGCAAAAGGGGAACGCAACGGTGCGGGTCGGCGATCGCGGCCAGCATGAACTCAGCGGGTGATCGTGGGCTCACGATGAGGGCTGCCCGCAGTCGGCCGCCACGCAGGAGCGCCCGCACACCGCCCTGGGCTATCGGTCACCTCAGCAGCGCTGGGTGACCTCGTGAACAACGTCCTTGTCAACGACAGTTAGGCCGCACCCTCGCCTGATGACTGCGGGCCGGGCTCCTGTATCTGAGCGAGGTCGATAGGCCGACCTTCGGCAAGGGCACGCCTTGCCTGTTTCAGTTGTGCTCGGACCGTTGCGACTAGCGCCTCGTTGCTACCGGTAGCTTCTAGGGCGGCTACGGTGCTTTCGAGCTGGGCGATTGCCTGTTCAGGTGTGGGCATCAGGTAACCTCCACTGGTAGCCGGTGCGGCCCAACGACATGCGCATCGGTTGCAGCCGATAAGGTCAGCGCCCGAGTCAACCTACGTTCCTTAGTTCGCCATCGGAGCGGCGCGTCCGGCGGAGGCTCGCCCCTAGAGCCGGCTGTCGGCTGCGCGGGTTAGGCGCCCCAGCCGCTCAGAATTTGTTGCTGCTACCCTTTGAGTTCTACCAAGATGAGCTCCAAGCGCTTAGCGCCCAAATTTTCAGGCAAGTGCTCTTCAGCAGGAGTCCAGATCGTTTCCCCGGCCCTGCCGCGGCGCTCCTCGGTTTTTCCATCTGGCGAAGTGAATTTGACATGGAAGTCGGTCAAGCAAATCAACACGGCGGCTGGGTGCCCATGCATCACAGACTTGTCGTGGGGGCCGTAGGTGATCCGTAGTGCACGGACTTGATCGTTTTCGATCTCCACTTTGTAGTGCTTGGGATCGACTGCAACCGGGTCTGCGCGAGCTTGGCGCCGAGCCTTGGTGTGAGTAGTCATAGACACTCTCCTTTGCGAGATGGAAGAAGGCTACTCTCGACGTCCGGCCAAGAACAATCCCCACACAACACCAGCGATTCAGTAGCGCGCTGAAACTGGGCTGCCTCGGCTCTGCGTCCGGGCGACGCCGTTCTGAGCGAGACCACCGCCGCAATCTCGCGGCGCTGGTCGGTTGGCGCCCAGCAGTCGTCGGTCGGCGGACGCCGAAGCTCGTCCAC
>JBOHSN010000025.1:0-43234 GCA_050733215.1 Gemmatimonadales bacterium
GAGCGCGGCGAGCCGTGCCGCGCCGCCGGCGGGCTCGGGCGGCTCCAGCTCACGATCGAGGACTCGAGCAATCACGGCCGAGGCCCGGCGCCCGCCGACCTTGGCGAGCGAGGTGACCAGCTCCGATGCGGTGGCGGAGTCGAGCGGGGCCCGCTGAAGCCGCGCAATCAACGCACCGGACAGCGTCGAGTCGCGGAGCAGGCCGATCGCGAACGCCGCGCTCGCCCGCACGGACCGGTCGGGGTCGTCGAGCAGCGCGGTGAGGAGCGGACCGCCGCGGAGGTCGCCTATCCGGCCGGCCGCGAGGACGGCATGGCGTCGGACGAGCTGGTCACGCGAGCGCGCGGCGCGTTGCAGCAGGGCCGCGTCGTAGCGCCGCGCATCTTCCGCGGCGAGCAGACCGGCCAGCGCCTCGACCTGAGCCGGCGTTTGCGCCGGGAGCAGGCCGGGCGCGAGGGCCAGGAACAACAGCAGCCGCGAATGAATGCGAATCACAATCGGACCGGATCGGGAACCGGCACGAGCCGCTCGGCGACGTCGTCCGGCAACCGGCGGAGCGTCATGGAGGCATCGAGCGGGAGAAGCGCCGTGGTGGCGGTGGCGAGCAGCTCGCCGTCATCGGCACGCTCGACCGCATAGCCGAACGTCACGCGGCGGGACGCGAGCTCCCGCACCCAGCAACGCACCCGGATCAGGTCGTCGTAGCGGGCAGGCCGCCGGTATCGGACGCTCGCCTCGCTCACGACCAGCCGGAGCCCGCGCTCCTCGAGCTCGCGGTAGGTGAGTCCGGTGATACGGAGGTGCTCGCAGCGCGCGATATCGAGCCAGACGAGGTAGCGGGCATGGTAGACCACGCCCATCTGGTCGGTCTCCGAGTAATTGACCCGCACCGTGCTCTCGGAAACGTGCGCGCGCTCCGCTTGTCCGCTCATCCGACCCTCGGCATGTTTCCGCCCGTGCCGGCAGAGGCTCTCGTCATCGTCTCGGACGCCCATCTCGGATACGCGCCGCGGGAGACCGAGGCGGCGTTGCTCGAATTCCTCGATCGCGTACCCGACCTTGGCGACTCGCTGCTGGTCAACGGCGATCTCTTCGAATTCTGGTTCGCCTACGATCGCGTGATTCCACGCGACGGCTTCCGGGTGGCCGCGGCACTCGGCCGCCTGACCCACCGGCTCCCGGTGGTGGTGGTGGGCGGCAACCACGACCGCTGGGGCCGCGCCTTCTGGACCGAGGAGCTCGGGGTGCGCTTCGCGCCCGACCAGCTCGAGCTCGCGGTGGGAACGCGCCGCGTCCTGGCCCTGCACGGAGACGCGGTCTCGGCGGAGTCGCGGTCGCGCGTGCTGCACCGGCTGGTGCGGCTGCCGGTGACGTCGGCGGTCTATCGGCTGCTGCACCCCGATCTCGGCGTGCCGCTGGTGCGATGGCTCGCCCGGCGTCTGGGCGACCACGGCACAGAAGGCGCGACCTTGGAGCGGGACGCCGCGGCGCAGGAGGCGTGGGCCACCGGCCGCCTTCGCGACGATCCGTCGCTCGGCCTGCTCGTCATGGGCCACACTCACCGGCCCGCACTGGTCGACGCCGCGCCCGGCCAGCAGTATCTCAATCCAGGCGCGTGGTTCGACGGATTCCGCTATGCTGTGGCAACGGCGGCCGGCGCGGAGCTGCACCGCTTCACCCCATCGGCACCACCTGCGCATCCGCCAGCCGTTCGCCGATGAACCGCGCGCCGACCTGGCGGAACCTCGCCGGGTCGTCGCTCACGGCGAATCGATGCAGAGCACGGTCGTTGACGGCCGCGAGCCCCTCGTCTCGAAGCACCCGCGCGAGCTCGGCCGCGGTCTCCTGCGCGCTGTCGATGAGGGTGACGCCGGGCCCCATGACCCGCTCGAGCAGCGGCTTGAGCAGCGGATAGTGGGTGCAGCCCAGCACCAGCGAGCCGACGCGTGCGCGCGACAGCGGCGCCAGATACTCGCGGGCGACCAGCTCGGTGGCGGAGTGGTCGAACCACCCCTCCTCGACGAGCGGCACGAACAACGGACACGGCCGCTGCTCGACCCGCGCACCGGGGTCGAGCCGCTGGATGGCACGAGGGTACGCATTGCTCGCGATCGTGCCTACCGTCCCGATGACGCCGATGGTGCGCCCGGCCGAAGCCGCTACCGCCGCGCGGGCGCCGGGCTCGATCACTCCGACCACCGGCACCGGCGATGCGTCGCGCAGCGCATCGAGCGCGCGGGCGGTCGCGGTGTTGCAGGCGACGACCACGGCCTTCACACCCTGACGCAGGAGCCAGTCGAGGATCTCGAGGCTGTAGCGGCGCACCGTTTCTTCCGACTTGGGGCCGTACGGCACGCGGGCGGTGTCGCCGAAGTAGATGGTGCTCTCGCCAGGCAGGCGCTCGAAGATGGCCCGCGCGACCGTGAGGCCGCCGATTCCCGAATCGAACACGCCGACGGGTGCCAGGGAGTCGCTCATCGCAGGCGGAGCGGCACGGCAAAGCCCGCGTCTACCCGGCCCGGCGCGCGTTCCACCCGGAGCTCCGCGGGAAAATCCACAAGGTGGGCAGCGATGAACGCCTCCAGGCCGGCGAGCAGATGATTCACGGCGAGGAGGACGTACCAGTCCTCGCGGGTTCGCACCTTGGCCGCGATGGCGGCGCTGTCGGCGCCGATGCGACGCAGATAGCCGAGGTCCTGATTGGCCTTGAGGCTCATCCCCAGCGTCAGGCCTTCGGTGACGACGAACAGTCCCGCGGTGACCTTCCGGCCCACCTTGAGCTGTCCCCAGCCCGGGACCAGCAACGAGCGCCAGAAGGCGCCGAGCGGCCTGATCGGACGCGCGGTCAGGGAGTCGGGAACGGTTGCCGCCGGCGAGAGGGAGTCGGCGGCGATGCTGTCGGTTCGGATGGTGTCGGCGGGGACGCTGTCGGGTGCGACGCTGTCGGGTGTGACGCGAGTGGTGGCCTGCGCCGCGAGCGGGCAGGAGAACGCGAGCAGGAGCATCGCAATGTGGAGGAGGCGGTGGCGGGAGCGTGTGGGAATCGAACCCACCGGAGCCGCACAGGGCGCCTCCGTCGCGGTTTTGAAGACCGGCCGAGCCACCAGGCCCGATCCACCCCCCTGACTGCGGTCAGGAACTTTTCACCTCGGCGATCGCCTCGATCTCGACCCGGGCACCCCGCGGGAGCGCCTTCACCGCCACCGTCGAGCGCGCTGGCCGATGGTCGCCGAACGCCTGCGCGTACACCGCGTTCATCTCCGCAAAGTCCGCCATGTCGGTGAGAAACACCGTCGTCTTTACCACCTGCGGCAGGCCCGATCCGGCCGCCTGGAGAATGGCGCGGATGTTCTCGAGCGCGCGAGCGGTCTGCTCCTGCACGCCGCCCGCCACGATCTCCGTCGTGGCGGGATCGAGCGCGACCTGGCCCGCGGTGAACACTAGGCCGTTGGCCACGATCCCCTGGCTGTACGGCCCGATCGCCTTGGGCGCGCCGGCGGTGGCGACCTCTCGCATCAGAACAACCCTTCGATGGTGCCGTCGGGGAGCACCCGGATCGCCTCGGCGGCGGGCTGCTTCGACAGGCCCGGCATGGTCATGATGTCGCCCGCGAGCGCCACCACGAAGCCCGCGCCCGCCGACATGTAGGCATCGCGCACCGTGATCCGGAACCCCTTGGGCCGGCCAAGCTTCGTCGGGTCATCCGCGAACGAGTACTGGGTCTTGGCCATGCAGACCGGTGTGTTGCCGTAGCCGATCGCCTCGATCTGCTCGATGTTCTTGCTCGCGGCCGGCGTGAAGTCCACGCCGTCGGCGCCGTAAATCTCGCGTGCGATGGTCTCGATCTTTTCCTTCACCGGCCGGTTCACGTCGTACAGCGGCTTGAAGCTCGCCTTGCCTTCATCCAGCGCCGCCAGCACCTCGCGGGCCACCGCCTCGCCCCCCGCCCCGCCCTTCGCCCACACCTCGCTGAGCGCGGCGCGCGCGCCCCAGCTCCGGCACGCCTCCAGCACGGTGTCGACTTCTTCCTTCGTGTCGGAGGTGAACCGATTGAGCGCCACGACCGGCGGCACGCCGAACTTCATGATGTTCTTCACGTGCGCCTCGAGGTTCACCAGTCCGCGCCTGAGCGCCGCCACATCGGGCGTGCCCAGCGCGTCCTTCTTTACGCCACCGTGCATCTTGAGCGCGCGCACGGTGGCCACGACGATCGCGGCCTGCGGGTCGAGGCCAGCGAAGCGACACTTGATGTCGAAGAACTTCTCAGCGCCGAGATCCGCGCCGAAGCCGGCTTCGGTGAGCACCACGTCCCCGAGCGAGAGGGCGAGCCGAGTGGCCGCGACCGAGTTGCAGCCGTGCGCGATGTTGCCGAAGGGCCCGCCGTGCACCAGTGCGGGGCCGCCTTCGAGCGTCTGCACCAGATTTGGCAGGATGGCGTCCTTGAGCAGCAGGGTCATGGCGCCCGCGGCCTTGAGGTCGCCGGCGGTGACCGGCTTCCGGTCGCGGGTGTAGCCCACGATGATGCGCGCGATCCGCGCCTCGAGATCCTGGAGATCGGTCGCGAGACAGAGAATGGCCATGATCTCGCTGCCCGGCACGATCACGAACCGCTCCTCACGCACCGGGCCGGCGTTGATGCCGCCGAGGCTGATAACCATGGACCGGAGCGCCCGGTCGTTCATGTCCATGGTGCGGGGCCAGGTGATGCGCCGGGGGTCGATGCCGAGCGCGTTGCCCCAGTGGAGATGATTGTCGAGCATCGCCGACAGCAGATTGTGCGCCGACGTGACCGCGTGGAAGTCGCCGGTGAAATGGAGATTGATCTCGTCCATGGGAACGATCTGCGCGTAGCCGCCGCCCGCCGCCCCGCCCTTCACCCCGAAGACCGGCCCCAGCGACGGCTCGCGGATGGCCACCATCACCTGCTTACCGAGGCGGCGCAGCGCCTGTGCCACGCCGATCGTCACGGTGGACTTCCCTTCCCCGGCCGGCGTGGGATTGATGCCGGTCACCAGCACGAGCTTCCCCTGCTTCGCCGTCCGCCGCTTGGCGACCGCCTCTGACGCGATCTTGGCCTTCGTGCGCCCGTAGGGCAGCAGCTCGTCCGGTGTAAGCCCGACCTCGGCTGCGACGTCGGCGATGGGGCGGAGCTTGGCCGCCTGCGCGATGGCGATGTCGGAGGGGACGGCGAACGGAGGGGCGGTCGTCGTGGTCACGGTTGGGCTCCGAAGTTGGGCGCTGTCAGCTATCCGCTATCCGCAGTCCGAAGACTCGGCGGGCATTCTCTCCCGTGCGGGCGACGACTTCCTCGGTGTCGAGGCCGAGCACCTGCGCGATCCGTTCCGCCACGAGACGCACGTACCCCGGCTCGTTCCGCTTGCCTCGATGGGGAACGGGCGCGAGGTACGGACCGTCGGTCTCGATCAGCAGCCGGTCGAGCGGCGTGGCGCGGATCGCGTCGTCCAGCCGCCAGCTCCGGAAGGTGACCATCCCGCTGAACGACACATAGTGCCCCATATCCACCCCGGCCCGCAAGAGGCCGAGGCCGCTGCTGAACGAGTGGAGGATGGCGGTGACGCGGGGGTGAGCGCGGAGGGCCGCGGCGACGTCGTCGTGGGCCTCACGGGCATGCACGACGACGGGCTTGCCCGCGTCGCCTGCGATGGCGAGCTGCGCGTCGAAGGCGGCACGCTGCGCGTCGCGCGGCGAGTGGTTGTAGTGATAGTCGAGGCCGGTCTCGCCGGCGGCCACGACGTGAGGGCTCCGCAGCGCCTGACGGAGCCACGCGGCCACGGCGTCGTCCCAGCGGCCGGCTTCGTGCGGGTGGAGTCCGGCGGTCGCGGCCAGCCGGGGATGTGCGAGGGCGAGCGCCGCGGCCCGCGCGGCGGTCTCGGGGGTCTCGCCGATCACCACCACCCACTGGACCCCGGCCGCGGTGGCCCGCGCGAGCACCGCGTCGCGGTCGGCGTCGTAGGCCGGGTCCGCCAGGTGGCAGTGGGTATCAACGAGCATCGGCTATCCGCTGTCGGCTATCGGCTATCGGTCGTCGGTCAGCGGTCCGTTCCGCTGATCGCGGCGCTGTTTTGCACCAGATCAGCAACGACCGATGACCGACGACCGATAGCCGATAGCCCTACCTCGCCGGACGGGTGCTCTGCCGAGCAGCGGGGGGTGCGGCCGGCTTTGCCGCGGGCTTGGAGGACGGCTTGGACGCGCCGCGCACGCCGCGCACATCCTGCCCTGGCCACTTGTGCTCGATGGCGAGCAGGGCCGGCGCCGCGATGAACAGCGACGAGAAGGTGCCGACCGCGACCCCGAACAGCATCAACAGGGCGAACGGCCGCACGACCTCGCCGCCGAGCGCGGCAAGCGCCACCAGGCTGCCGACCGCGGTCGTGCCGGTGAACACGGTGCGTGGCAGCGTCTCGTTCATCGACCGGTTGAGGACGGCGATAAACTGATCGCGTTTGGACCGGTGCAGGTTCTCACGAATGCGGTCGAAGATCACGATCGTGTCGTTCAGCGAGTAACCGACGATCGTCAGGAGACCCGCGACCACGAACAGGCTCACCTCGAGCCGGGTGAGGCCGATGAACGCGAGGGCGGCGACCACGTCGTGCGCCGTCGCGATGACCGCCGCGACGCCGAAACGCCACTCGAACCGAATCGCGAGGTACATGAGCACCACCGCGAACGAGAGCAGGATCGCGATGACCGCCTTCTGGCGGAGCTCCGATCCGACCTTGGGGCCGACCGCCTCGGTGCGCACGACGGTGTACTGTCCCGCCCCGATCGTCTGGTCCAGCGCGGTCCGGACCGCGCCGGATGTCGCCTGGGTGTCGTTGGCGTCGGTTCCCTGGCGCGCCACCCGCGCCCGGATCACCAGCTCGCGATCGGAGCCGAATGTCTGGAGCTCGGCGCCCTGGATGCCCACGGCCGCCAGCGCCGACCGCACGCGCCCGACGTCCACCGGCATCTCGCTCTCGACCTGGAGGAGCGTGCCCCCGGTGAACTCGACGCTGTAGTTGACGCCGCGGATCAGAAGCATCAGAAACCCCGGCACGATGATGGCCAGGCTGATGAGGTACCCGATGCGGCGGCGGCCGATGAAGTCGTAATTCGCGTTCGCGAAGAGTCTCATGGGTCAGATGCTCAACGTGGCCATGCCCGGCTTGCGCTCGAGCCACAGCATGAACAGGGTTCTGGTAACGAAGATCGCGGTGACCATCGAGGCGATGATGCCCAGGATGAGCGTGACGGCGAAGCCGCGGACCGGACCGGTGCCGAACTGGAAGAGGAAGAGACCCGTCAGCACTGTGGTGACGTTGGAATCGATGATTGCCGACATCGCGTGCCGGAATCCTTCCTCCACGGCGAGCGGCACGGTCTTCCCGGCCGCGAGCTCCTCCCGGATCCGCTCGAAGATGAGCACGTTGGCGTCCACCGCGATGCCGATCGACAGCACCAGGCCCGCGAGGCCGGGCAGCGTGAGCGTGGCGTCGAGCATCGCGAGCCCGCCGACCGTGAACAGGACGTACAGTGCGAGGGCGCCGACCGCGAGCAATCCCGCGACCCGGTAGTAGCTCGTGATGACGATCACGACGAACAGGGTGCCGATCACCCCGGCGATGATCCCCGACCGGATCGCGTCCTGGCCGAGGCTCGCGCCGACCTGCCGTTCCTCGACGATCTTGAGCGGGATGGGCAGCGCGCCCGCCTTGAGCGTGAGCGCCAGGTCCTGCGCCTCCTGGAGCGACTTGCCGCTCAGCGTGATCTGCCCGTTCTGGCCGATGCGGCTCTGGATCACCGGAGGCCGCCCCTGCACCCGGCCGTCAAGGATGATTGCCATGTAGTCGCCGACGTGGCGTCCGGTCTCGTCGCCGAACTTCCGCCCACCCTGCCGGTCGAGCCGGAACGTGGCGATCGGCGCGTTGGTGAGCGGGTCGAGCTGCGCCTGCGCGTCGATCAGGTTGGCGCCGGTGACGATGCTGCGCTCCTGGAGCGCGTAGAGATACCGGTACGACTGCACGCCGACGCTCGTGGGCGACCCCGCCCAGCGGAGCACGATGCCCCGGGGCATCAGCCGCTGGACCGCCGGGAGGTTGACCAGGCTGTCCACCCGGGGAAACGCGGTCTCCGGCACCAGGTATTCGCCGGGAATGCCGCCGGCCGCGCCGACCGCTTCCCCCGGCAGGATCAGCGAGGCGAGCACGCCGCTGCCCCGGTCCGCCGTGGTCGCGGCCGCCGCCGTGTCGGTGGCTGCGGAGTCCTTCGCCAGGGTGTCCTTCTTCACGGTACTGTCCCCGCCGAGGAGCTGCTCGACCGCCGAGGGGCGGGTGGGGGCGCTGTCCACCGACGCCACACCGAGACCCCGAAGCGCGCGGTCCATGGCGGGGATCGCCTTGTCGAGCGCGCCGGTCTCATCGGTGATCTTGAACTCGAGGAACGCGCTCCGCTGGACGATCTGCTTGGCGCGGGCGGGCTCATCGATACCCGGCAGCTCGACCACGATGCGGCCGTCGCCGAGCTGGATGAGCGGCTCGCTCACCCCGAACTCGTCGATGCGCTTCCGCAGCACGGTCTCGGCCAGCTTGAGATCGCGCGCCGGGTCGGCGGAGACCTGCTTCGACTGGTCCAGCTCGAGGGCCAGGTGCATGCCGCCCTGCAGATCGAGCCCGTACTTGATCGGGACCCGCTTCTCGGTGCGGTCCACCATGACCCCGTTCTCGTTCCGCACCCGGGTGGTGACGTCGCGCGGAATGAGGGCGAAGATCGAGCCGGCCACGAACAGGCCGCTCAGGATGAGTCGGTTACGGATCGAAGCGAGCATCGTGATGTCGGCCGTTCACGCGTGCGTCACGCGGCTGAGGTCGGTCGGGCCGCCGGCGAGGATCGCCTCCGCCCGGGCGCGGTCGCGCCGCAACTGTTCCTGCAAGGGTTCGACGCCCGCGAACCGCCGGACGTCGCGCAGCCGTTCCACCCATTCCACCCGCACCCACTCCCCGTACAGGTCGCCCTCGAACCCGAAGAGGTGCGCCTCCAGGATCCGGCGGCCGTCGTCGAAGGTGGGCCGCCCGCCCTGGTTCATCATTCCGCCGGCGCGTCCCCCGCGCCACTCGACCCAAACCGCGTACACGCCGTCGGGCGGGAGGAGCTTGTCCGGCGGGATCTCGCCGAGGTTGAGCGTGGGGACACCCAGCAAGCGGCCGCGCCGCTCGCCGGCCGTCACCCGCCCCGAGACCGTGTAGGGCCGCCCCAGGAGCCGGGCCGCCGTGCGGAGATCGCCGCCCGCGACGGCCCGCCGAATGCGTCCACTCGAGATCGGCTCGCCTTCGACATCGGCCGGGGGCACGGCGTCCACGGCGAACCCCAGCTCCGCACCCAGCCGGCGCAGCGTCTCGACGTCGCCGCTCCGATTCCGTCCGAAGCCGTGGTCGTAGCCGAACACCAGGTCCTGCATGCCGCAGCACGCGAGCAGCACGTCGCGCACGAACTCATCGGGCGACAACCGCGCCAGCGCCCGATCGAAGCGCAGGAACAGCGCATAGTCGATCGGCGTCTGCGCGAGGATCTCCAGGCGCTCCGGCCCCGTGGTCAGGAGCGGCGGAGCCGCAGGCGGGTTGATCACCGCGAGCGGATGCGGCTCGAAGGTGACCAGCACGCTGGCCCGCTCCGCCGCACGGGCCCGCCGCGCGACCTCCGCGAGCACCGCCTGGTGGCCCAGGTGCACGCCGTCGAACGAGCCCACGGTGACCACGGTGCCCCGCGAGTCGGGCAGGCAGGCCGGCGGGCAGAAGGGCCGATGGGTGTTCACGCGCTCTCCAGGACCACTTCCGGCCGCAGCAGCTCGCCGTCGTCCCGCGCGATCGCGACCACGTCATCGTGCGCCAGCAACGCGAGATGCGCACCGCCGCCCGCCTCCCCGCCGGGCCGCCGACCCTTCAACGCCCGCCCATGCCGGACATCCGCCAGCTCTTCGTCGGTCAGCGCGAGCGACGGCAGGTGCTCGAGCACCCGCGCGAGCGGGAGAAGCGGTGTGTCCGGGCCGAGCCGTTCGAGCGGCAGCGCCTGCCCCACGTGAAGCGCGCCGATCGCTTCGCGGCGGAGCTCCGCCAGGTGCGCGCCTACCCCGAGCCGCTCGCCCAGGTCCCGGGCCAGCGCCCGCACGTACGTGCCGGTACTCACCGTCACCCGGAACGTGACCCGCTCGCCGGCCAACTCCAGCAGCACGGCCGCGTGCACCGTCACCCGCACCTCGGGCAGCTCCACCGTCTCGCCGCGGCGGGCCCGGCGATAGCTCCGGACGCCCTCCACCTGCTTGGCCGAATACGCTGGCGGGCGCTGCGCGTGGCTGCCGACCAGGGCCTCGACCGCGGCCTGCACCGCCTCGGGACGCAGCGCGCTCGGGTCCGCTGGCTCGCCGAGCGCCGCACCGGTCCGGTCATCGGTGGCGGTGCGGATACCGAGCCGCGCGACCGCGAGGTACGTCTTGCGCAGTCCGTCGAGAAACCGCGCCACCCGCGTGGCCCGGCCGACCAGGAGCACTAGGAGTCCGCTGGCAAACGGGTCGAGGGTCCCCGTGTGCCCCACGGCCTTGACCCCGAAGGTCCGGCGCACGCGCTGCACGACATCGTGGGACGTCGGGCCCGGCGGCTTGTCCACCAGCAGCGCGCCGATCAGCTGTCGGACTCCCGCCGGATCTCGTCGAGCAACGCCCCGATTCGCTGCGCGTGCTCCTGACCACGATCGAGCTCGAAATGCAGCTCGGGGACGATCCGCGTGGTGAGCGCCTTCGCCACCCGGCCGCGGAGAAACCCGGCCGCGCTCCGGAGTCCTTCCAGCGCGCGCGCGCGGGCGGCGTCGTCGCCCGGCACCAGCACGAGGATCTGCGCGTGGGAGAGGTCGTTGGTGACCCGCACCGCGGTC
The DNA here is from genome assembly GCA_050733215.1 of Gemmatimonadales bacterium. Classification (GTDB taxonomy): domain Bacteria; phylum Gemmatimonadota; class Gemmatimonadetes; order Gemmatimonadales; family GWC2-71-9; genus DASQPE01. The sequence continues at coordinate 10,927 of JBOHSN010000025.1, forward strand.
ACCGTCACCGGGCCAACGCGGGGATCGCGCACCTGCTCCCGCGCGAACGCGTCGGTGAGCACCTGGCGGAGCGTCTCCGCGACCTGCTCGGGCCGGCGGGAGGACGACCTCACCGCCACTCCGTCAGCGTGTCGACGATCCGCACGCCGTCCGCCGCTTCGACCACCCGATCCGCGGAGCGCAGGGTTTCCTCGACGACGTGCCGTGCCGAGCCCACCGCCGCGCAGGCGATCTCCGCCCGCTGCCACGCATCCTGATGGCCGGTCTCGGCCACGGACACGTTGAACCCGCGACGGAGGGCCGCCGTGAGCGGGCGGATGCGGCTCCGCTTGTCCTTCAACGACCCACAGCCCTCGAGATGGAGCTCCCAGGCCCGGATGCCGAGAATCATCGCTATCGGCTATCCGCTATCGGCTATCCGCGGCGCCCGCTGCCGCCGTGGACGCCAGCGTCCGCTTCACTTCCTCCACGCGGAACGCCTCGATCCGGTCGCCCACCTTCAGATCGTTGTAGTTCTCGACCCCGATGCCGCACTCGAGGCCCTCGCGGACTTCGCGCACGTCATCCTTGAACCGCTTCAGGCTCGCGATGTTGCCGGTGTAGACCGAGGTGCCGTCGCGGATCACGCGCACCTTCGCCGTGCGCTGGATCGTGCCGCTTCGCACCGTGCAGCCGGCGATGGTGCCGACCTTGCTCACCTTGAACAGCTGGAGCACTTCGGCCTCACCCAGGACGATTTCCTTCTCCTCGGGCTTGAGCAGACCTTCGAGCGCGCTCCGGACGTCGTCCACCGCCTCATAGATGATGCGGTAGGTCCGGATGTCCACCTGTTCACGCTCGGCGGTGGACCGGGCGTTGGTGTCGGGGCGGACGTGGAAGCCGAGGATGATGGCGCCGGACGCCTTGGCGAGCAGCACGTCGCCCTCGGAAATGGCGCCGACGCCGCGGTGCACGACGTCCACCCGCGCTTCCGGCGTGCTGAGCTGGGCCAGTGCGTCGGCCAGCGCCTCCGCCGGGCCGCCCTGGTCGGCCTTGATGATGATCCGGAGCGTGGAGACCTCGCCCTCCTTGAGCGCGCGGCTGAAGTCCTCCAGGCTGGACGCCTTCTGGGTGCGGCGGCTCTGCGCCTCACGCTCGAGGCGCTGGCGCCGCTGCGCGATCTCCCGCGCCTCGACCGCGTCGGCCACCACGGTGAACGCGTCGCCGGCGGACGGCACCCCCTCGAAGCCGAGCACCTGCACCGGCACCGAGGGCCCCGCCTCCTTGACCTGCTTGCCCCGCTCGTCGAAGAGCGCGCGCACGCGGCCGGAGAATTTGCCGCAGATGAAGTCGTCGCCGACCCGGAGGGTGCCCTTCTGCACCAGCACGGTGGCGAGCGGGCCCTTGCCCGGATCGAGGGTGGCCTCGAGCACGGCCCCGTGCGCCCGGCCCGCGGCGTGGGCCTTGAGGTCGAGCAGCTCGGCCTGGAGCAGCACCTGCTCGAGCAGATGATCGATGCCATTGCCCTTCTTGGCGGAGATCGCGGCGGAGAGCACGTTACCGCCGAACTCCTCGAGCACGACGTTGTGCTGCAGCAGGTCGCGCTTGACCTTGTCCACGTCCGCGGAGGGCAGATCGATCTTGTTGATCGCGACGATCATGGGCACGCCGGCATTCCGCGCGTGGCTGATCGCCTCGACCGTCTGCGGCATGACCTGGTCGTCGGCCGCGACGACCAGCACGACGATATCGGTGACCTGGGCGCCGCGGGCACGCATCGCGGTGAACGCCTGGTGGCCCGGCGTATCCAGGAACGTGATCGCCTTCCCGTCGCCCAGCGACACGTTGTACGCGCCGATGTGCTGGGTGATGCCCCCGGCCTCGCCGGCGACGACGTTCGCCTTGCGCACGTAGTCGAGCAGCGACGTCTTGCCGTGGTCCACGTGGCCCATGATGGTGACCACCGGCGGACGCGCCGCGAGATCACCCTCGTCCTCCGGCTCGGCCACCGCCGCTTCAGCCGCGTACTCCTCTTCCTTCAGCGCCTGGAAGCCGAACTCCGACGCGATGAGCTCGATCTGGTCGAAATCGAGGCGCTGGTTCACGGTCACCATCATCCCCAGCTCCTTGAACGCGAACTGGACGATCTGGGTGGCCGGCACCTTCATGAGGCCGGCGAGCTCCGAGACCGAGATGTACTCGTTGACCCGAATCCGCGTCTTCTCCTTCTCCCGCTCCTCGGCGAGGCGGCCCGCGAGCTGGTCGCGATAGGACGGCTCGTCGGAGCGGCGGCCCTTGCCGCGGGCGCTGCCCTTCATGCCCTGCAGCGTCTTCAGGATGTTCGCCTGCACGGCTTCCTGGTCTACCGACGTGCGCTTCCCCTTCTTGCCCTTCTTGCGCCCGCCGCCCTTCTCCGCGTCGGGACCGAACGTGCGGGCGGGCGCGCCGCCCGGCGCCCCGGGCGCGCCTGGACGCCCCCCCGTCCCCGGCCCACCGGGCCGGGCCGGTGTCGCCGGCGCGCCGCTGCTGAACACGGGCTTGGGACGACCCGGGTACGAGCCGCCCCGCTGGGGCGGCCCGCCGCGTCCCGGTCCACCGGAGCCGGCGGGCGCGGGACGCTGAATGCGCGGGGGGATGAACGGCGCGCGAGTCGGGGCTGGCGGTGCGGGAGGCTGAGGCGCGGGCGCGGCCAGCGCCTCGGCGGGCACGGCCGGCTCGGCCGGGGCGGGCTCCTCTTCCACCGGCAGCGGCGGAAGATCCTTGAAGAGCGCCCGGGCGCGCTCCTCGAGCGACGGCAGGGGCTGCGGCTCCGGCACTTCGAGCACCGGACGCTCCAGCTCCAGCGCGGCGCGTTCGGCGGCCTCGGCGGCCTCGCGCTCGATCGCGGCGGCCGCTTCGACCTGCGCGACCTCGGCCGCGGTGCGGCGCCGCTTGGTTGGCCGCGCCTCGACCGGCGCGGGCGCCGGCGGCTCGGCGGCCGCCTTCACCGCCTTGCGGCGGGTTTTCTTGGGCTGCGCCTCTTCGGCGTGCTTGCGCTTCTCGCGCTCCCAGCGCACGCGGATGGCGGACACCTGATCGGTCTCGAGCGCCGAGAGGTGGCTCCGCACGAAGATGTTCATGTCCCGGAGCATCTGCAGCAGCTGCTCCGGCGCGACGCCGAATTCGGCCGCGAGGTCATGCACTCTGGTCTTGACCACTCATTCCTCCGTTGAGGCCGCGCGCAGGACGCCCTGCGCCAGCCCACGATCGCGCACACCGACCGCCATCACCGGCGGCCGGCCCAACCGCGCGCCGATCTCGTCGGCCCGCGGCCCGCGCACCAGCGGGACCCGTCGGGCCGCCGCGAGGCGCACCACTTTCTCCACTGTCCGGGGGCTGGCATCCGCCGCGATGACGACGCAGCCCAATCGGTCCCCCTGGAGCTCCTTCCGCACCGCCTCCACGCCCACCGCCACCAGCCGACCGCGCAGCCCCAGGCCGAGCAGCCCGAGCACGCCGCTCATGCGGTCGGGCGGGCCTCCTCCGCGCCGTCCTCGTCCGTCAGCTCGGCGAGGAACGACATGAGATGGTCGGTGGTGGCCGGGGTCATCCCCGGAATCCGCGCGACGTCCTCGCGGTCGAGGTCGAGCACGTCGTTCAGCGTCCGGTAGCCGGCGCCGTTGAGGATCGCCACGACCTCAGGGGCCAGACCCTTGAGCTCGGTGAGCGGCACCTGGGAGACGGTCTCATCCTCCTCCGGCGGCAGCGGAGCGAACAGCGGGCCTTCGCCCCCGCGCTCGAGCCACTCGCGGCTGGAGTAGAGATCGATCTTCCACCCGGTGAGCTCCGACGCGAGCCGCACGTTCTGCCCGTTCCGGCCGATGGCGAGCGAGAGCTGATCCTCGTCCACAACAGCCTGGATGGTCTTGCTCTCGGGATCCGAGAACACCTTGGCCACGCGCGCCGGCGCCAGCGCCAGCCGCGCGAACCGCTCCGGATCGGGTGACCACGGGACGATGTCGATGCGCTCGCCGCCCAGCTCGTTGACGACCGCCTGGACGCGGGAGCCCTTGAGCCCCACGCAGGCCCCGACCGGATCAATGGCGTCATCGCGCGAGATCACCGCCACCTTGGTGCGGCTGCCGACCTCGCGCGCGATGGCGCGGATCTCGACGATCTGCTGCTGGATCTCGGGCACCTCGAGCTTGAACAGGGCCTTCACAAAGAGCGGATCGCCCCGCGAAAGGATCAGGCGAGGCCCCTTGGGCGTCTCCTCCAGCCGCTTGAGCACGGCCCGGACGGTATCGCCCTGGTGGAAGTGCTCGCGGTGGTTCTGCTCGCGGTAGGGGATGATCGCCTCGGCCTCGCGGAACTTGTTCAGCATGATCACGAGCTTGCCCCGCTCGATCTGCTGTACCTCGCCGGAGAGCAGCTCGCCCACCTTGTTGCCGAACTCGTCGCGGATGCGGGACCGCTCGCCTTCCCGCACCCGCTGGATGATCCGCTGCTTGGCCGCCTGCACCGCAAGCCGGCCGAACTCGGCGAAGGGGACGTCCTCCTCCAGCATGTCACCCACGACGAAGTCGGGATCCTCGAACCGGGCGTCGTCGAGCGAGATCTGCCAGCTGGAGTCTTCCACCGCCTCCACCACCTGGCGGAGCCGGACAATGCGAATGGTGCCCTTCATCTCGTCCACGCTGAGCTCGAACTTGACGTTCGGACCGAACTTGCGGACGAGGGCGGCCTGGATGCCGTCCCGCAGGAGCTCGAGGAGCTCGGAGCGATCGAGCTGCTTCGTGGTGGTCAGCTCGCGAAACGCGGCTAACATTTCGGGCGAAGTCGCCATGCCTTCTCCTTGATCACCGGCGCCCGGGGGCGCCGTGCCGCCGCGCGTGGGCGGCGTGCCTGCCTATCGTCGTTTCGCCGGCTTGGCCGGCGGGGTCCAGTCGTGCGTGAGGCGCGCGTCGCGCACCGCCGCCAGCGCGAGGGTCCGGTCCGAGCCGTCGGGGAGCCTGACCTGCACGTGCTGGTCGTCCGGCACCGCCAGGATCTCGACTTCCGGCCGCCCCGGCACCCCCTCGGCCCGGATGCGCGCCCGGCGTCCTACATAGCGGCGCCAGTGCTCCGGCCAGCGGAGCGGTCGCTCGATGCCGGGTGAGGAGACCTCGAGGACATACCGCGGCCCCACCAGCCCCCGGGACTCGAGCATCCGCTCCAGCCCGCGGCTGACCGAGGCGCACTCCTCCGCGGTGATGCCGTGGCCCGGAGTACTGTCCGGACGGTCGACCCGGAGCTGAAGAATGGGACGGTCCAGCGTTCCGGCGCGGCGGAGGTCGACCAACTCGAAACCGAGAGAGGCGATGTGCTCGCGAATCGGGCTCAGCAACCGATCGAGCGATTCGTCGAGGGACATCGAGCGTCGCAGAAAAAAAATGTGGGGGAACTCCCCCACATCCACACCAGGCCCCGCGGGGGCCATCCGGGACAGCCCTTCACAGCGGTAGAATACTATCGTCGCGCGGCATGCCCGTCAATCGCCCGCGAGCGGCAATCCGATGAATGCGACCATGCGTCCGTCGGCGCCGCCCGACGCGCGGTGGCTGTAGAACCGAGGCCGGTCGTGCGCTGAACACCAGGTCGAGACCGTGAGCTCGCCGACGCCTGCGGCGGCGGCGCGGTCCGCCAGCACCGCTCGCAGGTCGAGATGCCAGGGCCCCGCTCCGTCCGCCGGCACTCCACACCCGGACATGACCTCAGAACCAACTTCATAGCAGGCACCGCAAATGCCGACCCCCAAATGAGCTACGATGGCGCGTGGAGCGACACCAGCACCCCGGGACAATTCTGCCACGCCCCGGTCCAGAATCCCGGCGGCGACCCCGCGCCACCCGGCGTGAAGCAGGCCGACCGCCCTGCCAGGCACCGCGAGGTACACCGGCACGCAGTCGGCCACGGTCACCAGGAGCAGCACGCCCCGCGCCTCAGTCAGGTGGCCGTCGATCCCATCGAGGAGCATCCAGCCGCGCGCCGGCGGATGCCACGCCAGCTCGGACCCGTGAACCTGGTGCGCCATCGCGAACGCGGCGAACCCCGGCTCGGCGCGCCGGAAGTCGCGCCAGCGGGCCATGACCTCAGCCACGGGCTGGCGACTGCCCAGCCCGAGATCGAACCCGGCGCCGGGTCCTTCGCCCCGGGTCGTGATGCCGGCGACCACGCCGTACCGCTCGCGCCACCCCGCGAGCTCGTAGCGGGGCACGGAGCCGGATGCCGGGCGCTCCATGCTCAGTCGTCGAGCCGCTCGAGGTCGGCGCCGAGGGCCCGGAGCCGCTCGTCGATCCGCTCGTAGCCTCGTTCGATCTGTCCGATGTTGTGGATCGTGCTCTGTCCCTCGGCGCAGAGGGCCGCAAGCAGCATCGCCATGCCGGCACGTATGTCGGGCGATTCGACGACATTCCCCTTGAGCGGGGACGGCCCGGAGATCACCGCGCGGTGCGGATCGCACAGCACGATCCGGGCGCCCATGCTGATGAGCTTGTCCACGAAGAACAGCCGCGACTCGAACATCTTCTCGAAGATCAGGATTATGCCGGCACACTGGGTAGCCGTCACGATGGTGGTCGAGAGCACGTCGGCGGGGAATGCGGGCCAGGGGCCGTCCTCGAGCTTCGGCACGTGGCCGCCCAGGTCGGGACGGATCCGCCGCTCCTGCCCCGCGTCCACGATCAGCCGGGTGCCGTCCACGCGCGGCCGGATCCCGAGGCGATCGAACCCGAGCAGCGTGGAGCGCAGGTCGTCCGGACGCACCGGATCGATGACGACCTCGCCGTTGGTGACCGCGGCCAGGCCGATGAAGCTGCCGATCTCGATGTGGTCGGGCCCGATGGTGTACGGCGCGCTTCCCCGGAGCGGCCGCCCGCCCTCGACGACGTACATATTGGTGCCGATGCCCTCGATGGACGCGCCGAGCGACACGAGAAAGCGGGCGAGATCCTGCACGTGGGGCTCGGAGGCGGCGTTCCGGAGCAGCGTGCGCCCCTTCGCACCGGCCGCGGCCATCAGCGCATTCTCGGTTCCGGTCACGCTCGGCTCGTCCAGGAAGATGTCGGCGCCGACCAGGTGTTTCGCCTCCATCTCGTAGCGGTCGCCGACCCGCACCTCGGCGCCCAGCTGCTCCAGCGCGAGGAAGTGCGTGTCGACCCGCCGCCGGCCGATCACGTCACCGCCGGGGGGCGGGAAAATCACCTGTCCGAAGCGGGCGAGTGCCGGGCCGGCCACGAGGATGGATGCGCGGATCCGCGCGCAGAGCGCGGGGTCGAGCGGCTTAGGCCGGGCCGACCCGGTGTCGATGCGGATCGCATTGGGGCCGGTCCACGCCACGCTCGAGCCGAGATCGACGAGCAGCGCGAGCATGGTCTCGACGTCGCGAATGCGGGGGACGTTGTCGAGATCCACCGGCCCCTCGGCGAGGAGCGTGGCGGCGAGGATCGGGAGGGCGGCATTCTTGTTGCCCGCGGGGCGAATGGTGCCGCGGAGCGCGCGGCCGCCGCGGACGCGAAAGCGTGGAGGCATGGCCAAAGGTCGAACGGAACCCGATGCAGCGTCAAGCGCGTGGGTCCGGCCGTTAGCGGTGCCGCCGGGGCGTCCGCATTATGTTTTGTCCTGAACGCTCTGGGGGAGGTGCCGTGGTCATGACGATGCTCACACTGCAGCAGGTCGCGGCGGGGCCCGGATGGGTGGGGCCGGTGACGGCGATCTCTCTCGCGGTGATGGCGGCGGCGCTCGTCGCGCTGGTCGGCGGCGTGCTGCTCACCCTGATGCGGCTCCGTCCCCCGATCGAGCGGCTCACGGAGCTGCTCCAGAGCGTTCAGGGCGACCTGGGCGAGACGATGGGAAACGTGCGGCGCCTCACCGAGCAGGGCCAGGACGTGCTGGCGGTGGTACGGCAGGAAGCAGGCTCGTACGCCCAGGCCGGCCGGCGGCTCCGCCGGCAGGTGCTGCGCGGCGCGGACCGGGTCCAGGCCCGCCTGGAGGACCTGGAATCGCTGTACGACGTGGTGCACGACGAGGTGGAGGACACCGCGCTCGACGTCGCCGCCGCACTCCGGTCGGCGCGGAGCGGCAACGGCATGCTCGGCCGGGTGCGGCGCCTCCTGGTTCCCAGCCGGCGATGATCCGGGTGCTCGCGGCCCTCGCGGTCGCCGTCGTGTGTGTCGCGCTGTTTCCGACCGACGCGTTCGCGTGGACGCCCGGTACCCATGTCTATCTGGCGGAGACCGTGCTGGCCAACCTGGGGCAGCTCCCGCCCCCCATCGCCGACCTGCTCCGCGCGTTCCCCTTCGACTTCCTGTACGGCAACATCGCGGCCGACACCTCGATCGCGAAGCGATACGCGGCCGTTGGCCGTCACTCGCATTTCTGGCACGTGGGTCAGGAGATCCACGACCAGGCCGAGAGCGACGCGCTCCGCGCATTCGGGCTCGGCTACCTGGCGCATCTCGCTGCCGACGTGGTTGCGCACAATCACTTCGTGCCGCGGCAGCTCATGATCACGAGCAGTACGGCGTCGTTCGGCCACTCGTACTGGGAGACGCGGGTCGAGTGTCACCTGGGCGACGCCTACGCGGGGGCGGCGAAAGACGTGATCCTGCTCGACCACGCACACGCCAACGCCCATCTCGACCGCCTTATCTCGCCGACCATCTTCAGCGTGCGCACCAACCGCCGGCTGTTCCGCGGTATGGTGCGGCTCACCGACACGGAGAGCTGGCAGCGGGCGGCGCAGGCGGCCCGCGCGCGGAGCCGCTGGGACCTGGCCGACGCCGACGTCGAGCGCCACCTGGCGCTCTCCTACGAGTACGTCGTGGACGTGCTCGCCGACCGGTCGCCGGCGGCGCGCGAGCTCGATCCGTCGGGCGAGGCGCCGCTCACCAATGCGAAGCGCCGGCGGCGCGAGGTGCTGCGACGCACCGGCCGGCGCGACCGCGAGCAGCTCCGTGCCCTGGCCGAAGAGAGCTTCGGCCTGCCGCGGCTCGACCTCTGGCACTGGCCCCGCCTGGCGCGCCGACTTCCCTGGCACGCCCCGGAGGGCACCGCCCCATCACCCCGACTCCTGGCCGCCTCGGACGAGTGAGGCCGGTCCGGAGACTGGTCCGCCCCTTCGGGTTCGCGTTGGTGCTCATCCCCGGCAGCCTGAACGCGCTCGCGGCTCAGCACCCCGATTCCTTCCGCATCATCACCCAGCCCGACACCCTCGTGCGCGGTAGCGTGGGATGGCTGGTCGTCCGCGGCTGGGGCGCCGCGCCGCTCGCGGGCGACGCCGGCGGCGAGCCGCTCCATCTCGCGGTGAGTGACGACGGCGCGGTGCGGGCGCTCATCGCCGTCCCGTTCGACGTCACCGACACGCTTCCGGTGACCCTGGTGCGCGCCGGCGCCGCGGGCATGCCCGAGACGTTACGGGTCACGCTCCCGGTCGCGCGCGGTGCGTACCGGAGCGAGCAGCTCCGGGTGGCCGCCAAGTACGCCACTCCCGACAGCGCCGCGGCCGCCCGCATCCTGAGCGAGATCGAGCAGGCGCGCGGTGTGTCGCGGCAGGCCCACGATACTCCCCGCGCCTGGTCGGCGCCGTTCCGCCGGCCGCGGCCGGGCCGCGTCACCAGCGGGTTCGGCACCGCGCGCGAGTTCAACGGCGTGGTCTCCAGCCGGCACATGGGGACCGACTTCGCGGGTGCGGTGGGGGCGCCGGTGTACGCGGCGAACGCGGGGCTGGTGGCGCTGGTGGGCGAGTTCTATCTGGCGGGCACCGTGCTGTATCTCGATCACGGCGGCGGCGTCGTCACCGGCTACTTCCACCTGAACCGGGTCGAGGTCACGCCGGGCACCCTGGTGCAACGCGGCCAGCTCATCGGCCGGGTGGGCCGGAGCGGCCGGGTGACGGGACCGCATCTGCACTGGATCGCCCGCTACGGCGGGATCACGGTCGATCCGATGAGCCTGGTGAGTGCGAGTGTGAGTGTGAGTGACTAGCGAAGCGGCGTCCGCGATCCCACCGAGGTCGTTCCGGTAGAGCGAGGCACTCCCCACCCTGCGCGCCGGCGCGCGCCGGCGTCGCTCATCCGAGCTTGGCGAGCAGCACGGGCTGGACTCCCTTGGGGTCCGCCTTCCCCTGGCTCTTCTTCATGACCTGGCCCACGAAGAAGCCCATCAGCTTCTTCTCACCGGCTCGGTACCGCTCGACCTCCCCCGGGTGCGCGCGCAGCACGTCGTCCACCCAGCCCGCGAGCGCGCCGGCATCGCTCACCTGAATCAGGCCAAGCTTCTCGGCCACGGCCAGGGTTGATACCGTCGCACCGGGGAGTTCCGGAAAGATCTTCTTGGCTGCCTGAAGGCTCACCTTGCCGCCCGCGACCAGCTCGATCAACTCAGCGAGCCGTTCGGGCGCTACCCGGAACGACCCCGCCTCGTTGTACCCGGTCATCGCATCGTTGATGATCCAGTTGGCCGCCGCCTTGGGCTCCGCGCCCGCGGCGAGCACCGCCTCGAAGTAGTCGGCGATGGCGCGCTCGCTCGCGATCACCCCGGCGTCATACGGGGGCAGACCGTGGGCGGCCATGAGCCGCTCGCGCTTGGCGTCGGGCAGCTCGGGCAATCGTCCGCGCTGCGCCTCCACCCAGGCGGGCGCCAGCACGAGCGGCGGCAGGTCGGGGTCCGGGAAGTACCGGTAGTCGTGGCTTTCTTCCTTGGACCGGAGCGGCTTCACCTGGCCGGTAGTGGCGTTGAACAGCAGGGTCACTTGAGCTACCCGGCCACCCGACTCGAGCAGCGCGATCTGGCGCTCCCGTTCCGCGTTGAGCGCGCGCTCGACGTTGGCGAAGCTGTTGAGGTTCTTCACCTCGCACTTGGTGCCGAGCTTCGGATCGCCGGCGGGACGGACGGAGAGGTTCGCGTCCACCCGGAGGCTCCCCTTCTCCATACTGCACTCGCTCGCGCCCGCGTATACGAGCAATTGCTTGAGCGTGGTCAAATAGGCGCGCGCCTCGGCCGGCGACCGCATGTCGGGCTCACTCACGATCTCCGCGAGCGGCACGCCGGCCCGGTTCAGGTCCACCGCGGTCTTCCCGGGAAAGCGGTCATGCAGCAGCTTGCCGGCGTCCTCCTCGACGTGGAGCCGGGTGATACCGACGGTGATCCGCCCCCGCTCCGGCGACTCGAACGCCACCCCGCCGCCGGTGGCCAGGGGGTGGTCGAACTGGGAGATCTGATAGCCCTTCGGGAGGTCGGGATAGAAGTAGTTCTTGCGCGCGAACACACTTCGCGAATGCACCGTGCATCCCAGCGCAAGCGCCGCGCTCGCGGCGAGCCGGACGGCCTCGGCGTTCGGCACCGGCAGCGCGCCGGGCAGTCCGAGACAAACGGGGCAGACGTTGGTGTTGGGCGGGTTGCCGAACGCGGTGGAGCAGCCGCAGAACATCTTGCTCCGGGTGCCGAGCTGCACGTGCACCTCGAGCCCGACCACCGTTTCCCAGGGCATCAGCGCACCTCCGCGTCGGCGCGCAGCACGCGCTCCAGTGCGCCGGCCGCGGCGAGCATCCGGGCCTCGCCGAACGACGGGGCGATGAGCTGTGCCCCGATAGGCAGCCCCTCGTCCCGACCGACCGGCAGGCTCATGGCCGGCAGGCCCGCGAGGCTGATCGCGCAGACGAAGATGTCGGCGAGATACATCGCGACCGGATCCTCGGTCTTTTCGCCGGCCTTGAACGCCGGTGTGGGCGTCGTGGGCGTCAGCAGCAGGTCCACCCCGTCCTGACCGAGTGCCCGCTGAAAGTCCTGCGCGATGAGCGCGCGCACCGTCTGCGCTTTCCGATAGTACGCGTCGTAGTAGCCGGCGCTGAGCACGTAGGTGCCCACGAGAATCCGGCGCCGGACCTCGGGCCCGAAGCCCGCGCCGCGGGTCGCGCGGTAGAGGGCCCGGATATCGGCCTCGGGGCCGAGCTTCCGGGGGCCGTAGCGCGCTCCGTCGTAGCGCGCGAGGTTCGCCGCCGCCTCGGCGGGAGCGATGATGTAGTAGGTCGGCACCGCGTAGCGCGAGTACGGGAGCGACACTTCGCGGACCCGCGCGCCGAGCTCGCGTATCGCGGCGATCGTGCGGTCCATGGCGGCGCGAACGCCGGGATGCAGATCGGCGGGGAAATACTCCTTGGGGAGCCCGACGGTGAGCCCCTTCAGGTCGCCGAGCGGCGCCGGCGCCACCAGCGGCGGGCGATTCACCGTCGTCGCGTCGAGGGGGTCGGGCCCGCTCATCGCGGCGAGCACCCGCGCGGCATCGCCCACGGTCCGACCGAACACCGAGATACAGTCGAGCGAGGAGCCGAATGCGACGAGTCCGTACCGGCTCACCCGGCCGTAGCTCGGCTTGACCCCCACCACGCCGCAGAAGCTCGCCGGCTGCCGCACGGATCCGCCGGTCTCCGAGCCCAACGCGGCGGGCACCACTCCGGCGGCGACGAGCGCCGCGGAGCCGCCGCTCGAGCCACCGGGCACGCGCTCGGAATCCATTGGATGCTTCACCCGGCCGTACGCCGAGTGCTCGGTGGATGAGCCCATGGCGAACTCGTCGAGGTTCGCCTTGGCGGCGATGATCGCGCCCGCGGCCCGGAGCCGCGCCACGGCGGTGCCGGTGAACGGCGACACGTATCCTTGGAGGATGCGCGACCCGCACGTGGTCGGCTGCTCGGTCGTGACGAGATTGTCCTTGAGCGCGATCGGCAGCGCGTACAGCGGGCTGCCGGGCTCCAGCGTTTCCACCCGGGCCGCCTCGGCGTCGAGCGCGGCCTGCGACCAGTGCAGCGTGGCATTGAGCGGCTCGGCCGCGGCGAGGCGAGCTCCGGTGTCGCGGGCGACCGCACGTGCACCGTCGGCTTCCGCTCGCTCCCGCCCGCTCCCCACCGCTCCCACCGTCACAACTCCTCCATGGCGCCGTGGCGCGGCACGAGAAAGAAGCCGTCGCGGAACTCGGGCGCGAGCTCGGCGGGCGCGCGGGTGAGCGGTATCGGGGCCACCACGTCCTCGCGGAGCGGCGTGGCCTCAGGACCGGCGAGGAACGGCTCGGCCGGAGCGTCGGGCACCAGGTCGAGCTGCTCGACGTATCCCACGATGCGGCCGAGCTGCTCGACCAGCTTGGGGAGATCCGCTTCGTCGACGCCGATCTCGGCCAGCGTGGCCACGTGCAGTACCTGCTCCCGTCCGATGCTCATGCGCTCTCCCAGTCGCGCTCGAGGCCCGCGTAGGCCACGAGCAGTTGCTTGATGCCGACTTCTCCGTCGTCGAAGGCCACCTCGACCTTCAGATCCCGCCCGCCGCCGGTGAGGCCGCGGATGGTGCCGGACCCGAACCGGCGATGCCGGACCCGTTCGCCTTTGACGTAGCGCGGGGCGAGCTGCGACTCCTCGGAGGGAGTCGAGGGCGGGAGAGGGCGGGAGAAGGCGGGGGAGGAAATCGCATCATCCTGGTCCCACCGGCGCCAGCCTGTTCTCGCTCCGCCTCCCGTCCTCTCCCGCCCTCTCCCGCCCCACTCTCCCATCGACGACGTGCGCCGCTCGTCCACGATGGCCGGCGGGACCGCGCGGAGAAAGGCCGAGGGAATGCCGGGCCGCAGCTCGCCGCCGCGGCGCCGGGCACGGGCCCAGGTGAGATACAGCTTGTCCTTGGCCCGCGTGAGCCCAACGTAGCAGAGGCGGCGCTCCTCCTCGAGCCCATCGGCGTGCTCTTCGGCGCGCGCGAGCGGGAACAGACCGTGCTCCAGGCCCGCGAGCACCACGACCGGCCACTCCAGACCTTTGGCGGTGTGCAGCGTCATGAGCGTCACGCCCGCGTCGCCGCCGGTGACGTTGTCGTGGGCGCTCAGGAGCGCCGCCTCGGCGAGGAACCGTTCGAGCGGCGTCCCCGGATCCTCGGCGTCGGGGACCACCACCTCCGACCATTCGGCGGCGCTGGCGACGAGCTCGCGCACGTTCTCCCAGCGCTCCGCGCCTTCCGGGCCCTCAGCGGCGAGCACCGCTTCGTAGTCGATCGCCCGGATCAACTCCTCCAGCACCTGCGCCGGCGCGAGCTGTCCCGCGCGCGCGGCGAGGCCGCCCACGAGCGCGGCGAAGCCGCGGAAGCCTTCGCGCGCGTTGGGCCGGAGCTCGGGCACGCGATCGGCCATGCCCGCGGCCTCGAGCAGCGACTTGCTCCACTGCGCCGCCGAGCCGGCCAGGGCGGCGATGCTGGTGTCGCCGATGCCGCGCCGAGGCACGCCGATGGCCCGGAGAAACGCCTCGTCATCGGCGGGGTTGGCCGCCAGGCGCAGATAGGCGAGCAGGTCCTTCACCTCGCGGCGTTCGTAGAAGCTGATCGCGCCCACCAGCCGGTACGGCACGCCGGCCCGGCGAAACGCCTCCTCGAAGGCCCGCGACTGCGCGTTGGTGCGATAGAGGACCGCCATCTCCTCGGGTGACCACTCGCCGGAGCTGGCGCGCCGTTTCAGCTCGCCCACCACCCACTCGGCTTCGTCGCGCTCGTCGGCCGCGGCGAGGAGCGTGACCGACTCCCCGCCCTGGCGCACCGTGCGGAGCGTCTTCCCGATCCGCCCGCGGTTCTCCGCGATGACGCCGTTCGCCGCGTCGAGGATCACCCGGGTGGAGCGGTAATTCTCCTCCAGCCGGACGAGCCTCGTGCCGGGAAAGTCCTGCTGAAACTCCCGCATGTTCCGCACGTCCGCGCCGCGCCAGCCATAGATCGACTGGTCGTCGTCGCCGACGGCGCACACGTTGCCGTGCGCGCCGAGCCGCTTCACCAGCAGGTATTGCGCCTTGTTGGTGTCCTGGAACTCGTCCACCAGGATGAACTGGAACTTGCGCCGGTACGCCTCCAGCCGGTCGGGGTGCTGGTCGAACAGCGCGAGCGGATGCAGCAGCAGGTCGTCGAAATCCATCGCGTTCGCCGCCTTGAGCGCCGGACCGAGCGCGGCGTAGACGTCGGCGGCCACCTGCACCAGACGGTCGAACGGCGCGCCCTGCGCGAGCTCGGCCGGCGAATGCATCCGGTTCTTTGCCGTCGAGATCAGCGCGGCCACCGCGCGCGGCGGGAACAGCTTGGTGGAGTGTCCCCGCTGCTCCTGGAGCCGCCTCACGAGGCCGAGCCGGTCGTCCTCGTCGTAGATCGTATACCGCCGGGTGAAGCCGAGCAGCTCGGCCTCGCGGCGCAGGAGACGCGCCGAGAGCGAGTGGAACGTGCCGATCCAGAGCCCCGACGGGTCGCGCTCGAGCATCCGCCCGATACGCTCCTTCATCTCGCCGGCGGCCTTGTTGGTGAAGGTCACCGCGAGAATCCGGTCGGGCGGCACCCCATGCCGATCGATCAGGTTGGCGATGCGGGTGGTGAGCACGCGGGTCTTGCCGGATCCCGCGCCCGCGAGGACGAGCAGCGGCCCGTGGACATGCTCGACCGCCTCCCGCTGGGCCGGGTTGAGCCCGCGCTCGCGGGACGATACGAGGGCGGGGCCGGTCACGCGGCCGACTCCGCCAGGGGAATTCGAATCAGGAAGCAGGCGCCTTTCTCGCGCGGCTCGAGGGTCAGCTCTCCCCGATGCGCTTCTTCGACGACGCGACGGGTGAGCGCGAGACCGATGCCCCAGCCGCCGCGCTTGGTGGTGATGCCGGGCTCGAAGATCTCGCGGCGGATCTCTTTCGGGACGCCGGGCCCGTCATCCACCACCCGGATGTCGGCGCGGCGATCGTCGCTTTCCACCCGGAGGATAATCGTCCCGGGCCGCCCCTGGAGGGCGTCGATCGCGTTCTTCACCAGCGCCTCGAGCGCCCACTCGAGCAGCACCGGGTCGCCCAGCACGACCGGCCCCGGTCCGGGCGCTTCCACCCGGAGATCGATCTGATTCGCCCAGCGCGGCAGCCGGGGCCGGAAGTAGCTGGCGACGCGGTCGGCGAGGGCGCCGAGACCGATCGGCTCGCGCGCCGCGGGGTTGCCGATCCGCTCGAAGCGTCGCGCCACCCGGTCGAGTCGCTCGGCATCCGCCGCGAGATGCTCGGCCAGGCCGGGCAGCTGCTCGGAGAGCGAGCGCACCCGCTCGATCCAGCCCTGGAGACTCGTGAGCGGCGTGCCCATCTGGTGGGCCGCCTCCCGCGCCATCGCCACCCAGAGCCGGTCGTTCTGCGCGCTGATGGCGCTCCGGTAGGCGAAGACCGCGACGCCGACCATGATTGCGATGGTGAGCGCCTGGAGCACGATCAGGGTAGTGAGTTGAAGCCGGCCGGGCGGCGTGCCGTAGTGCACGGTGCCGATGGCCGAGTCTGCGATGGGCGGGTTCTGCCGGTCGAGCCGGCTGATGAACTCCTGGAGCTTGGGGTCGTCGAGCGAGCTCTCGAACGGCAGGTTGTCGTACGCCGTGACCCGGCCGGCGGCGTCGGTCACCACCAGCGGCACGCCGAGCCGGCGCACCTGCTCGCCGAGGCGAAGCAGCGCCTCGACCTCCGCCCCGGGGCGGGGATCGTTGAGTCCGGCGAATACCTCGGAGTAGAACCGGCTGGTGGACTCGGCGTCCTCGCCGAAGTGGCGCACCACAAGCCATCCCGTGCCCAGGCTGAGGCCGGTGAGCAGCGCGACCAGCCCCACCACCAGCACCGGGGCGACGCGCTCGGTGCGCGCCCTATGCCGGCGGGGCGAGCCGTTCGACGCCGACATACGGCACCAGGGCGTCCGGCAGACGTACCGAGCCGTCCGCCTGCTGGCCGTTCTCGAGCAACGCCACGATACAGCGGGGAAACGCGACGCCCGATGCGTTGAGCGTATGCACGAACTCCGGCCTGGCATTGGGCTCCGGCCGGTAGCGGATGTTCGCCCTGCGGGCCTGGTAGTCCGTGAACGTGCTGGCGCTCGACACTTCCAGCCACGCCCCCACGCCGGACGCCCAGACCTCGAGATCGAAGGTGCGTGCGCTCGCGTGGCCGGTGTCGCCGGTGGCGAGCTCGACGACGCGGTACGGCAGCCCGAGCCGCTGCAGCACTGCCTCGGCGTGGCGGGTGATCCGCTCGTGCTCCGCGTCGGACTGCTCGGGGGCCACGAACCGGACCAGCTCCACCTTGTCGAACTGGTGCACCCGGATCAGTCCGCGGGTGTCCTTGCCGTGCGCGCCGGCCTCGCGCCGGAAGCACGGAGTCCACGCACAATAGCTGATCGGCAGGAGGGCCGCGTCGAGGATCTCGTCGCGGTGCACATTCGTCAGCGGCACCTCGGCCGTCGGGATGAGATAGAGATCGTCCGCCGGGATCGCGTACAGCTCGTCGGCGAACTTGGGAAGCTGCCCGGTACCCGTCATCGCGGTCCGGTTCACGACGTACGGCGGTGCGATCTCCTCGTAACCGTGCTCGCGGGTATGGAGGTCGAGCATGAAGCTCGCCAGCGCGCGGACGAGCCGGGCGCCCTGGCCGCGGAACACCGGAAACCCCGAGCCGGTCATCCGCGCGCCCGCGGGCAGGTCGAGGATGCCGAGTGACGCCCCGAGCTCCCAGTGCGGACGGGGCTCGAAGTCGAAGCGGCGCGGCTCGCCCCACGACCGTACGACGCGGTTGGCGGTGGCGTCGCCGTCGGGAGCCGTGTCCCGCGGGAAATTGGGGACCAGCAGCACCGCGGCCTCGAGATCGGCGTCCACCGCGCGGAGCCCGGCATCGAGCGCCTTCACTTCCTCGCCCGACGCCTTGAGCTTGTCCAGCAGCTCATCCGCGGGCTCGCGGTTCTTCTTCCGTCGCGCCACCTCGTCGCTCGCCGCGTTCCGCTCGGCCTTGAGCGCCTCGGTGCGGGTCAGCAGCTCGCGACGGCGACGATCGAGCTCGAGGATCCGGTCGAGCTGGGCGAGCACGGCGGGGTCTCCCCGGCGCGCGAGGCTCGCGCGGCTGCCGTCCGGATCGGTCCGGAGCCGCCGAACATCGATCACCGGCTCAGTCCTCCGGGAGGCCGGGCTGGAGGCTCCGGAAGCCGCAGTTGGTGTTGGCGAGCGCCCGGAACGTCAGCCGCCGGTCGGTGTCGTCGAACGCGAGGATCTCGATCTTTCCGTAGAGCGGCACGCCGATGCTGGTGCACGCGACGCGGCTCCGGACCACGTAGCGCTGGCCGACGGACACCTCGATCGTGTCCAGGGTGAGATACCCGTTGAGCGGCGCCCGGTCGATCTCGTCGAACGCGTCCTCGCTCGGCTGGAGACCGGGCTCGGCGGAGCTGGTGACGAGGCCGAGCGCGGCCCGCGGCAGCAGCACGCGGCGGCCGTCGGACAGGATATTGTACGCGAAGTCGAACTGTGAGCTCTGATCGGTTCGGATCGGACCGGCGACGCCGGGATTGATGCCGTACGCGCTCGGAACGCTGATCGGCGTGCCGACGAGGGCGCCGACGAGCACCGTGTCCACCGTGTTCTCGATGCCCGCGTTGCCGAGACCGCTGTTGCCGCACCCGGCGGCGAGGGTCACCGCCGCCACGAGCGGCCCGAGGGAAACGAATTTGCCCATGAGACCGGAAGGTTACAGCCCGTGCGGAGGAGGGTCAACCCGGCTTCATTGCTTGACTTCGACGGTGTCGGTTCCTACGCTTCCACACGTTCGATCTCCGTGGTCTCACATCCCGACGACGCCAGCCGAAGGAGCTCGATGACCGGTCTTGGGGACGTCGTGCGGACCATGGCCGAGCGGTCGGATGTTGCCGCGGCGGTGCTGGTGAGCGCCGACGGACTTCCGATCCAGCACGCGGGGCGCCGCGCGCTGGAGCCCGACGCGGTCGCCGCGCTCGCCGCTACCGCCGCGAGGCATGGCGCGGCGCTGGCCGAGGCGCTCGAGCTGGGGCCGGTGGAAACGCTGGTGCTGGAGTGCGGGGTCGGACTGCTGGCGGTGGCGCGGCTGGGCTCGGATAACTGGCTCCTCGTCCTGCCCGCCGACGGCGCCGATCTCGGCGCCCTGCTCTACGATCTACGGCGCCATCGGCCGGCGCTCGCCTCCCTGCTATGAAGTGGGCGGTCATCCTCGCCGGAGGCTCCGGCACCCGCTTCTGGCCGCTCAGTACGCCCGACAACCCGAAGCAGCTCCTCCCGCTCACTGGCCCGCGCTCCACCGCGGAAGACGCCATCGTGCGGCTCGACGGCCTGGTGCCGCGCGAGCGCATCCTGGTGGTGACGGGTGCGGGCCTCGCGTCGAAGCTGCGCCAGCGGCTTCGGCTCGACGCGGCCAACGTGCTGGTAGAGCCACGGCCGGCCTCGACCGGCCCCGCGCTCGTGTGGGCGACCGTCGAAGCGCTCCGCCGTGATCCCGACGCGGAGGTGCTGTCGCTTCACGCCGATTGGGCGGTGGGGGACGCGGCCGAGTTCCGCCGCACCGCGGACGTCGCGCTCAGGGTCGCGCGAACGCACCAGCGACTGGTCACGGTGGGGATGGTGCCGTCGCGACCGGAGACCGGCTACGGATACATCGTTCCCGGCGAGGAGCTGGGCGACGCTGCGCGCGCCGTCGCCCGCTTCGTCGAGAAGCCGAACGCCGCGGCGGCGCTCGACCTGATGGCGGACGGCGCGCTGTGGAACTCCGGCCTCTTTGCCTGGACCGGGACGACGCTGGTGCGGCAGATCGAGCAGCACACGCCGGAGATTGCGCCGCACCTGGCCCGGCTCCACCAGAGTGACGTGGCGGGGTTCTTCCGCGACGTCACCGCGGTGTCGATCGACGTGGGCCTCCTCGAACGGAGCACCGCGGTCGCGGTGGTGAGCGGTGCGTTCGCGTGGGACGACGTCGGCACCTGGGAGGCACTCGGACGGGTTCGGCCCAAGGACGCCGAGGGCAACGTGCTGGTGGGGCGCGCCGTCGCGCAGGAGTCACATGACTGCGTGGTCTGGGCGGAGGAGGACGTCGTCGTCCTGTACGGTGTGCGGGATCTGGTCGTGGTGCGGGCCAACGGACGTGTGCTCGTGATGCCGCGCGACCGCGCGCCGCTCATGAAGCAGCTGCTCGACGCGCTGCCCCCCGACGTGCGGGACTCTCCCGAGTGACGACGCTGCATCTCCTCGAACCCGAGCGGCCCGGCGCCGGCTGGGCGCCGTTCGGGGGCGTCCGGCCGATCGCGGAGCTCCGCGCCGGCGCGTGGCGGATCCGGGAGCGATGGGAGCACGCTCTCGGGCTCCGCGCCACGGCGATCCACGGCGCGCACTGTGCCGGGTTCAGCGAAGACGACGAGCCGCCGGTGAGCCCCGTCGCGACGTTCCGCGGGCCGGCAATCGTCGGGGTGAGCTGGTTCGCCCCGTCAATGGATCCGATCCGACTGGCGCCCAAGACGCGGCGGCTGGTGCACGCGGGCGCGATTGTCGGATGGGTGCTGGCCGACGGCGCCGAGACGCTCCCGGACGGCGGCTCCGAGCAGGAGATCGACGGCGTGCTCCTCGCGGCCGCGTGGTCGCTGCTCGACGCGCGCGATCGGTTGCTTCGGGCCGACTGCGAAAGTTTCCGCCGGGGCGGTGCCGCGCCGGCGGAGGGCGCGCATGTGTTCGGGAACACCGCCGACGTGATGGTGCTCGGCGCGACGGTGGAGCCCGGCGTGGTGTTCGACGTGCGGAACGGACCGGTGGTGCTCGACCGGGGCGCGGAGGTGCGGTACGGCACCCGACTCGAAGGCCCGACATACGTGGGACCCGGCACCCGCGTGCTCGGCGGTGACATCCGCGGCTCGGTGCTGGGCCCGGTCTGCCGCGTGCGCGGCGAGATCTCCGAAAGCGTCTTCCTTGGCTACGCGAACAAGGCGCACGACGGGTTCGTCGGGCACAGCGTGGTGGGCCGCTGGGTCAACCTCGGCGCCGGCACGATCACCTCGAATCTCAAGAACACCTATGGGCCGGTGCGGCTGGAAGTGGCCGGCGAGCGGATCGACACCGGACGGATGAACGTGGGCACGCTGTTCGGCGACCACGCCAAGACGGCGATCGGCACCCTGCTTTCCACCGGCACGGTCGTGGGCGCCGGCGCCAGCGTCCACGGTCCCGAGTCGGCGCCACGCTGGGTACCTCCGTTCGCGTGGGGACTCGGCGGCACCCGGATGAACGAGGACGGATTCATCAGCATCGCCGAGCGCATGATGGCCCGGCGGGACGTCCCCCTCACCGATGCACGGCGGGCGTCGCTGCTTTCCATCTATGCGCGGGCCGCCGGAGGCGTCGGGTGACGTCGCTCTGGGTGCTGGGCTCCGGCTCGGGTGGGAACTGCTGCGCGGTCGAAGCCGACGGTGCCGCGGTGCTCATCGATGCCGGATTCAGCGCCCGGGAAGTCGAGTGCCGCGCGGAGCGGGTGGGACTCGATCTCGCCCGCCTGGTCGCCATCGTGCTGACGCACGAGCACGGCGACCACGCGGCGGGCGCCGCGCGCCTCGCCCGAAGGTGTCGGGTTCCGGTCGTCACGGCGGCCGGCACCTGGGCCTCGATCCAGCGCCGGATGCGCGGCGCGGAGCACCGCGCGCTCGGGCTCTGCGCCCGGGTCGAAATCGGGCCGTTCACCGTCGTGGCCTGCCCCACCAGCCACGACGCGGCCGAGCCCCTCGCGGTCGTCGTGCGGAACGAGAATGGCGGAGGCGTCGGCGTGGCCTACGACCTCGGCCGTCCGACGTCGGCGGTGCGCTACCTTCTCCGCGACCTCACGGCGGTAGTGCTCGAAGCGAATCACGACGACGTGCTGCTCCGGACCAGCGGCTATCCGCCGTCGGTGCAACGGCGGATCGCCGGATCAGGCGGGCATCTGTCCAACCGGGCGGCGGCGGAGCTGCTGGAAGAAGTGCATCATCCGGGGCTTGGCGTCGTGGTGCTCGCCCATCTGAGCCGGCGCTGCAACACGCCGGACGATGCGCGGGCGACGGTGGAGCCAGCGCTTCAGCGGGTGGGATTCGCCGGAACCCTCCACGTGGCGGCGCAGGACGAGCCGCTCGGTCCGCTCACCGTGGCACCCCCGGCCGGCGCTCAGCTCGGCCTGATGCTCTAGCGAAAGAGCCCGCCGCCCTCGCACTGCCACGTGGCCTGCTCCGCCGCGTACCCGATGCGCGGGAGCACCTGCTCGGCCGCGAGGACGACTCCCCAGAACGCCAACATCAATGAGAGCACGTGGGCGTACCCGTTTCGCCGCCGCCAGGAGGCGAACCCGGTCCATGACGCCGCCAGAATCACGGTCGCGACGGCGCCGGTGTAACCGAGGAGGGGCAGGCCGCACTGGTGCGAATAGGGCCACTGCGTCATCAGCGCGCCGAGGAGAAGGGCGAGGGTCACGCGGCCCCAGAGGCCAATCAGGTCACGGAGCGGCGAATCGCGATCCTCGCGTGCGCTGCCGACGACCGTCGAGGCAGCCTGCGCCCCTCGTCCGTTCCGGGTGGGGGACCACCGGTTGCGGGGGCCGGACGGGGCGCCCGACAACTGCGCGAGGAGGCGGTCGACCACGTCGGCCATCGGGTCGGCGTCGGTGCCGGAGGATCGTTTCGACAAGGGAGCGCTCCGTGGGGACTCGTCATTCCCGCGCGGCATTTGTCGTACCGCGGACGGGACGTGCGGGTCAAGTGCGGCAGGCAGGACCGGTTGGGGTGATCCTGCCCATTGCGCCGCGGCGTCCCGCGCGCCGCGCGAGTCTGGCAGTTCGCCGCGCAAAAAGCTGCGCGGCGTGCAGGTCAGGGCTCGAGTTCCGGATCGGGAGGCACGGCCACGGTATCGGGCCGCGGGGTGGGCGGGCCGACCAGATTGAAATCGATGGGCTCGGTGAGGTCGCCGCCGCTGAGCGTAAGCCGCTTGCCGCGCTTCCCCAGCTTGAGCCGGTAGCTCACCCACTCTCCGCCCAGCGCCAGCAGCAGGCTGTCAGGCTTGGTCCGCCAGCGGACGGTCTCGTCCCCGTAGCTCGCGCTCGAGTCGGGGCGCACGATCACGGTGCGGGGCCCGCTCTTCTTTCCCTGCTTCAGATCGAACTTCCAGGTGCCGAGCACCGCCGGCGTGTTCGTGGAGCTCTGAGCCACCGCGGGCGGCACGGCACCGAAAGCGAACGCCAGCGCGAGTAAACCGACCAGCCAGCCAAGCCTCACGTGTCCTCCCCGAATGACGTCTCAGCGGCCGTTGGCCGCGGCGGGGAGTCTAATTGCGCGACCCGTGCCAACCAACGCCGGCAACAGCCGTCTCAGGGCACGATGCAGAGAGTGACGCTCACGCAGCCGATCCGCCCGCGGGCGTCCGACGACATCCCGCAGCGTTTCGCGTTCGTTGGCGTTGATTTGCGGCTGGCCTCTCAGCCGAGACCGGCGAAGACGGCGCGGAGATCGATGGTGAGCGGCGCGGGCATTTCGGACGGATGCCAAACCAGCGCATCCCGGTGCGGCACGTCTGTCGGCCCGCCGGCGCGCGAGACCAGCACCTGCTCGTCCTGCAGATCAACCAGCCATACCTCGCGCACGCCCAGCGCCAAATAGGCGTCGCGTTTGAAGTCACGGTCGTAAACGCGCGACGAGCGGCTGAACACCTCCACGGCGAGCCACCAGCCGCGGACCCGGGTCCACGGCGTCCCCAGCCGATACGAGGACGGATAGACGAGCAGATCCGGATCGAGCAGCACCTTGGGCTTGATCTCGATCTCGCCCGGGCTGGTGCAGAAGGCGAGCCCAGCGGGTACCAGGTAGGCACTGATCGCGTGCTGGATGCGCGAGAGCACCACCTGATGCGCGGTGCCCGGGGCCGGGGTCACGAGCAGGATCCCGTCGAGCAGCTCGTAGCGCTGCCCGTCTCGCGGGAACTTGCGGAGGTCGTCCGTGGTGTAGGTCGGAACCCGGATGGGAGCCCGGAGCGGCATAGGCATAATGTGCTGCCTCGGCGCCGAGGAGAACAAGGGCGCATCCGGCACGATGCCGTCGGCCTGATGCCCCAAAGTCATCGTTCGAACGCGAGTTGGCGCGAAACGAGTTGCCCTGGCAATCGCGCAGACAAGGCTGACACGAAACCGAAACGCCCCGGGCTTTCACCCGGGGCGTCCTCCCTGCCCAGCCTGCGTGATGCTCAGTACATCCCGCCCATGCCGCCGCCTGGAGGCGCGGCCAGCGCCGGCTTCTCTTCCTTCTTCTCGACGACCACGCACTCGGTCGTGAGCAGCAGGGCGGCGATGGACGCGGCGTTCTGCAGCGCCGTCCGGGCGACCTTGGTCGGATCGATGACGCCCGACTTCACCAGGTCCTCGTACGCGTCGGTCTGGGCGTTGTAGCCGAAGTTCTTGTCCTTCGACTCCCGCACCCGCTCGACCACGATCGAGCCCTCGGCGCCGGCGTTCTGCACGATAATACGGATCGGCTCCTCCAGCGCGCGGCGCACGATCTCGACCCCGATCTTCTCGTCCTCGGTGCCCTTGATCCTGTCCAGCGCGCTCTGGGCCCGGAGCAGTGCGACGCCACCGCCCGCCACGATGCCCTCCTCCACCGCCGCGCGGGTCGCATGCAGCGCGTCCTCGACCCGGGCCTTCTTCTCCTTCATCTCGGTCTCGGTCGCGGCGCCCACGTTGATGATCGCCACGCCGCCGGAGAGCTTGGCCAGCCGCTCTTGCAGCTTCTCGCGGTCGTAGTCGCTGGTGGTCTTCTCGATCGCGGCCTTGATCTCGTTGATCCGGCCCTGGATGTCGGCGTCCTTGCCCTTGCCATCCACGATCGTGGTGTTGTCCTTGTCGATCACGACGCGCTTGGCGCGGCCGAGGTCGTTGAGCGTGGCGTTCTCGAGCTTGAAGCCGACCTCCTCGGAGATCACCTGGCCGCCGGTGAGCACCGCGACGTCGCGGAGCATCTCCTTGCGGCGGTCGCCGAAGCCGGGCGCCTTGACCGCGCACACCTTGAGGGTGCCGCGAAGCTTGTTCACCACGAGGGTGGCGAGCGCCTCACCCTCGACGTCCTCCGCGATCAGGAGGAGCGGACGGCCGCTCTGTGCGGTCTTCTCGAGGATCGGGAGTAGCTCCTTCATCGCCGACACCTTCTTGTCGTGGATGAGGAGGTACGCGTCCTCCAGCACCGCCTCCATCTTTTCGGGGTCGGTGATGAAGTAGGGCGAGAGGTAGCCGCGATCGAACTGCATGCCATCCACCGTCTCCAGCGTGGTCTCGAGGCCCTTCGCCTCCTCGACCGTGATCACGCCGTCCTTGCCGACCTTCTCCATCGCGTCCGCGATCAGGTTGCCGATCTCCTTGTCGTTGTTCGCCGAGATCGAGCCGACCTGGGCGATTTCCTTCTTGCCCGCGCTCGGGACGCTGATGCTCTTGAGCTGCTCGACCACGGCCTCGACCGCCTTCTCGATGCCCCGCTTGAGCTCCATCGGATTGGCGCCCGCGGTAACGTTCTTGAGCCCCTCGCGGTAGATGGCCTGCGCGAGCACGGTGGCGGTCGTCGTGCCGTCCCCGGCCTGGTCGCTGGTCTTGGTGGCGACCTCCTTCACCATCTGCGCGCCCATGTTCTCGATCGGGTCGGCCAGCTCGACCTCCTTGGCCACGGTCACGCCGTCCTTGGTGATCGTGGGAGAGCCGAACTTCTTGTCGATGACGACATTCCGGCCCTTGGGGCCGAGGGTGACCTTCACCGCCTCGGCCAGCTGATCGACGCCCCGCTTGAGCTTGGCGCGGGCATCGGTGTTGAACAGCAGTTCCTTCGCAGCCATGTGGTCCCTCTCCTATGGTCAGCCGAGCTTGGCAAGAACGTCCGAGGCCTTGATGATGACGTACTCATCGCCCTCGTGGGTGTAGTTGGTGCCGCTGTACTTCCCGTAGATCACTTGGTCGCCGACCTTGAGATCCATGGCGATCCGCTTGCCGTTCTCGTCGAGCCGGCCCGGCCCGACGGCGATGACCTGCCCCTGGGTCGGCTTCTCCTTGGCGGTGTCCGGGATGTAGAGCCCGCCGCGCATGGACTCGCTCTCTTCCGCGGGCAGGATCACCACGCGGTCCTCGAGCGGGTGAATCTTGAGGTCCTTCTTGGTCTTGGTCGCCGTTGCCGTCGCCATCTGGCGCCTCCACTGCAGGTTGACGTGTTCGTGTAACTATATGGTAACATTCAACTTGGCAGTGTTGCCGGACGAGTGTCTAGCACTCGACGTGCGCGACTGCCAAGGTTCGAGGCCAAGTATAAGAGTCGCGACCGGAGAGTCAAGCGGGGGATCGCCGGACGGGTCCCGGAGCCTTGACTTCCGCGCGGGGGCGCCGAGAAGTTTTGCGCCGGGAAGGTCGCCCGGGTTCGTCCCATCTGAATCGCCGCTTCTGCCAGGAGCTCCCGATGTCGCTGTTCAGTGCGTTCGCCCTCGCGTCGGCCCTCTGCGTAGACAGCGCCGCGGGCGCGGCCGCCCCCTGTCCCGCCGACCGCCTCGGGCCGCCGCCCGTCAGCATCGCGGTCGATTCCTCGCGCCACGAGGTGACGCTCACCACTGGTCCGTGGACGCTGCCGAACATGCCTCCCATGGAGGACCACGCGATGATGGAAGGCGCGGCCGGCAGCGACGACGCGCCGGTGCAGCACTTCGAGTGGCCGGTGGACGGCTGGTTCCGCGGGTTCAAGTACGAGATCGTGGATGCGAAGGGCAACGTGCTCGACCGCCGGCTGATGCACCACATGATCATGGTCAATTTCGACCGCCGGCAGCTGCTCTACTCCGCGGTGGAACGCATCGCCGGTGCGGGCAGCGAGACCGACGACGCCTCGGTGCCGAAGACCATCGGTGTGCCCCTCTCCAGGGGCATGGACCTCGGCTTCTACATCATGTGGCACAACGAGAGCGGCAAGGATCTCGAGGGTGTGTACCTCAAGTACACGATGCTGTGGACCCCGACGAACCAGAATCCGCGCCCGATCACGTCGCTGCCGCTCTACATGGACGTGAATCTCACCGTCGGCGGGAGCAACACGTTCGACGTGCCGCCCGGCCGTTCGGAGAAGGCGTACGAGTTCACGCTCCCGGTCGGCGGCCGCCTGCTGGGCGTGGGCGGCCACATGCACGATTACGGATCGCTGGTGAAGCTGGTGGACGCCGAGAGCGGCAAGGAGCTCGCCCGCGTGACGGCGAAGCGGGATTCCAGCGGCAAGGTCCTGGGCGTGAGCCGGAAGCTGTTCGGCGTGAGCGGCGAAGGCCTCAAGCTGAAGGCGAACCACCGCTACAAGGTCGTGGGTGAGTACGACAATCCGACCAGCGAAACGAGAACCCGCGGGGCGATGGCGCACATGGTGGGGCTCTTCGTGCCGGACGACATGAGCAAGTGGCCGGCGGTCGACAAGACGGATCCGACGATGCGGCGGGACCTCGCCTCACTCCAGGTGCCGGGCTACGGAGACGCGCTCGCGCCGCCCGATGGCGAGGGGCATGGCGGCCACGGCGATCACCCGGGGGGACACAGCGGTCAGGACGCGGCACCGTCGTCGGGCGGAGGCCACCAGGGGCACACCGGCGCCGACCACAGCTCGCACGGCAAGCCGCCGGAGTAGTGAGCGGTGAGCCACCGCTCACCGCTCACCGCTCACCGCTCACCGCTCACCGCTCACCGCTCACCGGCGACTATTCGTCGCGCCCCCACCCAGCGTTTCCACCACCACTTGCCGTAGGGATCGTTCTCGCTGAGCACGCTGACCTGCACGCCGCGGCTGGCGCTGTGCACGAACTGTCCGTCCCCCAGGTAGAGACCGACGTGGCTCACCCGGCCGCGTGACTGCGAGAACGTCAGGATGTCCCCGGGCTGAAGCGCTTCGAGATCCCGCTTCACCGCCTCCCCTTCACGCGCCTGCTCGCGGCTCACCCGCGGGAGCTTGATCCCGTGCCGCGCGTACGCGTGCTGGATCAGTCCCGAGCAGTCGAAGCCGTCGCTGGTCGTGCCGCCAAGCCGGTAGCTCGTGCCAAGGGCCTCGAGCGCGGTGGCGACGACGGAGTCGGCGAGCGCGACCGGCGCGGTGGTACCGGCTCCCGGGTCGGGGGCGACGGTCGCGAGCGGCGGACGGCGCGGTGACGGCTGGTCGACGACGGCGGCGGGGGGTGCGGAGCTCGGGTCGGCAACCTCGGGATCGCCATCGGGGGCGGGGGATACATCCGCTAGTGGCGAGGGCGCGGGCGACGTGCCGCGCGAGCGCCGGTTGGAGCGGCCGAACAGCGCGCTGACCCGGACGGACAGTTCCACGCCGTCCCGGCTCCCGGGATCCACGTTCCGCCAGCGCGCTTCAGCCGCGAGCGCGACCGCACCGCCCAGCACCAACTGATACCCCCCGCCGGCCGACCACGAGTTCCACCAGTCGTCCGCGCTGTCACTGGAGAATCCGGCGGCGATCCCGCCGATGGCGTAGAGACCCGAGCGCGGTCCGCGGAGCACGATCAGGTCGGTGCCCGCGCCCCAGTGCCGTCGCGCGGCCGGGCTCTCATCACGAAGGTGCGTGCCGTAGATGGCGATGGTGACGGGCCCGGCGACTCCGCGCTCGACGCCAAGCCGATAGGTCGTCCAGCCATCCGCCTCGAACAGCCTCCCCATCTCGGCTTGGATGCCTTGGGCGGCCAGGTGAACCGGCGGGCAGGGGGGCAGACCTCCAACCGTGGCTGCGACTATCACGACGGCACACCGCGCAATGCCGGCTATGGCGAACAGCCCGCCTGCCCGCCGGCCCGCCGGCCCGCCTTTCATGGATCCTTCCGTACCGGCAGGCCGGTCCTGACGTCCACCCGATACGCGGGGCCGGGTCGGCAATCGGTGAACAGTCGCGCGCGAATGGTGGAGTCGTCGAGCACGGTCGGCGTATCCAGGGTGTAGAGGAGCGGCACGATCCGCCGCCCGCCGGGGCCGCGGATTTCGAGCGTGCGTTCGATGCACATGGCGCCGCCTGAGTCGCGGCTCGCGCGCGCGTCGCCGAACCAGACCTCCGTGCCCCCGGGCATCCGGAGGGCAAGCTCGGGCGCGGGCGTCGAAGCGGCGACTGTCACCGCACCCTGCGGCGGCTGGGGCGCCGAGCGATCGCACCCGAACGCGAATGCGGCCAGGAACGCGATGACTGTTCCGTCTCTACCGTCTCTACCGCCCCTACCGCCTTTACCGTCCACTTTTTTCACCATCCCCACCCTGCCCCTCTTCCACCAGGAGCGGCGTTCCCTCGGGGCTCACCGCGAGCGCGTCGCGCACCTGTCGCGAGCGCCGCAGCAGCCGGAGCCAGAAGTGAATCGCGACGAAGCTCACGACCCCGCCGACCACGGCCGTGACCAGCACGCCGTTCCGTGGCTCCCGAACCCGCATGGCAAGGAGCGCGCCAACGACCGCTCCAAAAAACGAAGCTGCCCACGCGAGAAACGGCGTGAGCAGCCACCCGAAAACGCGCACCAGGGCCCGCAGCCAGCGCATGCTACCTGCGGCGAAGCTCCAGGCCGGAGAACACGACGGCTGCGGCGATACCGGCCGGAAATGCCACGCCGAACGTGGCGAGCGACCAGGAAGCGCCCGGCAAGTGGAGCAGGACCGCCGCCGCGGCGACCAGGACGGTGAACGCGAGCGCCGCGATCATGAGCTTCGCGATAGAGGGTGTCTCGCCTTTCGCTGCCTGATTGGCGAGGAACCAGGCACCCATCCAGGGCAGGAAGGTACCGGCCATCCACCAGACCGGGTGGTACCACCAGTTGCTGCCCCCGCCGAGCTCGCGCCAGCGGTTGGTGTAGGTGCCGATGGGCTGCAGGAGGGCGACGTCCACCAGGAGGTACACCGCCGCCGCCCCCAGGCCGATCCCTGCCGCGCCGGCGATGCCCTCGATCGTGCGGGCGCGGGTCCAGACGCCGGGCAACCCGCTCACGAGCGCCAGGCCGATCACCAGGAGCATGGCCAGCAGGACGGTCTCGACCGGGCCATTCAGGAAACGGGTGGTCAGCGACATCAGGAAGACGAGGGCGCACTCCAGCAGGCCGAGCTGCACGGATGAGCGGACGATGTGCGGGACATCGGTGCGATCGACATCGCCCTGCCACTCCACCGCTGTTGCCATGGACGCTCCCGAGAAGGTATTCCGGTTATCGGCTCGGCGGCTCAAGTATATCCAAGCTCAGGTCCCCCACGCCACGGCCGCAGCGACGTCCGTGACCGCCCATGCCGCCAACGCTCCGTACATCCCGCGCTGGTGCTGAGCCGGGGTCCAGTACCGGTGGCGGGCAAGCCAGGGTGCGAGCACGATCGTCCAACACGCGCCTGCCGCGGCCAGCAGTCCCCACCGGAACAGATCGCTCCCGCCTCGCATCCAGCCAGAGGCGGCGCCTGCGGCGCCGAAGATCACAAAGGATACGAAGGCACAGAGAACCGCGATGATAAGGCTTCGGCGGATTCCCAGTCGGATGACCAGGGTGCGGTCGCCACGTCGCCGGTCCTCGTCCACCTGGTACAGCTGTGTGAGCGGATAGAACGCCGCGAACAGTGGACAGAACGCGAGCAGCACCAACCGCCCCGCGGGCGACAGCGGGACGCCGGTGGCGGCCCAGCCGGCGAACGGCGTGAGCGTCCCGAACCCCCACATGTTGATCAGCCAGTCGGCGCCGGCCACGGCCTTGAGCCGCACGGGCGGCACCGAGTAGAGGATCGACATGCCGAAGCAGATGACGTACGCCGCGAGATACGGGCGAGGCAACCGGCACGCGACCATGAGACCCGCGATCATGAGCCCGATGCCGAAGCCGAACAGATGTCGTGGCGGCGGCGGCGGCGCCCGCAGATACGCGACGTCGCCCTCGTCACGATCGACCGCGCTGTTGACGGCGAGCGTCCCGCCGTTGAGCCCGACGACCCACGCCGCGAGCCCGGCGAGCGCGGGACCGAGCTGCGCCCCCCGCGCCGCGCCGTCGAAGCCGACCGCGAGCAGGTAACCCAGCGCGGTGTGTGCGGCCATGATCGGCCATTCGGCGGGACGGGTGTGCAGGAGGTAGGCGAGGCGCGGACCCAGCAGGCGGTAGCCGGCGGCGCGCCGTCCGGCCTTCGCCCACCCCGGTGCGCTCACCAACTGAGCCCGAGGTGCACGGCGGCCAACGAGAGTCCGCGGAGGGTGAGATCGGAATCGACCCGCTCGATGCTGCGGGTGAGCGGCGCCACCAGCCGGGCCAGCCCGCCGGTGGCCACCACGCCGGGAGACCCGCCGCCGGGCCACTCGTGGCGGATCCGCCGCACGATGCCGTCCACGGCGTCGGCGGTGCCGAAGAGCACGCCGGCGCGAATGCACTCCTCGGTGCGCCGCCCGATGGCCCGATCCGGGGGTAGCAGCTCCGTCGCCGGCAGCTTGGCGGTGCGCCGGGTGAGCTGGTCGGCGGAGGTGCGGAGGCCGGGCATGATCACGCCGCCGATGAACCGGGCATCCGCGGTAACGCAGTCGAAGGTCGTCGCCGTGCCGAAGTCCACCACGATGGTATCGGCGCGGTAGAATTGCGACGCGGCGAGCACGTTCACGACGCGATCGGCGCCCACGCTGAGCGGATCCTCCACATCGAGCGTGATCGGCAGCGGTGAGCGCGCGTCGATCGCGAGCGGCGCGCACCCGGTCGTCGTTTCCACGCCTTCGACGATGCTCTGGGTGACCGCGGGCGCGACCGACGCGAGACACGCGGCCCGCACCTCGCTCGGCGAGCGTCCGGCGTGGTCGAGAAACGCGGCGATGGACGCCGCCCACTCGTCCGGCGTGCGGTCCGGGTTCGTGGTCAGCCGCCAGTGCGCCTCGAGGTCCCGCTCGCGGAACAAGCCGAGCGTGATCTCCGTGTTGCCGATGTCGAGAGTGAGTAGCATAGGGCCATCCGCTATCGGCTATCCGCTATTCGCTATCAGCTCTGAATGTCCGGCCCGGCCAGCAGCTTCACCAGCCGGTACCAGAACTCGGCCGCGTCGTGGAACGCTTTCACCCCCACACGCTCGTCGCGGCCGTGCGCCCGCACGTCGTTGGGGTCGTCGAAGATCGCGCTCACGCCGTAGGTGGGAATCCCCGTGTTCCGGGTGAAGAGCCCGTCGGTGGCGCCCATCGACATCTCGGGGACCACCACCGCGCTCGGCCACATCTCCGCCACGAGCTGCTCGACCGGAGCCATCACGTCGGGCCGCAGCGGCGACGGCGGGCTCGGGCGCGGCTGGTTGATGCGCGTCAGCAGGATGCCGGTGTCCGCGAGCACGCGGCGGAGCGTCGCCTCGACACTGTCGGGTGGATGGTCGGGCAGCATCCGGCAGTTCACCGTCGCGCGCGCGACCTGGGGAAGCGCGTTGTCGGCATGGCCGCCCGCCAGCCGAGTGGCCACGCAGGTCGTCCGGAGCAGCGCGTTGCCGTACGGCTGCGC
>JBOHSN010000026.1:0-40914 GCA_050733215.1 Gemmatimonadales bacterium
ACGTCAACCTGTTCAATGTCGACGACGGGAGCTTCTTCCAGGACGCGGTGAACGATTTCGACTTCACCACTCCGCAGGTCAGGCTCACGCTCACCGGCACGGATCCGACGCTCACCGGGTGGGACGCGGGCGAGCGGGTTCATACGAACAGCCTGGGCGGGACCCCCAACCCGCCGGGCACCAGTCTGTTCCGCACGGCAGTCAACGGGTTCCCACTCGGCCCGCTGACGAACGAGGACTTTGTCGCGTTCGCCGATCTGACTCAGCCCGCGGTCGTTACGCTGATCGGGAATCGGGGGGAGTAGCGGTTCCGCCCCGGCTACCGCGGGGCGCCGAACCGCAGAATCCGCGGCTTCACCAGCCGGGCATAATCCGGATAAGCCATTCGCACCAGCTCGGTGAAGGAGCCGCCGTTGAACGCAATCTCGTCGTCCTCGGCGAGACTTTCCGCGACGTACACATCCATTCCGTACAGGTTTCCGAACGGCGGCATGGCGCCGAGCTGGCAGTCGGGGAAGCGGTCGCCGAATTCCTCCTCGTCGGCGAGCTCCGCCTGCCGGGCAAACGCGGCGTCGGCGAGCAGCTCGAGATCGACCATCTCCGAAGCCGGCAGGACAGCCATCGCGAGCCGATCGTCGAGCTTCACGATCACGGTCTTGGCCATCACCCGGCCGGGGATGTGGGCCGACGCGGCGATCTCCTGGGCGGTGTGGGCGGGGGAGTGGGAGATGACAACGTACTTGATGCGGTTGCGGTCGAGAAAATCGCGCAGCGCTTCGACGGGCATGGGGCCTCCTGGCACGGGCCGCCAGCCAATCTGGCGTCGTGTACCGCAGCCCGCCAGAAGCCGCGCGAGCAGCGACGTCAGTAGACGGCCAGCCTGGGGTGCGGGCGTCGGACATCGAGCCGCTTGAGCCCGAGCCCCCGGGCGATCTCCCGGGCCTCCCCGAACTCGCGCGAGGTGAGCCGGCGGTTGATCTCGGGGTGCCGCTCCGAGCTCACCTTGCCCGCCGGGTAGTACTGGTCCATGAGGTTCACGTACGTGTCCCGTCCGAGTTCCTCGGCGATCCACTGCAGGATGGCCGCAGTCTCGTCCAGGCTGCCGGGCATCACCAGGTGGCGGATGATGACCCCGCGCTGCGCCAGCCCGTCGCCGTTCACGACGAGCGGGCCCACCTGCCGGTGCATCGCCCGGATCGCTGCCCGGGCGGCGTCGGCATAGTTCTCCGCCTTGAGGTAGGTCCGGCTCCGCTCGGCCGACCAGTACTTGAAGTCCGGCATGTAGATGTCCACGATGCCGTCCAGCAGCTCGATGCTCTCGAGCGAGTCGTAGGCGCTGGTGTTGTAGACGATCGGCAGCGCGAGCCCGCGGTCGGCCGCGACCGCCACCGCCTCGATCAGCTGGGGAACGACGTGCTCGGGCGTGACGAAGTTGATGTTGTGGCAGCCCCGATCCTGCAGGTCGAGCATCATCCCCGCGATCTCTTCCGGCCGCTGGCCGGGGCTCATGCCGCCGGGACGGATCGCCTGGCTGATGTCGTAGTTCTGGCAGAAGACGCAGCGGAGGTTACAGTGGCCGAAGAAGATCGTACCCGAACCACGCCAGCCGCGGAGGCAGTCCTCTTCGCCGAAATGCGGGAAATGGCTGGAGACCACGGCGTAGCGGCCGGTCTTGCAGGCGGCCCACTTGTCCTCGAGCCGGTTGACGCCGCAGTCCCGTGGGCAGGCACGGCAGTCGGCCAGGGTGGCGATGGCCCGCTCGGCCCTCCGGTGGAGCTCCGTGCTACCGAGTCGCATGCCGAAATATAGATTGCGGTGCGGAGCGCGTTCGCCGCGTTTGCTCATGCCGGAATCACTCGCTGCCCGCCTCGACGCCCGCACCGTGGAAGGGCGACTCTGGGAGCCGCTCCCGGACGGCGCGGTGCGTTGCGTCGCCTGCGGCCACCGCTGCCTGATCCGCGAGGGGCGCCGCGGCATCTGCCGGGTGCGCTACAACGAGGGCGGCCGGCTCCGCGTCCCGCACGGCTACGCCGCCGCCATCCAGTGCGACCCGGTCGAGAAGAAGCCGTTCTTCCACGTGCTCCCCGGCGCCGACGCGCTCACCTTCGGCATGCTGGGCTGTGACTTCCACTGCGGCTACTGCCAGAACTGGGTCACCTCGCAGTCGCTTCGGGATGACGCCGCCACGACCGACGCCGTCGAGGTAACGCCGGAGGCACTCGTGGGGCTCGGCCAGCGGCAGGACGCGCGGCTGATCGCGAGCTCGTACAACGAGCCCCTCATCACCGCCGAGTGGGCGGTGGAGATCTTCGCCCTCGCTCGCACCCGGGGATTCGTGACGGGGTTCGTCTCCAACGGCAACGCCACGCCCGAGGCGCTCGACTTCATCCGGCCGCTCACCGACTGCTACAAGATCGACCTCAAGACGATGAACGACCGGCGTTACCGCCAGCTCGGCGGGGTGCTGGCCCACGTGCTCGATGCGATCGGGTTGGTGCACGAGCGGGGGATCTGGCTCGAGGTGCTCACCCTGGTGATCCCCGGATTCTCGGACGATCCGGCGGAGTTGCGGGAGGCGGCGCGGTACATCGCCGGGGTGGACCGGGACATTCCGTGGCACGTCACCGCGTTCCACGAGGACTACAAGTTCTGGGGGATGGGAAACACGACCGCCGACGTGCTGGTCCGGGCGTGCGAGATCGGGGCGGAGGAGGGGCTCAACTTCGTGTACGCCGGGAACCTGCCGGGCGCGGTGGGGCGCTGGGAGCACACCTGGTGCCCCGCATGCCGGGCGCTGCTCATCGAGCGGTTCGGCTACCACATTCTGGCCAATCGGATCGGGACGGCGGGGTCGTGCCCGGACTGCAGAACACGGATTCCGGGGATCTTCGCCAACCCGCGCGGGTCGAGCGCACCGTCGCGGGAGCACGGCCGGGTTCGGGCCCTTCGGTGACGATGCCCCGATCCGGATCGCGGCTGAGGTCGCCGCCGGGCTCGACTACGCCCACCGCCACGGCGTGATTCACCGCGACATCAAGCCCGACAACGTCCTGTTTCACGACGGCCGCGCACTCGTAGCCGACTTCGGGATCGCGCTGGCCAGGAGCGGTGGCGACGGCACCCGGATCACGCGTGCGGGAACCAGTCTCGGCACGCCCGAGTACATGAGCCCCGAGCAGGCAGCGGCGGACGAGGCCGTCGACTCCCGGGCCGACATCTATGCCCTCGGCGCGGTCGTCTACGAGATGCTGGCCGGCGAGCCGCCGTTCTCGGGGCCCAGCCCTCAGGCGATCCTGGCGTGGGTGATGACCGAGGAGCCCCGATCGCTCTCTCTCCAACGCAAGACGGTTCCCGTCCATGTCGAAGGGGCTGTGGCGCGCGCGCTCGAGAAGCTCCCCGCCGATCGCTGGCAGACGGCCGCGCAGTTCGGCGAGGCGCTGACCGGTGCCGCTGCGACCGCCACTGTGCCCAGCTACGGCGGAACCCGCAGGCGATCCCCTATGTGGAGCCGGGCCGCGATTCTCTGAGCGCTGGCGGCCGTCTCCGTTCTCGCTCTCGCCTGGGTAGATCTCCGGGGCGGGCGGGGCGCGCCTCCATCGGTGGGGCCGGTCCGCTTCGGCGTCGAGCTCGGCCCGGGAACCGAGCCGACCTTTACGCCGATCGTGAAGTTGAGCGCCGATGGCCGCAATCTCTTCATCACGGACAATGTCAATCGGCAGGAAGAGATCCTGCACCGTCCGTTCGGCCAGATGCGAATGCGGACGATCGCAGGCGCAGGCCTGGGCGAGCAGGGGACCGGAAACAACCGGCCCTTTCTTTCGCCGGACGGACGCTGGATCGCCTTCGCCGCCCAGGGGAAGCTCAGGAAGGTCCCCGTGGAGGGCGGACCCGCGATCGACCTCGGCCCGGCCGAGTGGGCCGGCGGGAGTTGGGGCAGGGACGGCCGGATCGTCTACACCCTGACCTACAACACCGGTCTCTCGATCGTGAGCGAGGGTGGAGGCGACGCCCGGGTGCTCACGACCGCGGACACGGCCAAGGGCGAGCTCGGGCACTGGTGGCCGCAGGTCCTTCCCGACGGCGACCACGTGCTGTTCACCGCGTACCGCACGCCGATCGAGCGAGCCACCATCGAGGTGCTCTCGATAAAGACCGGCGAACGGAAAGTGCTGCTCACCGGGGGCGTCTATGGCCTGTATGTCCCGACAGGGCACCTGCTCTATGCGGTGGGCGAGACCATCCGAGCCATCCCGTTCGACCTGAGCCGGCTCGCCGTAACCGGGACCGCCGTTCCCGTGGTCGATAGTGTAGCCATGAACCCGTCGGACGGAGCCGCCGCATTCGACGTGTCGGAGAGTGGAACGCTCGCCTACCTGCCGGTCAGCTCCTACGTCACCGAAACCGAAGTGATGCTGGTCGACCGGAGGGGGCACGGATCGCGCGCGCTTCCCACGGCCGATCGCTACCAACACCCGCGCCTCTCACCGGACGGGACCCGGATCGCGGTCGACATCCGATCCGCCAATTCTCTGGGGGACGTCTGGGTCTTCCAGCTCGGGCGCCCGAGCGGCACTCGCCTCACCTCGGAGGGGGGCCGGGATTGGGGCCCTGAGTGGACGCCCGACGGTCAGGAGCTGATCTACATCAGCGAGCCCATACTTCGACCTCTATCGCCGAGTGGCGGACGCGAGCCGGCGGGCCGAACCGGTGCTGATGGGTGGGCATGACCATTACACCGGCACGGTCTCCCAGGATGGCCGGCTGCTTGCGTTCGGGCTGAGCGTTACCGGCGGCTCGGAGCTCTGGACCGTCCAGCTCCGAGGCGACCCGGCACCGACCCGCTACTTCGCGAACGGATTCAACCTCTCCCATCCCACCCTGTCGCCGGATGGTCGGTGGATGGCCTATGACTCCGACGAGTCGGGTCGGGTCGAGGTGTACGTACAGTCGTTTCCGGACCCGAGCGTCAAGCGATGGAAGGTCTCGCCCGCGAGCGGGTCGGAGCCGCTCTGGACCCGGGGCGGCCGCGAGCTGGTGTACCGCAAGGGCGATAGCGTGATGGCGGTGAGCATGGATCTACCGAACGGCCGAAGCGGCCGGCCGGTCGCGCTCTTCGGTGGCCCGTATCCGGACAGCCCCGGTTGGACCCGGCCCCGGAGCTATGACGTCTCCCGCGACGGTGAGCGGTTTCTGATGCTCAAGCTGCCGCCCGAGCGGGACCGGCCCCAGGTGAACGTCGTGGTGAACTGGTTCGACGAGCTTCGGGCGAAGGTCCCGCGATAACCCGCTGAATCGGTCCGCCGTGCGCGATCCCGGTGATGGTCCGCAGGCGCGGCTCGATGATGCTGGGCGATGCCGCCTTGCGCTTCCCATGCTGAGAGGACCATCGTATGGGTATGGCCGCCCCGATCTACTACACCGCCGATATGGTCCGGGCATTCCCTGAGGACGGGAACCGGTACGAGGTCGTGTACGGGGAGTTGCTGGTGACCCCGGCGCCCCGGCCGTGGCACGAAATCGTCCAGCGGCGATTGCTGGTGGCGCTCGACAGCTATCTGCGTGCGTATCCGGTGGGCGAGGTTCTGGGCTCCCGCGGGGACATCTCCTGGAGCCCGGATACGCTGGTCTCGCCCGACATCTTCGTCGTCCCGCTCGACCAGGTGCGCACGCTGGACTGGTCGAGGATGCGGGATCTGCTGCTGGTGGCGGAGGTCCTGAGCCCGTCGAGCGCCCGCCACGACCGCTTCACCAAGCGGCGCCGATATCAGGACGCCGGGGTACCGCTCTACTGGATCGTGGACGCCGACGAGAGGCGGGTGGAAATCTGGACCCCCACGGACACGTTCCCGCGCTTCGAGCAGGAGCGGCTGATGTGGCAGCCTGCCGGTGCGGACGAGCCGTTCACACTGCTGCTGGCAGAACTCCTTCGGCCGGTCTGAAACGAGCCGTTCTCAGCGCGGACAACCGCGGCGCCACTCGCGTCGGCCGTCAGATCGGACGTCAGATCGCAGCGGGTCGACTCAGCGCGCGACGCGCAAACAGCGCGATGGGCACTCCGATCAGCAGCGCGTGCACCGCAACACTGAGGCCGACCCAGACGACGTCCTTGGCACTGGGCGTCGCCCGCGAGAGCGGGACGACCACGTAATTCATGATGATGTACAGCAACACGCCGTACGCGGCGCCCATCGCCACGGGCCGGTCGCGGAGCAGGGCCCACCGCTGCGCCACCAGATAGTAGGTGAACGCCATCGACGTCGCGATGAAGTAGTGCAGCGCGAGGCCGAGGGCCGCGGTGGCCGTTCCGC
Organism: Gemmatimonadales bacterium; assembly: GCA_050733215.1. Taxonomy (GTDB): domain Bacteria; phylum Gemmatimonadota; class Gemmatimonadetes; order Gemmatimonadales; family GWC2-71-9; genus DASQPE01. The sequence continues at coordinate 6,309 of JBOHSN010000026.1, forward strand.
CCTCGAAGCTGGCTTTGCCGAGCAGGCCAGACGCGACCGATTGCAGGATCCGCTCGACCGGCACGTCCCGCCGGATCGCCCAGAACGTGCAGGCGTAGACGATATCGAACGTCCCCGCGACGAGCCCCCCGGCCAGCACGAGGGTCGCGGGGTGGGGACGCCGGCTCGGAAGCGAGGCGGTGGCCATGATTTCTCGCGGTTTGAAGGGACCGGGAGGGGACGTTGGCCGCGCCCGCGATCGCACGCACCGGGCCGCGGCTCAGACCGATTCGGCGGCCCGCTTCGAGTGGCCAGCGGTGCGCCGACCTGCATCGGCGGCGGCGTCTGTTCCGGTCGTCGCGGGGCGGAGCGGGCGGTGGACCGGATCCGCTCCGATCGTGCCCACAAGCGTCGTCAGGTAGTCGGTGGCGCGCACCCGTTCCAGCTCGGCGCGAGCGTGCGCGAGACGGTCCGCGATCCCCAGCCGCTCCGCCTCCTCGCGGTGCCCGGCGCGCGACAGGAAGTCGGTCAGGCTCCGGACGTGCCGCTGCCAGAGCGCCACGTCCCGCTCCTGCTTGATCGCGAGCCGCTCGCGATACCAGTCGCTCTCGAGCAGCGCCGCACGGGTGAAGAGCGCGCGAATCTCCGGGTGGTGTGCGTCTTTCCCCTCGTAGTGCCCGTGCGCCATGATGTGGAGCAGCGCCTTGAGCGGGGGGCACGCGTCCTCGATGGTGCCGTCGTCGAAATAGGCCCTCGCCACGCGTTCCTGCGCCTCCACGATGTTGTCCACCCCGTCGGCGAAAACCGCCGGGTCCTGGATCTCGGGCTTGAGTATCTCCTCGGCGAACACCGCGGTGGGATTGTCGAATACCCGCCCGAAGAAGGTGTGTACGAACCTGGCCGTGATCCGCCAGCCGAGGCGGCTGGCGAGCACTTTCCTTCCGGCATACTCGTAGTCGTCGAGCTTCTCCAGGTGCCCGGCCTCGATCAGCCGTTTGGGGTCGCGCTCGTAGGGAAAGAGGCGGCACCAGATCTCGGGAATGAGCAAGCTGACGTCGTGATCCACCCGGTAGCGCGGGCCGATGAAGCCCGCCGCCGAGCTGAAGCCGGCGTAGCCGGTGAGCAGCATCGAGACCAGCGCGTTGTTGAGATCGGCGGTGGCCGCGAGCGCGTTGAACGGCCCCTTGGTGAGCGCTCCCTCCGAGCCGGCCCCGGTGGTGCTCGGCGAGGTGCCCGTCAGCGAGCACACGTAGTCCATGAACAGCTCGGGCAGCTCCTGGTAGTGAATGGGGCCGTACACGCAGAGCGGACGGGTGCCGTCGCCGGGCGGGTGGTTGCGGCGCCCGGAGAGCACGCTGATCACCGGGAAGAGCAGCGGCTTGTGGAACGGGAGCCGGCGATTCAGCCGGGCACCCATCTCGGCGACGTACCGGTCGAGGGGACGCGCGACGTCTGGCCGCACCTGGAGATAGCGCGGGTTCTTGGTGCGGTTGCCGCCGATGATCCGTGGCTCGGCGGAGCAGATCGAGAACCCGTCGCCGGTGCGCGCCGCGTTCCGGGCCACGTGCTCGCGCATCGGCGGCGTGAAGGCGTCGTGCACCGCCACGTCCTCGAAGATCCGCTGCGCGTCCTCGCGCGTGAGCGGCTCGAAGTTGGAGCAGAAGAGCCCGGGCCCCGCCATGTCCTCTTCGGTCTGCCGGTCGAGCCCGGGATGGATGGCGTCGTCGGGGCGCTGGAAGAGCCTGAACTCGCAGTTCTGCGCCAGCTTGAGGCTGGGGTGGCCGTCGTACTCGCCCGGGAGTCCGACGAGCCGGCGGGCGGGGACCACCACCGACGCGGTGATGTCGTCCTCCATCTGCACTTTGTCGGCGGCCACGAAGTCCTGCCGCAGCTTGTAGGTGCGCCAGGCGCCGTTCTTCTCCCGCCCGATCCGGAGATAGTTGGCAACCAGCCGCCGCCCCTGGTACTTGAGCTCGTGCCCGGGTGCGCCGTTGATGATGTCCACGCTGAAGTGCTCCCGCCAATTTTCGCCCCACTCCGGCCGGTAGAAGCGCTTGATCACGAACACCAGCGCGCGCACGTGGCTCGGGATGCTCTCGACCCAGGCGTTGTACTCCGGCGTGAACTCCGCGGGATTGGGCGTGAGCAGCTTGACCACCGAGCCGAGCGAGCGCTCCGGGGAGAGGATCGGCCGCGGCGATCCGCGGCCGTCGCCCGGGCGCAGCTCCGGCAGGCGCACGTCGTCGTACTCCCGCTCGAACACCGACTGGACCAGCGCCATGTCGTCGTCGAAGCTGCGCACGTAGAACGACCCGGGCAGCACGGCATCCACCAGACTCTTGCTGATCTCGGACTTGCCACCGCCCGAGACCGTGCACGGCTTATGGCAGAACGCGCCCTCCGGCACGGTCCCGATCAGCCGCCAGCTGGGCGCGGTCGGGTGCTTGGCCATGCGGATCTTGTAGCCGCTCGGGTGCAGGTAGATCCGGCCAGGCAGGAGCTTGAGGTGCTGCTCCTTGCCGTGTCGGGTCCACTCGATGTCCTGGCGGCCGACGTCGATCTCCATGTCCTCCGGCATGTAGTGGATCTCCGGATGGATGGCGTCGGTCGCGTAGCCCGAGGGGTGGAACGTGGCGCGCTGCCCCACCAGCGCGAGCACCTCCGCGAAGGTGTGGTTCGCGCTCACGATCCGCACGAGGTCGGGAAGGAAGCGGTCGCCCAGGTTGAAGGCCGCGAACGCCAGCGCCCCGCCGGCGTGCTCCTCTTCGGCCAGGCCGAAGAGGTTCGCGCTGTAGCCGATCTGGGTCTTCACTTCCTTCTTGCAGTACCCGAAGTAGTTGTCGGCCAGGATCGTCACCATCACGCCGTCCATGCCGCGCGAGGTGAGCTTGAAGGCGCCGCCGTTGTTGTAGAGCTCGCCCTCGTCGGTCCAGCACATGCCCGCGGCGCGCTGGGCCTCGGTGGCCCGGCTCGCATGCGGCAGGCCGACGTCCACCTTGCGGAGGCGGGTGAGGTGCGGCGCCAGGATCACGCAGCCGCTGGTCCCGGTCCAGCCGTCCACGTCGAGCGCGGCGTCGTGTCCGGGCAGGTAGGGATCGCCGGCGTTGCCGAAGATGCTCTCCACGAAATCGAGGTTCGAGACCAGGCCGCCGGGGGCGAAGAACCGCACCTCCATCCGCTTCTCCGGCACGACGCCCGGCACCTCGGGACAGACCAGCGGCCGGAGCAGGAGCGAGACCATCTTCTCCACCGGCGCCGGCCAGTTGGCCGTGAACGGCAGGCGCATGAGGTGGGCGGGCGGCCGGAGCGCCGCCTGCAGGAGCCGCAGGTACGTCACGAGCGGTACCCGCAGCTTGTCCGCCGGGATCGGCAGGCGGCCCTCGGCCACGTGGAAGACGCCCTGGGTGGTGCGGCGGTCGTTGACCGGGTTGTGGAGCACGCCGTTGTCAAGTCGGTAGCTCGATACCAGGTCGTTGCGCCATTCATCGGCATCGACCGGCAGGGAGAGCTCGCGGGCGAGCCCGTAGCTATCGAGGATGAGGGTCTCGCCGGGGAGCCTCACGGGCTCGGGGAAGGCCGCGGCCGACAGGAGGCCGTCGATGTAATCCTGGATCCGGCGGTCGGCGGGGCAGAGATGCTCGGAGAGGAGCCGGGTCTGCTCGCGGTAGCGGGCGAAGAGGTCGCCGGCCAGGTGGAGGACGTCCTGATCGGCGGTGTCCGCCGGGAGCTGGACGCCCATCGCGGCGAGCTTGAGGAGGATGGAGCGGATGGCGGTGCGCCGCTCCGGCAGCCACGCCCTACCGTCTGGCCTCAGGCCTACCGAACGCTCGAGCTCCATCCGTTACCTCCGCTATCCGCTATGCGGTGAGTCGCAAACGTTGACCATTGTGGCGGTTTCGTCAACCTTCGTGCGCGCGGGCGTTATGCCCTTTGCGGCGTGTTGAACTTGTTCGTCTCAGACAGCCGGGTCATGTAGGTGCCGAGCACCGAAGTGATGCGGTGAAAGCCCTCCGCGCCGCCACCGATCAACCCTGCCGTCAGGAACACGTCCAACGCCACCCACCAGCCCGGTCGACCTGCGACTGTGCCGTCGACGCCAGGCACGAGCCACGGAGTAGTACCGTCGAGCAGAAGGTCGAGAGTTCGAACGCCAGCCAAGGCCACGAGTATCCCGAGTGCGCCTCCAAGAATCGATGCGAGACGCGTATTGTCCGCCTTCCGACCATCCAACCTCTGCTGTTCGGCGAGGATCTGGGTTTCTGCCTCCTCCAGCAAGTACTGGCGGTACTGGTGCCTGTCGGCAGAGGACCGGGCGAGCAGCTGGGCCCGACCCCCCCGCGGCAGGCGGTGCAGCAGCAGCGTATACCCTCGATACAGCCTGCCGCGGCCGGCCTGGATGAAGCCTTCGCGTGCCCGCCCGAGAGCAGCCCTGATCTTGCTCTCCTCAGGCTCGCGCACGATGCCGAAGAAGACCTCGATCGCGCGCTCCACGAGCAACGCGATGACCAAAATCGGCACTAGCGAGGCGGTGAACTCGTCGAGCTTGAATGGTTTGAACACCACACTCGGCGGGTCGCGCTGGAGGAGGATGATCAAGACCGCGACCGCGGCGGCCACCACCAAGCCAATCCACCCTACGACGACCCACCCTGTCTTCACTACTGCCCGTGCCGCCATGCGACACCCCCCGTCGTGAGCACTTCTCGATGCCTACATCCTTGTAGAGGCCCCGAAGCGGTGAGGCTTCGGGGGCTGAGCCCAGCCAATCCAATCCTTAGAATGCGATGGTCGGCAGCAGGCCGAGCGCGACTGACACGAGTAGCCCCACGGTCCACGCGATCACAGGTACCCTCCGACGGTCAGGGCGCACCGCTGCCACGCCGAGTGCCGCGACAAAGTCCTCGATGGAAGCGAACCGGTCATCAGCGTCGAGGGCAAGCGCACGGCGCAGCGCCTGGTCCACTGCCTTGGGAACGTCGGGCCGGGCGGCCCGGACCGCCGGGACCGGCGTGCTGAAACGCTGCGCGATAAGCGCGGCCGCCGTGGCGCCCGTGAACGGGGTGACCCCGGTGAGCATCTCGTAGCACGTCGCGGCCAGCGCGTACTGATCCGACCGACCGTCCACCGGGTGGCTTCCGGTCGCCTGCTCTGGTGCGATGTAGGCTGGCGTGCCGATGCTGAGCCCCGTCTCGGTAAAGTGCTCCTCGGCCAGCTCCGCTGTGGGCAACGCGACGCCGAAGTCGGCGAGGAGCGTGGAGCCGTCCTGCGCCAGCAGTAGGTTCTCCGGCTTCACGTCCCGATGGACGACTCCGTGACGGTGCGCGTACCCGAGCGCCCGGGCCGCCTCGCGGGTTATCCGGAGTGCGTCGGCGATCGGCAGCGCTCCCTCGCGGCAAAGACGTTCCCGCAGACTCTCGCCTTCCACGTACGGCATGGTGAACCAGGGCTGCCCCGCCGCTTCGCCCGAATCGAGCACCGTCAGGATATGGGGATGCTGCAGCCGGGCCGCAAGCCGGATCTCACGCCGGAACCGCTGGGGGCCCAAGGCGAGGACGAGGTCGCCCCGCATGATCTTGAGTGCCACCGGTCGGTCGTGCCTGAGATCGTGCGCGAGGTACACCGTCGCCATACCGCCGTGGCCGACCTCGCGCTGAATCCGATAACGGTTGCGGAGCGCCGCTCTCAGCGGATCCGGGACGCGCGACCCGGCCGCGGTCGTCTGACGCTGCGGAGACAGCGGCACGGTCCGTTGAGACGCGGCTGGTACAGCCCGCCGGGAGCGGCCGCTGGAACGCGAGCTCATGGGAGCGCCTCCCGGATCCCACGTGCCTCCAGCCGGCTCCGAACCCGCCCGCACACGCTGTGCACCCGTCGATAGACCTGCAGCGGAGTGGCGTAGCCGAGCCGGCGTGCGATCTCCGCGGCTGACATGCCCTCATCGAACCAGTACATCAGCAGCAGCCGCTCGGTCGGCTCCAGATCCTCGACCGCCCCGGAAAGCGCCGCGCGCAGTTCGGCGACACACACCTCGGACGCTGGATCCACCGCGTTTGGGTCCGGCAGCTCGGCGAGCTCGAAGGCGTTGCAGGAGCAGGTCAGCCGCATGAGCGCCCGACGCCGCGCCAGCCGGTCCGCGGTCTGGCGGCTTCCGCGCCGGGAGCGGGTCCGGCCGTACAGTGTGCGCTGGTAATCGATGCAGAGCCGGCGAGCCACCGTGGCGAGCCAGGTGGAGAACGCCGCCCGTCCCTCGGATGGATACGCCCTGAGCCGCCGGAAGTCGTCCTGGCTGAGCCGCTCGAGCATGAAGGCGTAACGGTCCATCGCCGCATCGTGATCGCCGCCCAGCGATCGGGCGAAATAGAGCAGGAGCCGGCTGTGCGACTCCACCAGGCCGGACCACGCCGCCTGGCGAGCGGCATCGTCCTTCGCCCTCAGCAGCTGCCCCAGCTCGGCGGGAAACCGCCTCCCTGGCCCAGTATCCGGCACCTCGCCAATGGCCGACATGCGCACCTCCTGGCCTCGCATCGCGCACCTGCTGGCTTGCGAGCGCTGCATCCGGCGAACCGGCCCGCGGTGCCGCGCACACTTTCTGTGGATGGACACGAGTGCCGGATTTCCCGGTCGCACCGGGGCCCGCTCGCGGCCGATATTGCCGGGCTCCGAACCGGGGTGTACGTTGGCGGGACATCCCAACACCCCGGCCCGCGCCCGCGAGGCCGACCCCTTGCCTCGGCAGCGACGATGGCGGAACGCCAGAGCCTCGAGGCTCTCTTTCTCGGTCAGCTCGGCTGGATCGAGCGAGCCGCCGCTGCCGTTTGCCGCCGCCACGGACTCTCCCCGGACGAGGCCGCCGACTTCAGCGCCTGGGCGAAGCTGAAGCTGGTCGAGAACGATTACGCCGTCTTTGCCCGTTTCAGGGGCGAGAGCGCCATCACGACCTACCTGGTGGTCGTGCTCGCCATGCTGTTCCGGGACTACCGTGCCCGGCATTGGGGCCGCTGGCGGCCTTCGGCGGCGGCTCGGCGACGAGGCACCGTGGCCGTCCGGCTGGAAACGCTGGTTTACCGCGACCGGGTGCCGCTCGGGCAGGCGGCCGAGATGCTGCGCACGTCCGGCCAGACCGAACTGTCCGACCGCGACCTTGCGGCACTCCTGGCCGAGCTGCCGGCGCGCTCCGCAGCGCGGACGGTGCAGGTGGGCGGCGACCCGGCGGACGAGCCGCTGGCACCGGATCGCGCGGACGATTTCGTGGCGGCGGATGATGCGGAGGCGCGGCAGAAAGCGATCGGCGAGGCGCTGCGGCGCCTTCCGGCGGAGGACCAGGTACTGCTGCGACTGCGGTTCTGGGAGGGGCTGAGCGTGGCCGACATCTCCCGCAGCCTCGGGCTGCCGCAGAAGCCCCTCTATCGCAGGCTGGATCGTGCGATGGCCCAGGCGCGCGGGCTCCTCGAGCAGGCCGGCATGTCGAGGGAATACGCGCGGGCGGTGTTGAATGAGTGAGCGGGCGGCAGGCGGGAATCGGTAGACCGGGTGCCCATCTAACAGACAGGGCGCCGCTGAAGGGGAGGATTCAGGTGGACGAACCGGGAATGGACGCTGAAAAGCTGGCCGCCCTCATGGACGGCCGCCTTGGCGAGCGTGAGCGGGCCGAACTCCTGGCGCGTCTGGCGGCCTCGCCCGACACGCTGGAGGTTTACGCCGACACCGCCGCGGTCGTCGGCGAGCTGGAGTCCGAATCGGCCAAGGTGCTGCCGCTCTCTCCGCGGTCCCGGGAGGCCAATCGCTTCCTCCCTCGCCGCTGGCTGGCCGTCGCGGCGATCCTCGCGGGGGTCGCCGTCGTCGGCCCGCTGCTCCAGTTGGTGCTGCGGTCGCCCTCCCGGGTGGACGCGGGGCGGTTCATCGCGCCCCTGGTGGAGGATGGAACCCCACTGCTTGCGGGCTGGGATGAACGTCCGTGGACCACCGTGCGGGGCGGGGACGCACCGGAACCGTTGACCCCAGCCGCACGGGCTGCCCGGGCTGGTGCCCTGTCCGTGGATCTGGAGATAGCGGTGTGGTCGCGGGACACCATGGCCGCGCGGCTCGCGACCGAGCTCGCCCTGCTTCTCGGGGGGCTTCCCGCCGGGGCGCCGGTGGGGACCATGTACCGGGTCGTGGCGCAGCGCGCCGGTGCGCCGCCCGAGGAGCTGCAGCCGCTGCTCGAGCGAGCCAGGGTGGCGGCCAGCAAGCTGACCGAACCCGATGCGTTCCAGCTCGCTGCATGGGCGGAGGCCGCCCGGATCGCGGCGGCCCGGCGCAATGCGGAGTTCTTCCGGACTCGCGAGAGCCGCTCGGTGCTCGATTGGGCATCGGGTTTGGCGACTCTGCCCGAGGCGGCGCGCCCCGTGGTCGAGCGCCTCCGATCGGAGCTGTCAGTTGGTGGCGTGCCCGATTGGAGGGCACTCGACCACGCCCTCACCGAGTTGCTCCGGGTGATGGGAAGCTAGCGCGGCAAGGGATAGCTGGGATTGACCCGAGAAATTGAACTTTGCGTGGATGGGAGGACTTATGCCGGAGCGCCAGTATTTCATCGGGAAGGATCAGGTAACAGTCGAGGAGCTCCCGGGGGTGGTTGCAGTGGAGCTCGAATTATCGGCCGACGAGACGACCGCCGCGCAGCAACGTGCGGCCGCGCTCCAGGCGTTGGGCGGCGAGGTGTCAGTGAGTGGCTCCGACGAAGCGCGGGAAGCGTTCCACCGTGGCGGATGGGTGTTCGTGCGGGAGCCACCGGGCGGGGTGGACGCCATGCCCGGCGGCGTCCGGGCAGTGCACACGGGTCCCGTCTTCCGCGACGCCAACGGCCGAACGCTCGTCGGCAGCGGCCGGCTCGCCGTCAAGCTGGACCCGGACCTGGACTCCAATCAGGCGCAGGCGCTGCTTAACCAGCAGGGCCTCGAAGTGGTGCGGGAGCTCCGCTTCGCTCCCAATGCGTACCAGATACGGGTGCCAGCGGGCACTGACTTTCTCGCGGTCGCCGCAGACCTCCATGGACGGGACGAGTTCATGTATGCGGAACCCGAGATGATCCAGCACATTGGGCAGCGGTGGCGGCCGAACGGCCCCGACTATGCCGAGCAGTGGCAATGGCACAACGATGGCTCCACCGGCGGGTCGAAGGGTGCCGACGTCGCTGCCGAGTCAGCCTGGAGCACCACCCGTGGACGCCCGGTTCGGATCGCCGTGATCGACGTCGCGTTCGACGTCAACCACCCCAACCTGAAGCCGGCGATCGGTGCCGGCACAGGCTACTTCCGGAAGCAACCAGCCGGAAACGCAGTTTTCTTTCCGGGGGTCAACGGCTTTCCTGTGGATAAGAACGGCCACGGCACCTTCTGCGCCGGAATGGCTGCGGCGCGGGCTGATAACAACAACACGGGTGGGGTTGGGATAGCCAACCAGGCTGAGCTCATGCTGGTCGCTTGTCTGGACGACGCGCTAGGAACTCAGGTGACACTAGCTCGTGCCGTCATGTATGCTGCCGATCCAAGCACCGAAAACAACGCGGCGACCAGCCAAGACGGTGCGTGGGTGATTGCCTGTAGCCTGGGGCCGAACGATGGCATATGGACTCTCGAGTCGGCGCTCAAGGACGCGCTCAAGTTCGCTGTCACGCGCGGACGTGCACCTCAGGGCGTGCCGGTGTTCTGGGCGGTGGCCAACGACCCCGTCCCTATCGCCACGGACAAGGTCTGCTCCAACTATGCCGTGATCGCAGTAGGCCGCTCGAACTGGTTCGACAGCGAAGACGGTTCGGCCTACGGTCCGAAGCTCGCATTTCTCGCGCCCGGCGCCCGGGTGTACAGCACGACCTCCTCGGCGACGGGGCAGCGGTACGCGTGGAACACCGGGACCAGCTTTGCGGCCCCCTGTGCGGCTGGTATCGCGGCGCTGGCGCTCACTCGTCAGCCCAACCTCAAGTGGAAGGAGGTGCGGCAGGTCATGCGGGACACCTGCGTGAAAGTGCAAAAGTCCAAGGTGAGCTACGGCTCGAATGGCCATAATATCCGTTACGGCTATGGCCGCGTCAGCGCTGCCGGGGCAGTCAAGAAAGCCAGCGGGCGTTCCGCTGGGCGGGGGAGTCTGAAACAGCCCGCGCTCAAGAAGTCAGCCAAACGGTGAGGCACGTTCCGGGCTCCGCGACGGCACCTAGCCACACGCCGTCGCGGCCCCGGACCCGGCGGTGCCGCTTGGCCCGCAAACGTTCATTTCCCTCCCGAGGGCAAGCAGCTGTACTGGGTACCTCTACCGCGGCCCGTCTCAGAGAATACTGGCCCCGTGTAGACCAGCTCCGGCCACGGGTCCGTCGTCGACCCCGCCTGCTTGTAGAAGTCTCGGTAGGCGTCGAAGTGCGGCATCTTGCCCTGTGACTCGGGAAAGGGTTGAAGGAGCATATTGGGCGGAGCCGACTCGCGGAGCACCACGTTGGAAAGATGTATCCTAATAACCTGTCGGTTTCCATCCTCGATGGAATTAAGCGGTTGCCTCGGGAACGTGGGAATCGTTTCACCCGTGAAGGCCTGAAGCTGCAAGGCCAGATCGCTCCCCGCCGAGCCTTCGACGATCCATTCGATCAGCCATGCAGCCTCGTCCATCGTTTTGGTGCCCTTCTTGCCCCGGAGTTCCCACTTCCCCTTGGCATTAGGGGACTCGATCTTCTTGGTTGCAAGCGGAAGCGTCACCAGGCACGAGAGACCATCCTTCGGGGTATCCGCCGGTTTCGGCATCGGTTGAACGTCCTGGCTGATGTCCACGAGATTCTTGATATCCGAGAGCTTACCCCCGTACTTGCCGCCGCCGCCGACGCCAGATAGATCGAGGACTGTTCGGTCGAGGGGCACCACCCGCCAAAACTTTTTGGGCTTCGCGGAGCTGTCGTGCGCGGCGTCGTAGAAGAGACGGGGATAGTGGCGGTGCGCGGCTCCGTGGTGCGGCCCCGGCTCCACCATCAGAACGTGCACTTGTTTCTGCGCCGGGTCGGGCACGAACACGCACAACCCGGTTATCGTGATCTCGAGGTCGAACGCCATGGTTTCCCTCCTTGATCTGCTGCTGTTCAGTTGCCCGCGTACCGGAATGCCGCCCAGGCGGCGGGCGCGCTGGCTGCCCGGTCGGTGGAGCCGAGCAGCTGGAGCTGAGCGGCTCGGAGAGCCGCGGCGCCGTCGCCTGAATGCCCGTAGGAGCGATGGAACCTGCCCATCAGCTCCTGCGTTAGCCGATCTTCTACGCGCCACAGGCTGCCGACTACGCCCCCGGCGCCAGCCGCGAGAAAGGCCCTCGCGAGTCCCGCGAACCCGCCTGCTCGCCCGCTCCGCGATCGGATGGTTTCACACGCCGAGAGCACGACCAGGCGGACGGATGCCAGGTCGAGCCGCTCGAGCTCCGCCGCGGTGATTCGTGCGCGGGCCTTGGCGTCACGCCCCGAAGCGAGGACCAGCAACGACTGCTCCGGGCGCTCGTCGTCGAAAACGGCGTGGCCGGCGTAGTGAACGATGCCTGCCCACTGGAGCGCCGCCTCGAACGCGGTTCGGGTCGCGGCCGGACCGTCGAGCAGGGTGGTGTCGCCATACTGCGCCGCGATCGCCCGAGCCTCGGCGGCCGCGCCCGGGAGCCGCGCGAGGCCGGGAAACACGGATCGGTCGAAGGCGGGGTCCGCGACCAGAAGTACTTTGGGATCCCGTGGCGGCGAAGCCGGCGAGCCGTGGCTTGCGTCCCGCAGGCTGCTGGCGAAGCGGAGCGGGTGATCCTCGATCAGGTAACGGTTGTGGGCAGTGTCCCGCAGCGCGGCGAAGGGAACCCCGCCGATCTCGCGGTCGGTGACCAGCAGCAGGGAAGCGCCGGACCCTGCCAGCTGCCGCTGGATCGGTCGCACCAACCAGTCGTACAGCGCCGCCAGGTCTTGCTCCAACGCGGGCTCAGCGGTGCGCAGCTCGAGTGCCGCGCGGACCCGCTCGATCGTTCGGGCGAGGCGCGCGCGGTCCACCGTCGTGCGCTCCAGATGCACGCTCGTGCCCGTCATGGTCCAGACCAGCAGGGTGTCGCCGATGAGCGCGTACTCCGCGGCCAGCTGCCCCGGCGGCGCCTTCAACGGAGCCCTGGCGGCCGGGACTTCACGCCGACCGACTCGAGCCAGCGAAACCCGGGCCCGCTCGAGATCGGCGAGCGCCTCCCGGTGAAGGCCTGCGCGCACGCGGAGCATCACGAGCCGGTCCACCACTTGCCGGGCTGCATCCAGCAGCGAAGCGCGGAGCTCCACGCTGCTCAGGCTGGTGCCCTGCTGGTCGAGCAGCGTCAGGGCGCGGTCGAGATCGGCCGTCGCGGCGGACACGTTTCCCAGCGCGAGCGCCGCCTTCGATCGGGCCACGAGCGCAGGCAGCAGGCGAATCTGGTTCTGCTGCGAGCCGAAGAAGCGTGCGACCGAGTCCAGCGCCTCGACGGCCCGCGCGGGTTCGCTCGCGAGCGAGGTGACCGCCTCCGCCAGACGGAGGTCAGCCTCGAACCAATCCCGCGGCCCGCCCGGCTCGAGTGATTCGACAATCGCTCGGGCTGCGCTCACGTCTTCCACGGCTTCCTGATTCCGTCCGGCGGCGGCGAGCAGCCGGGCCCGCGCGATCCGTGCCTCCGCGATCCAGATCGGCTCCCCGATACCTTCGGCGACCTCGAGCCCTTCGTCCTGGACTCGGACTGCGAGCCGGCGAAGACGGTCGGCGTCGGCCAGCCGAGCCGTGTTGTACAGCACGTCGTGCAGCCGGTGCGACCGCCGATGCGGCCGCAGGGTCGTGATGGCGCGGTGGATCGCGGTGTACACGTCGGTCCGATCGGGGAGATACTGTTCGGCGTCAGCCTCGATCGTCTGCACGGCACCCACGTTCTCCGATTCGCGGGCACGCTCCAGCAGCGGGGCAGCCGAGCGGGCCGCCTGAATCGCCCGTTCGTAGCGGCCGCTCCGCAGCGAGACAGTGGCGACCACCCAGCGCGCCCGACCCGCGAGCGAGGAATACCGCAGGGTATCCACCTCGGCGAGGACCTGCTGGAGAACCAGCTCGGCGGTCTGGCCGCGACCCTGGTGCGCAAGTGCCGCCGCGCGATGGTACCGCGCCCAGGCGCGAAGCGGCGGGGGTGCTCCCGGTGCCGCACCAACCCGCCCAAACCACCGATCCGCAGCCGGAGCGTCACCGGCGCGGTACGCTCGCAAGCCGGCAGCGTAGTCGCGGTGCGCTCGGGCCGCCGCTCTTGCGGCGTGGCGGTGGCGGGCAACCGGAGCGATGGCCCGCACCGCGTCCGAAAGGCTTGCATCGCCGCCGCGACGCTCCAACTCCTCGCCGAGGGCTCCGGCGAGGCGGAGGAAACCATTGGCGCGCAGTGTGTCGTCCGCCATGATCGCTTCGCCCCATTGCTCGAGTGCACGATCCCACCCCAGGAACATCGCGGCCCCCGGCTCGTGCTCCACGTAGGCTGCGATGGCCGAATGTGAGGCGCCGACCCCGGGCTCCGGCGGCTCGGCCGCTCGGACCGGAGGCCGCGGGCGGCGCCGCGCCTCGTCAGCCCAGGGGGAGACCGAGTCAACTTGCAGAAACGCCTTCCACGCCCTTTGTGCTTGGCCGTCGAGTCCCAGCCGCTCGAGTCCCAGCGCCAGGTTGAATCGGGCCGACGCGTTCTGGGGATCCAGCTCGAGCGCGCGGTCTGCGGTTTCGATCGCTTCGAGCAGATCCCGCGGCGTCTGATGGCGCTCCGCTCGGACCAGTAATGCCGCCGCCAAGTCGGTCAGTATTACGGCCGAACGATCCGCCAGCCGCGAGGCCGTCTGGAGATATGAGACGGACCGTTCGAGGGGAATTCCATCTTCGCCCGACCAGCCGAGATCAACGAGTGCCGCGGCATGCAGCGCGTCGGGGTCGGCGCTGGCCCGGAGCCGCCGCGATGCTCGCTCGGCCAGGTCGAGGATGGCCGGCGGGGGCGTCGCATCCGCCTCGGCGGCACACGTGGGGTGCGGGACCGTGCCGGTCGCGACGCTGCCGATGCGGCAGCGTCGGTACTCTACGGGAACGGAGAGACGGGGTTCGAAGGTTCGGGCGAGTTGTACCCGCTCCACCAACCCGATCAGATCGGGATGATTGGCCCCCCCGGCTGCGGAATCGCCGGCGCAATGGCAGAGCACCAGCGATGCAGCGCCGGGAAGGAAGGCGGTCAGGATCAGCCGAGCCCCGTTCGGCCGGCGCCGTTCACGCGCGTGCCGACGGGCCGCCACCTTCTCAAGTGACGCGGTGTGACACGCGGCCGGCGCCGGCACCATGGGCTACGCCACGGAAGGGGGTGCGGTGTCGGGCCAAGGTACAGCATGGTGCGCGAGCCAGCAACATTGTCGGGAGCTGGGTCGCGCTGCTGCCGAGGCGAGCGCTCCGGCGGAGCCGACCCCGGCACAGATGAGCGTCGGCCGGTTGGTCGCGGAAGACTCGAAAGCGAAGCTGGTCGGCCGGCTGCGGGAGACGTTCCAGTGCTGCGAATCGGCACTCGCCAAGGTCAACAATTCGAACCTGGACGCGAAGGCACCGTATTTCGGAAACAGGGAGGTCTCAAGGGCGCAGGCGATGTTCGCTGGAGTCGAGGATTGGGGTGGCCATTACAGCCACCTCGCCGTCTATCTCCGGCTGAATGGACTCCTTCCGCCGACGGCGAAGCGCGGCCAGTCGTAGGCGCGCCCCCGCCGGTCAGCGGGTCGAAGAGGCCTGGTACGGCGCCGATGCGCCCGCTATGGCCCGCTCACCGGCGGGCGACGAACGATGATGACGCGCCGGGGGAAGAAGCCGAACCTCCGGTGACCCCAGAACGGGTCGTAGCCCCACCAGCCCATCCCCGCATAGGGGTAGCCGTAGAATCGGCGAGCATACTGCTCTGACACGACGTAGGTCTCGGCGTCGTAGTCGAAATGCTCGCCGGACGGCTTCATCCGCCGGACGAGATCGATGAGCCCGGCCTCGGGATCCTCGCCAATGCCGGCCGCGAGCGCCCGGAGGTTCCAGCGGCCCTCCTGGACGAACTCATCGACCGCGAAGGGCGATTGGGCGATGGCGGCGACGACCGTGCCATGCCCGCTGGTGTCGTCCGCGATGAAGGCCTCCCTGCCCGCACGACTCTTGAGCTCGTACTTCTTGCCCCCGGTGATCCGCTGATCGTCCCGCGGGTCGAGCGGGAAGAGCACCCTCACCCGGCCCCCCGCGTCTGCACGGAGGACGACGAGATGGCCGTCTTCCTGGGCTTTCGCGTAGACCTTGGCGCGATCGCCGACGGCGTAGTTGCCGTCGGAGTTGAACCAGACCCGTATCGGGGGATCCTGGGCTCTCGTGGCCGCGGCGGGGGCAGGGGCGGCGGTCAACCCGTAGGCAGCCAGCAACAGCAGCGACATCGACATACGACCTTCCTCCATCGGTCAGTTGCACCAGCACGCTCCGGTAGACGCTCACCCGGTGCGTTCGTGAAGCACGATGGTGCATCGGCTCCATCTCTACTATGGGCAAACACGGAAGGTCCCCGGTCCAGTTCCTGGCGGGCTGGCGTCGGTCCGCGTCCGACGTGTCGGGCAGCTAGCGCGGGCCCAGGCTGCCCTACCCCTTGCGAAGGGCGGCGCCGGTATCAGGTTGAGCAGCAATCAACTCCCTGGAGTCCCGCAATGAGAGCCCCGCTTCAACTCACGGCGCTCGCCGTCTGTTGCCTCTCGGCGACCGGCGCGGCGCCGGATCCAGCGGCGCCGGTCTCTGACGCCCTACGTTCGATTGCGCAGCGCTTCGCGAAGAACCTCGTCGCCGCGGCCGAGGAGATGCCGGCCGACAAGTACGGCTTCAAGCCGACTCCGGCACAGATGAGCGTCGGCCAGGTCATCCTCCACGTCGCTCAAGGAAACGATTACCTCTGCTCGCAGATCGGCGGGGTACCGGCGCCGAAGCGCTCCGAGTTGGCCGCGGGAGCCTCGAAAGCGAAGCTGGTCCGCCGGCTGCGGGAGACATTCCAGTTCTGCGAGTCGGCGCTCGCCAAGCTGAACGACTCGAACCTGGGAACGAAGGTGCCGTACTTCGGGGACAGCGAGATCTCCCGGGCGCAGGCCATGTTCGCTGCAGTCGAGGACTGGAGTGGCCATTACAGCCAGCTCGCCGTCTATCTCCGGATGAATGGACTCCTTCCGCCGACGGCGAAGCGCGGTCAATCGTAAGCGCGCGCCGCGCGTGGCGGCTAGAGCTTGAGCCAGCACCACTCCTTGCTGTACGGCACCAGGCTCATTCGCCAGCCCGATCGGTCGCCGACCACGACCGTATCACTCCAGTTGAAGCCGCATCCGTGCTCGGGATCGTACAATCCGGGCTCCTGCGAGAAGCACATGTTCCGACGCAGCATCGTGTAGTCGCCCAGCGCGAGATAGGGTGCCTGGTGTCCCTCGGTGCCGGCGCCGTGCGCCGGACGGTGGTACACGTAGCGCTGGACTCCTTCCTTCAATTGGTACTGGTGAATCCGGCGCGCGACGTGGGAGCAGGCCACGCCTTCACTGGAGAGCTCGACTTGGAGGTCACAGCACCCCCGGCTCACCTCCCAGAGCTTGCTCATGTGCGGATCGAATCGGCCGGCGGCATCGGCGATGACGAACGCCCGATAGTTCTCGTGCCCGTACCCGCCGATCCGCGCGATGCCCGCGACCTGGAGTGCCATGTTGCGGCCGATGGGGTTGAAGTAGGGCTGGTTCGGGTGCGGATAGGCGGTCACCGGTCCAGCGCGCACCGCGATCTGGACCGCGCTCGAGACCCCATGATGGGCCGCGCCGCCCGCCAGCTCGAGATCGCGGTAGACCTGGTCGTTGATCCACAGCTCAGTCGCCGCCGCAACCTCATAGTCGGTGACGTCGGTTCCGTGCGTCAGGATGTAGTCTCGAGCAAAGGCATGGGCCCGATCGAAGTAGACGTAGGCCCGCCGCCAGAGGGCGAGCTCCTCCGGGGTCTTGATCTGCCGCATGCGCAGCAACACGTCCTTGACGTTGACCCACTTGGTCTTCGGGAGCACGTCTTCGGCCTTGGCCTGCTCCGAGGGGTACAGCTCGCCGTCGAGCCCGATCCGGTCCCCGTCGACGCCCTTGTGCTTGATCCCCCGGAGCATGAACTCGAGCAGGTCGATGGGGTCGCCCGATTGAACCGAGCCCTGGTGGGGGAACGCCTCGTCGGCGTGCAGGAAATCGAAGTACATCCGCCCGTCGCCGAACCACCAGCTCTTCACGATGTCGCGATCGAGTGCGGGGTAGAAGAACCACGGGTCGGCGTCGCCCTGGTTCATGAAGACCGCTTGCGGGCGCTCGGTGGTGGTGTGCCAGTAGCCGGTGAGATAGGTGATGTTCAAGGGATCGCGGATGAGGAAGGCCTGGATGTCGCGAGCGCGGAGCTTGTCCTTGAAGCGCTGGACCGCGGTCTTGTTCCACTGGAGCGGCAGCCGGTCGTACCGGGCTGGGGGTGGTGGGCCCTCCGCGCCTGGCGTCGGCGCGAGCAGGAGGGCCTCGCTGTTGCCCGTCGCCTGTCCGCTCAGCACGCTGCGCAATGAGGGTGGTGCCGGGGCTGCCGGATGGGCGTCGGCCTGCAAGGCGGCCACGCGTTCGACGCGAGAGAGGAAACCGGCGCCGAGGACGGCGAGCGCTCCGTCCTGGAGACACTGACGACGGCTGCTGCGCATGAGCTCCCCTTTGTGACCTTAGGTAGGAATGGAGGATTCCGGACGCGCTGACGCTATTCGAGCGGATACCGTTCACGACGATGATGGGGAACGCGGGCGCGATGAGCAAGGCGGGGGCAGGGAACGCGCGCGGCGGAGCAGTCGCGCTATAATGCGGGGGTCCGGCGTCTGGTCAGCATCTGAGAGCACGGGCCGTCTCCTTCGTATCCCCGTGCCTTGCATGAAAGGTAGAGCACAATGGCGCTTCCCAAGATTGTGTCGCCCGCGGAGTGGCAAGCGGCTCGCGACCACATGCTCGTAAAGGAAAAGGCGGCTACCCACGCCCGGGACGCTCTGGCCGCGGAGCGTCGCAGACTGCCGATGGTCCACATCGGCAAGACCTACCGGTTCGAGGGTCCCAACGGCGAGGCGAGCCTGCTCGATCTGTTCGAGGGGCGTCGCCAGCTGATCGTCTACCACTTCATGTTCGCTCCGGGGGTCGACGGCTGGCCGGAGGCCGGCTGCCCTGGCTGTTCGATGTTCGTGGATCAGGTCGGCCACCTCGCGCACCTGCACGCGCGCGACACCTCCTTTGCCCTCGTGTCGCGGGCACCGCTGGCGAACATCGATCGGTACCGGGAGCGCATGGGCTGGACCATCCCGTGGTTCTCCTCGTCCGGGACCGACTTCAATGTCGACTTCGGACTCACGGTCAACGAAGGCGAGACGTTCGGCCTCAGCGTCTTTCTCCGCGACGGCTCCAACATCTATCGGTCCTACTTCACCGCGGGGCGCGGCGTCGAGGCGCTCGGCAGCGTGTGGACCTTCCTCGACCTGACGCCGCTCGGCCGGCAGGAAGACTGGGAAGACTCACCCGAGGGGTACCCACAATCCCCGCCCTATCAGTGGTGGCGCCGCCACGACGAGTACGAGGAAGCGGCTCGAGGTGCGCAGAGATGAGCCGGCTGAGATTCAATATCACGATGACGCTCGACGGCTACGTCGCCGGGCCCAACCAGAGCGTCAATAACCCGCTTGGGGAAAGAGCCGACCATCTCCACGACTGGCTATTCAAGCTGAAGAGTTTTCGTGAGATTCACGGCGACGGCGGCGGCGGCGACACGGGAACGAACGACGACGTGGTCCGGGAGGCATTCGAGAACCTCGGCGCAACGATCATGGGCCGGAACATGTTCGGTGGAGGTCCCGGCCCATGGGGCAAGGATCCGTGGAAGGGCTGGTGGGGGAACGACCCGCCGTTCCACACCCCGGTCTTCGTGCTTACCCACCACGCCCGCGAGCCCCTGGCGATGCAGGGAGGCACGACCTTCACCTTCGTCACCGACGGCATCGAGTCCGCGCTGAAGCAGGCGAGGAAGGCCGCCGGCGGCAAGGACGTGGCGCTCGGCGGTGGAGCCAACGTTGCCCAGCAGTACCTCGCCGCGCGGTTGATCGACGAGATGGAAATCCACGTCGTTCCTCTGCTCCTCGGCGGCGGTGCCCGGCTCTTCGACGACCTCGGCGGCTTGGATGTGAGGCTCGAGCCGGTCCGCACGGTCGAGGGGCCCGGCGTCACCCACCTCAAGTACCGCATCGTCAAGTAGACGTTGGTAAATGGCGCTCGTGCCAGGCCGGGAGCTCCGGCGGGGCGCTGCAGAGTTGGTTGCGCTCGCGCCCTGACGACGCGCGCTCTGACGTGCTCCCTTGGGGCTCCAGCCCTGGCCACTCGCGCTCGTCGGAGCAGCCTACTCCCTATCAACCCGGAGAAGCCTGGGCGGCTGTCGCGACGGCCGGTTGGAGGAAGGGGTTTTCAGCGGCGGTCGGTCCGTAGGAGGTGCAGTTGGGGCAGCGCTTCGCGCACCACAGCCGCTATCCCTTGGTGACGATGAAAAGCGCCTCCGGCCCTGGCTGTGGATCCACTGACTTGCTTGACAGCGCCGGTACGCCGCCCTACCGTAGCCGCGACACCTCGACAAGAGCCAACCCGGCGAAAGCTGGCGACGCAGTCATGAGTCCTCGTCTGTTCCGCGACACCGCCCAGACACTACCCGCCGGCCCCGACGAAGGAAATCCCAAGATCGCCGCCCGCTCATGGGGTGAAAGGAGCGGCTCTTTATGCGATCACATACCGTCCTCTCCGCCAGCCTAGCACTGGCGATCTTGGCCTGCACCTCCGAGCAGGCCCCGACCTACCCGTCGGCCAGCACAAGCAGTCCCGCAGCTACCCGTGCCGGCCCCCTAAAGCAGGACTTCGTCAAGGGTACAGCCGAACATATCGGTGCTGACCCCCCGTTCCCGGTGATCCAGGCTCGCATCAACGCCCGCAGCGACGCGACCGGGGCGGACCCGAAAGGCTTCATCGCCTCAGAAGTTCCCTCGCTCGGCACCCGTCTTCGCAGCCGGGTGACCTGTCTGAGCGTCAGAGGAAATGAGGCCACGATCGGGATCGAGATCGTGAAGTCGAGCGATCCCTCGCTGGAAGGCAAAGGACAGCTGATTAGCGTGATCGACGGCAGCCCGGATCGGATCGCCGGTTTCCCACCGACATCGACGCCGCCGACCGTGTGCCCGGCACTCTTTTTCAACGTCCCCGTGATTTCGGGGGACTACGTCATCCACGACGCGAGTCCTTGACGGTCGCGTTCACTACGGCAGGACGCCGCGAGCGATCGACAGCCAGTCGCCGCCCGAGCTGAAAAGCCCACGCCAGAGGTACCGCTCTGGCCGCCTCGATCACTCCTGGCGGTCCTCAACGACTGACGCCGGCCTACGTTGCGGCTCGCGACCACCGTCGAGCGCTAGGTCGCAGCCCTGCGTTCACGGTCGTCCGTCGACGACTCGAACGTGCTTGTGCGCGCGGGCCCACGCGAGCACCGATTCATCACAGGTGAGCAATGTGCCGTACCGGCGCGCGGTCGCGATGATGATGCGGTCGGCGGGGTCCTGGTGGTGATCGAAATCGGGAAGCTGAGTGCTGTCCAGGGCGATGGCGGCCCCAACCGGAATGATCCGCGCGCCGGGAGGGCGAAGGCTCGCTTCGATCCAGGTGCTCACCGCCGAGGCAAGTGTGAGCCGCTGCCGCTTGACCAGCATGGCCAGCTCCCACACCGAAATCGCGGAAACGGCCAGGGCGGAGGCCGTGGCCGCTTCCTCGATGGCCGTGACCGCCGCAGCTCCGAGCTTCGCGGTCATGCCTTCGACTGCCCAAATCCACACGTGGGTGTCCAGGACCAGCCGGCCGCGGCCCGCCGGCTTATTCGGCATTCGCCTCCCAGTCCTCCGCGATCGGGCTCAGCACGTCGCCGACCACCGTGGCAGTGCCGCGCGCCCGTCCCACGAACGGCTCCGGCTTGGCGGGCCTGGGCGGATGAACCTCCACCAGCAGCTTCCCCCGCTTGAGCACCCGGAGCACTCGACCGGTCCGGGCGACCCGGGGCAACAGCTTGGTCGCCTTGGCCTTGAACTCGGCAACCCCTACTTCATCGGCCGCCTTCGGCATCACTACCCCCAGATGGTCAGGTATAAGTGACCATAGTCATTTCTGACAACCTACTAGGGCGGCAGCTGGTTTGGCAAGCCGGTCAGCGCGCGAGCTGGAAGCGCTCGAAGCGGTGCAACGCTTCTTCGATTCGCTGCTTGCGCGACCGGCGCGGGCCGTTGCCGATCCAAGTCCACTGCTGCACCAGCAGCTTCTGCCGCTCGCGATCGGCCTTGAGATCGATGGCGGCGACGATCTGGTCTCCCACGAGCACGGGGAGGGCAAAGTAGCCGAACAATCGCTTCTCCCTGGGGACGTAGGCCTCGAAGCGGTGCTCGTAGCCAAAGAAGAGCTGCACCCGCTTGCGCTGATGGATGAGCGGGTCGAAGGGCGACAAGATGTGGACCAGCTCCTCGGCGCCATCCGCCATAGCATCGAGCGCCTCGGGCCGCGCCCAGTGCTCGAGCTTCGCTTCCCCCCTCGAGCGCGACAGGCACCAGCTCCTTGCGGCGCATTCTGGTTTCGATCAACCGCCTCATGGCCGGCTTGCGCCGGGGGTCGAGATAGCAGACCGAATCCAGGCTCACGACCCCCTGCGATCGCAGCGCTCGGTCGAGCACGTAATTCAGGATCTCTTTCTCCGAGGCGGCCCTCGGCGGCCTTTTCCACCCGAAGTGCCGGTTCATCAGCTCATAGGTTTTCAGCATCCCGGTCCGCTGGCTGATGGTCACCTGGCCCCGGTAGAAGGCCAGCTGCAACGCCCGCTTGGACGGCTTGCGGCTCGCCCACAGGTGGTCTCTTTCCACCAGCACGTGATCGTCGATATCCCGGATGGTGAGCGGGCCCTGCCTTTTGATGAGGGCCAGCACCTTGCGGAGGTCCTGCTGCTTCACCGCCGTGAACCAGGTGCTCCGGCGCTGCCAGTGTCGTTTCATGGCACGGATGTAGAACGGCAGGTCCCTGGCCGGCAGGTAGGACAGCGCGTGGGTCCAGTACTCGAAGACCGTCTTGCCGACCGTCTGCGCCTGGCGCAGATGATCGCGTTGGTATGCCGGAATGCGGGTGTAGAGGATGTGGTGATGACAGCGCTCGATCACGTTGATGGTGTCGAGCCGCACGTAGCCCAGGTGCGCCACCGCGGCGCGGGTCGCCGCCGCTCCGTCGCCGAACGGCGCTGGCTGGTCGAGCCTTTGGGCATGCAGCCAGATCCGTCTGGCCTTCGACGCGGTGAGCGCGAAGGGGCCTGCCATCATCCGTCCTTCACCGCCTGGCTGTCATCCGGCTTTCCGGCGCGCCTCCATGAAGGCGCGGAGCACGGCGTTGATGCGCGATTGATAGCGGGGGCCCTGCTGCTTGAACCATTCGAGCACGTCCCGGTCCAGCCGCACCGAGACCGGCACCTTTGTCGCGGGGAGCACCAGGCGAGCCTCACGCCACCAGGCTTCATCCATAATGGGAGCCGCGTCGGGGTCGGACGCGACGGCGCGCGCGATGTCCTCATCGGTCTGGCGGCGGAGCCGATCCCAGTCGGTGCGGTCCTTCTGCCTTCGCGGGTTGTACTTGACGATACGCCGCTTTTTCATCTCTGTTTGCCCCCGGGCCGAAATGATGCGAAATGCGGAGCCACGTGGCGTCCAGACCACAGCGAGGACAGCGTCTTCCACCCTGCCGAGTGCCACAAAACGGGTCTCGCCGTAATCGAGCCGCCGGTCCTGGCGCTCCAACACCGGTCCCTCGAAGATGCGGACGGCGTTGAGGAAATCCACGCCATGCTTCCGCAGATTGGACTCGCGCTTGGCAGAGTCCCACTCGTATGCTTCCGGACTGTATATACTGGCTGTATACACGTCAAGACTGGGAGAGCAGCGAACGAAGAACGCACCGAGAAGGGGCGGATCAGGATGGGTTCTGGAGGAGGCTGATGCGGTGCCGTTTTGACGCGAGCCGGATCAATCGGATGCGGGCGCGGCGCGGGCGCGATCGCGGATCCGGACGGTGCGCTCCAGCTCGTCGCTGTGCTGGAGCACCTTGCGGCGGAGATCGAGTGGCAGGTCAGGGCGCTCGTCGAGGAACCGCCGCACGGTGCGGAGGGCGGGCTCGCCGACCTGGCCCCTGAGGAACGCGGCGAGCCAGCTCTCCAGGTAGAAGATCCGGCGGTTGGCCTGGATGAAATGCAGGGAGTCGAGCGCGGGACGTACATAAGGAAGGGTGAGGGCCTGGTGCTCGAGGGAGTTGAAGGCGCCGAGGCTGCCGGAGGCCCAGTCCTCGTTCAGAGCTGGATCAGCGAAGTAACGAGTGAAGTAGGACTGTTTCGTGTCGGCGCTCGGGCGCGCAGCGCCGGCGATGAATGCTCGTCGCTGGCCGTCGGGGGTAGTGTCGCGCCTGGTCTGCTCGGCGAGGCGCTCTTCGGCCTCAGGCGCGCCGAGCTCGAGGAGCCGCCCGGCGATCTCCCAGCGAGTGGGGTCCATGAGCGGCTCGCCGGCCACGGAGTCGGCGGAGAAAAGCGCGTCGAGCTTCGCGATCCCCTCGGGGGTTCCGGCGAGGGCGACGAACGCGTCCACGTACGCTTTGCGCACGCCGTACGACCGGCTCGGATTGCCCGCGCCTTCCCAGAGCATGCGCTCCACGTCGAGTTGGATCCGGTCGCGACTCGCGGGCAGCAGGTAGGCCGAGATTGCACGGTCGAGGCGGGAGAGCACGAAGGGCACGATCTGTTCGTCCGGCTCCTTCGGAAGCTCACGAAGGGCGAGCCGAACGAAGCGTTCCGGTTCCATCCGGAAGTTCCGCACCTGGTCCCATAGGCTGCCCCACAGCATGGCGCGGAGGAACGAATCGTCCACCTGCCTTAGCGCGCCGCTCTCGAGACTCCGCACGCTGGCCGAATCGAGGAGGAGGAGGAAGTAGCCGTAGTCCTGCGCGTTGGCGAGGACAAAGTCGGGAGCGGGCCTGCCTTTCGCCTGTGTCACCTCGGTCGCGCGGCCCTTGAGTTCGACCGGGATCCGCACCGGCGGGCCGTCATTGTAAGCGAGGATCACCTCGGTGCGCTCGGTCCACGGCGTGTCGCCCGAGAGCCGTTGAGCCGGGCGCTGGGCTAGCGCGAGCCGCGCGATCCGACCGTCGCGCAGGATGAGCTGCTGCTCCACCACCGGCATGCCGGGGCGGAGCATGAAGTCGCGGCCGAATTGGTCGAGCGGGCGCTTTGCCGCCTGGCCGATCGCGCCGAGCAGGTCCTGCCAGGTCGCGTTGGCGTAGGCGTGCCGATCGAGGAACCGGCGGACGCCGAGCTGGAATGCGCTGTCGCCCACCAGGTACTCGAGCTGCTTCAGGACCGCGGGCGCCTTGTTGTAGACGATCGCGCCGTAGTTGCTCTTGGCCTGGTCGAGGTTCTCGAGCTCCTGCCAGAGGGGGCGGGTGCCGGCGGTCTGGTCCACCGCGTAGGCCGAGGGCTTGTTGCCGAGGTAGAACGTCTTCCAGGCGTCGGCGGCGGGGTCGATCTCGGCGAGCGCTTTGGCGGCGATGAAGGTGGCGAAGCCTTCCTTGAGCCAGAGGTCGTCGAACCACCGCATGGTGACCAGGTCGCCGAACCACTGGTGCGCGGCCTCGTGCAGGATGGTGGAGAAGCGCGCGAGCCGACGGGGGAGGGTGGGCCGCTCGCGGAAGATGAACCGGTCCTCGCTGTAGAAGACGGCGCCGGGGTGCTCCATGCCGCCAAAGGGGAACGCCGGGGCGACCACGAAGTCGTATTTCTCGAAGGGGTACGCTCGGCCGAAGTAGCGCTCCATCCAGTCGAGCGCCTGGTGGTTGAGCGCGAGGAGCGTGTCGAGGTCGGCCTCGCGTGCGCGTGAGCGGCGGACGTAGGCCGTGATCGTGCGACCGTCGCGAGTCGAGGCGGCCTGTACCCACGGGCCAGCGGCGAACGCAATCAGGTAAGTGCTGATCGGTGCGGGCCGCAATTGGCAGGCTCCCGGGTGTGGCGCTCCCGCCGGGGCGAGGGCTCCGCCGGCGCGCTCCAGAGCTCGATGCTCGGAGCCCCGGGCAAACTCCGCCCGGGTCTCCTCGCCTCGCTCTGAGGCGCCCCTCTGGAGCCCTCGCCCCTGCGGCTCGCGCTTGCTGGAACCTGCCACACAAGTCCTGGGCTCCGCGAACCTGGTCGTGACCCGCTGTCCCACTGTGTCTACCGCCCCGATCGCTCCATTCGCGACCACGGACCATCCGCGCGGCACGGTGAGGGTAAGCCCCACCCGCGCCTTCAGGTCCGGCTGATCGAACGAGGGGAAGAGCTGGTGCGCGTCGGCGGGCACGAGCAACGTGTACAGGTAGTCGCTCCCGTCGGACGGGTCGTGGCTCCGGATGATGCTGGCGCCGCTCGGCGCGATGTCGGCGACGAAGCTTAACTCGAGCGTGTTCTCGCCCGGTCGGAGCAGCTCGGCGGGGACCACGATGTGGCCGTTCCGGGCGGCGCCGGGCGGGAGCGGGCGGCCGTTCGCGAGGGCCTGGGTGAGCCAGCGGCCGCGGAAGTCCAGGATGGCGTCGCCGGCCTGGCTGGAGCGCCGGAAATGGACTGTCACCCGGCCGACCGCGCTGTCGAGCGGGGTGAGATCCATCGCAAGGTCGTAGTGGACGTCGTGGACGGTGGCGGCTCGGTGACCTGCGAGGGCTTGGGAGATGCCGGGGGCAGAGAGCGCCGAGGCCGAGTCGGGCGTCGAGGTCTGGCCGGCCAGCCGCGCCGTCGGGGGCGCCACAAGCAGCAGGGCGGCGAGTAACCTCATCAGGGTGTCGAAGTCCGTGGTGCGCATCGGTTTGATGATAGCCCGGCGCAGGCACCGGCGACGCTGCTGGAGGGGTGGACGGTTCGGCTCGAGCGCCGCTGAAGCGGCTCAGCTGGGGCGCCGGCGGATGCGTACGGTAACGGCTGGACGCTCCGCGAACACAGCGGCACTTTTCGAACGGTAGCACTATGCCGCACGCCCTCGCCCCCCTCGCCGCACCAGGAGTACCCGCATGACAACCCCGCTACTACTTACGGCGCTCGCCCTTTGCTGCCTCTCGACCACGGGCGCGATGCCGGATCCGGACACGCCCGTCTCCGATGCCGTACGCTCGATCGCCCGGCGCGTCGCCGGGAACTTCGTCGAAGCGGCCGAGGCGCTGCCGGCCGACAAGTACGGCTTCAAGCCGACCCCGGCACAGATGAGCGCCGGCCAGATCGTGCTCCATGTCGCTCAAGGCAACGATTACGTCTGCGCGCAGATCGGCGGGGCAGCCGCGCCGAAGCGGTCCGAGCTGCCGGCCGGAGCCCCGAAGCCGCAACTCGTGCAGCGGCTCAGGGAAACGTTCCAGTTCTGCGAATCGGTGCTGGCGAAGGTCAATGACTCGAAGCTGGGAATGAAGGTGGCATACTTCGGCAGCGAGATCACCCGCGCGCAGGCGATGTTCGGCGCGGTGGAGGAGTGGGGCGGGCACTACAGCCAGCTCGCGGTCTACCTCCGGTTGAATGGAGTGCTGCCGCCGACCGCGAGAGGCAGCCAATCGTAGGGGGCACCGGGAGGTCCACGTCGTCGAGCACGACATCGGGCCAGAGCGACGAGTTTCCGAAGACGACATTCAGGAGCTGTGCCGGGTCGAGCGCGGTCGTCGCGAGCGGCTGCGCGATAAGGACCCGGTAGCGTCCAGGGTCGTGCGGCTCGATGCGCTCCACGTCGCCCAGCACTCGCTCTCGTGCCGTGGGGTCCCGAAGGGCGGTCCGGGGGAGCTCCACTGTCTGCTCCAGGAGGAGGGCTTCAGCGCGCGCCTCGATCGCGCCGGCATCCGCCCGCACCAGATAGGTGGCGCGCACCCGGAGACTCGCAGTGGTCATGGAACGGTCCTACGTCAGCGCGAAGCGAAGCAGAAAGAGTGCTGCGAGGAGATACACCAGCCAGCTTACCTCCCGTGCCCGGCCCGACAGCGCCTTGAGCACGGCATAGCTGATGAAGCCTAATGCAAGGCCGTCGGCGATGCTCAGCGCGAGGGGCATCGTGATGATGGTGAGGAAGGCAGGAATGGCGTCGCTCGGATCGTCCCAGCGCACCCGGGCGACGTTCGGCAGCATCAGAGATCCGATCGTGATCAGCGCGGCGGCGGTCACGGGGTAGAGCGTGGTGCCATCGGGACCCTCGACCCCGCCGCCCATCAGCCTCGCCAAGGGGTAGAAGAGCAGCGACGCGAGCAGCAGGGCGGCCGTCGCAAGATTCGCGAGTCCGGTGCGCCCTCCAGCCGCGACCCCGGCCGCGCTCTCGATGTACGCCGTCACGGTCGAGGGTGCCCAGCAGCGTTCCCGCGGTGGTACCCGCGGCATCGGCCAGCAGCGCTCGGCCGGCTCGGGGCAGCTTGCCGTCCCGGAGAAATCCTGCCTGGCTGCCCACGCCGATCAGCGTGCCGACCGTGTCGAAGAGAGCCAGGAACAGGAACACGAGCACGATCTCGATGTACTCGGCCCTGAGCGCCCCAACCACGTCGAGCTCGAGCAGCGTCGGCTCGAGCGACGGCGGCCGGCCGACGATCCCCTGATATCGGAACAGGCCGAGCAGGACACCGGTCACGGTGGTGGCGACGATCCCGATCAGGATCGCGCCCGGCACGCGGCGGAGGTGCAGCACGGCGATCACCGCGAACCCGCCCAGCGCGAGCAGCGCGGCCGGGCTGGTGAGCCGGCCCAACCGCACGAGGCTGCCCGGATTGTCCACCACGATCCCGCCCCACTGCATTCCGACAAAGGCGATGAGGAGTCCGATGCCCACCGGAATGGCTGCCTTGAGCGGATCGGGAATCGCGTCGATCACCGCCTCGCGGAATCGAAACCCCGCGAGGAGAAGGAAGAGCACGCCGGCGAGGAAGTCGGCGCCCAGGGCCACCTGCCACGGTACGCCGAGCTGAGTCACGGCGTAGACAAAGTAGAAGTTGTGACCCATCGCCGGCGCCACCGCGATCGGGTAGTTGGCGAGGAGCCCCATCAGCACGGTGGCGAACGCGCTCGCGACGCAGGTCGCCGCCATCACCGCCCCGAAGTCCATCCCGGCGCCGGCGAGCACGGCCGGCTGCACGAAGATGATATAGGACAGGGTGGCGAAGGTCGTCGCACCGGCGAGCAGCTCGGTCTTGACCGAAGTCCTGGCCTGGCGCAACCCGAAGCGTCGGTCGAGCACGGGGCTAATGCATATCTTTCAGGCGGTGATGTCAATGCCGGATACTCTCGCCGCCCATCTCGACCGCCGCACCGTAGAGGGCAAGCTCTACCACCCGCTCGCCAGCGGGGCAGTGCGCTGCGTGGCCTGCGGCCACCGCTGCCTGATCCGGGAGGGTCGCCGCGGCATCTGCCGGGTCCGCTACAACGAGGCCGGGCGGCTCCGCGTCCCCCACGGGTATGCCGCGGGCATCCAGTGCGACCCAGTCGAGAAGAAGCCGTTCTTCCACGTGCTGCCCGGCGCCAACGCACTCACCTTCGGCATGCTGGGCTGCGACTTCCACTGCGGCTACTGCCAGAACTGGGTCACGTCGCAGTCGCTCCGGGACGAGGCGGCCACCACGGCTGCCGTCGACGTCACGCCGCAGGCACTGGTAGCGCTGGGCGAGCGGCAGGACGCGCGGCTGATCGTGAGCTCGTACAACGAACCGCTCATCACGGCCGAGTGGGCGGCGGAGATCTTCGCAGTGGCGCGCCCCCACGGGTTCGTGACCGGGTTCGTCTCCAACGGCAATGCCACGCCGGAGGCGCTCGATTTCATCCGGCCGCTGGCCGACTGCTACAAGATCGACCTCAAGACGATGAACGACCGGCGCTACCGCCAGCTCGGCGGCGTGCTGGGCCACGTGCTGGACGCGATCCGGCTGGTGCACGAGCGGGGCATCTGGCTCGAGGTGCTCACGCTGGTGATCCCCGGATTCTCGGACGATCCCGCGGAGCTGCGCGAGGCGGCGCGGTACATCTCAGCGGTGGACCGCGACATTCCCTGGCACCTCACCGCGTTCCATGAGGACTACAAGTTCTGGGGGATGGGGAACACGACCGCGGACGTGCTGGTCCGGGCCTGCGAGATCGGGGCGGAGGAGGGGCTCAACTTCGTGTACGCCGGCAACCTGCCGGGCGCGGTGGGGCGATGGGAGCACACCTGGTGCCCCGGCTGCCGGGCGCCGCTGATCGAGCGATTCGGCTACCACATTCTGTCCAACCGGATCGGGACGTCGGGCTCTTGTCCCGACTGCGGGACCCGGATTCCGGGGATCTTCGCGAACCCGCGCGGGGCGAGTGCCCCGTCGCGGGAGCACGGCCGCGTGCGGGCACTCACGGCGTAGGCGGTTGCGCACAGGGCGGTGCGGCGCAGGGTCGCCAGGGCGCTTCCGAACGCGTTGGTCGGAGCCCGGCAGCAAACCGACGCTCCTGGTCTCCTCCCCGCGTTCTAACGCGCCCCTCTGACCCTGCGCCGCACCGCCCTGTGCACGCGCTTGGCGCCGATCGGCTAAGGTTGAAACCGACCCGCGGACGGCTCAGGGCGCGCTGAAAGAATCGAACTCCTGTAGCGCCTCCTCGAGCGCAGCTCGGCTCCTTGACCAATTTGGTCAAGTGGATGAGATTGATGGCGGGAGGGTGCCGATGGGGCGCAAGCGGGTCGTACGGGAAACCGTCAGCCTGTATCAGGCCAAGACGCATCTGTCTCGTCTCGTGGATCGTGCCGCGGCAGGTGAGGAGATCGTCATTGCCAAGTCGGGGCGGGCGCGGGCGCGGCTGGTACCGATCGAGGATCGCAGGGCACTGCGGCTGCCCGGCAAGGGCAAGGGAAAGTGGAAGGTCGGGCGCGCGTTCGACCGCCCGCTGCCAGACGAGGTGTTGGCCGCATTCGAGGGGCAGGCGTGAACCTGCTCCTCGACACGCACGTGCTGATCTGGTGGGACGAAGGCCAGCGGCTTTCCGCTCCGGCGCGCCGCGCCATTCGGGAGGCCGATGAGGTATACGTGAGTGCGGCCTCCGCCTGGGAGGTCGCGATCAAGATCGCCCTCGGGCGGCTCAGGCCCACGCGCACAGTGGAGCAGGCCGCCGCGGATTCAGGTTTTCTGGAGCTGCCGGTGACGTTCAGGCACGCGACTCGGGTCGCGAGTCTTCCGCCGGTCCATCGCGACCCGTTCGATCGGCTGCTGGTCGCCCAGGCGGCCGAAGAGGGACTCACGCTGGTGAGCCGGGACCGGGCGCTCGAGCGGTACGGCGTTTCCGTCGTGCACGCCTGAGGCCCCAGGCCGGCGCCGTGGAGACGCGCGCTACGAAGCGTGCGGGAGATCCACGGAGGTTGACTCGCCCGCCGTGGGCCGCAGCGCCAGCAGGAGATCGCCTCGCTTGAGGTGCACCGGCCTTCCGGACACGACGACCGTGCACCGGCGGTGCGCTACGCCGACGACGTGCACCTTCCAGCGGCACCGGTCGGCGTCGCAGCCCGGCAGCTCCCCCGTGCCGCCGCCAGCTTCCGGCTCGACGGTGTCGGCCGGGCGGCGGGAGCGGAAGAGCACTGGAGCCGCGAGCGCGGCGAGCGCGACGGCGAGAATGGTGCCGGGTGTCGTCAGCGCGTCGAACGTCATAGGGACCTCGATTCTCAATGAGCGGGCGCGTCACCGGGACTCGCCGGCGCACGATGCCAGTTCGCCGCTGCCGGGCGGCGCTGGAACACCCCCGGCTGCAGCCGGCGCCAGCGACAGCGATGCCGCCGCAGGCTTGGGCCGAAGCGCGGGCTGAAACGGCACGGTGAAGTCGAAGGCGAGGGCCTGGATGGGCGACACGTCCGGCAGGTCGCGTAGCTTGGTGAGCTCACCGGTCTCGGGATCGATGCGGAAGAGCGAGACCCGCAGTTTCAGCGTGTGGTCGCGCCACAGCACGGCGGCGTAGAGGTTTCCCTCGGGGTCGAACTTCACCTCGCCGCAGTTGAAGACCAGACCGACTCCAGCGATTCCCTGCAGGGGTCCCAACGAGGTGAAGTCCCCCTCGTCCGGGTCGCACGATCCGATGATTTCGGCCAGCTCGGCGTCAATCGCCCACATCAGGTCCTCGCACAGGTCCTGAGGTCCGAGGCGCGCGCTGAGCCCGCGCAGGGAGCCGGCTCGTGCCGTGGCGGCGCCCGGGGGGGTGTAGGCCAGTCCGAGGATCGCGGGTTTGTGGCCTTCGTTCGGGTCTCCCGCCGCGTAACTGACGTCCTTGCCCCGGACCGCGACGCCGTCGTCCGGGCCGATGGACCAGTTCATCCCCGACTCCGCCGCGATGAGACGGATCCGCTCGGTCACCGGATCGAACCCCATCCCGAAGTGGACGTCGAAAAAGCCGAAGATGTGCGGCTCGAACCTGGTGGGGCTCACGGGAGTGGCCACGCCGGTGGCGGGGTCGAGGGTGTAGACCCGGCTGTCGTTGCCGACGCCGTACAGCTTGCCGTTGGACGGACGGAAGTCGAGTCCCACGATCCGGTTCAGGAACGGCAGCCCGCTGATGTTCACGGTTCGGGCGATCGTGCCGGGATTCTCCGAGCCGAAGAGAAGCAGCCGGTTGTCCAGAGTGACCGCGTAGATCGTGTAGCCCTCTACATTGGGCGCGGGTGGCTCGCCGCCATCGTCCGGGGGATCATCGGGCGGGGGCGGCGTCTGGTCGGTGAGGCCACCCCCCTCGCCGCAGGCGGCCAGGGCAAGAGCCGCGAGCAGGAGGGCGGTCGGGCCGAGCGTCTTTGAGTGTTTCGGGTTCATATCGAGCTCCATTCACCACAACCACGCCGGCGTCATGTCGAATGCCGAGTGGCTCGTGAGATTCGTCGGCCCCGTCCCGTCGGCGTTCATCACGTAGATCTCCCGGTTGCCATCCTGGTCCGTCACAAACGCGATCCTGTCACCGTTGGGAGACCAGACGAGCTCCCGCTCGAATGCGGGGTCCTGGGTGAGTTGGGTAAGGCCGGTCCCATCGGCATTCACGACGTAGATGTCGACGTTGTTGCCGATGGTGTTTCCTTCGCGATTGCTCGCGAAGACGATCTTGCTGCCGTCCGGGGACCACGCCGGCCAATTATCGGGACCGGCGTGGTTCGTCAGGTTGATGACGCCGGTCCCGTCGGCGTTCATCACGTAGATCTCTCCCCCTATGCCCTCGACGCGGGTAAACGCGATCCGGGCACCGTCCGGCGACCAGGCAGGGCTGAAGTCGAGCTCGGGGCTGTTGGTGAGATTGGTGACACCGGTGCCGTCGGCGTTCATGACGAACACGTCGTAGCCGCCGTTGCTTTCAGCCGAGAACGCGATCCTGGTCCCGTCGGGCGACCACGCGGGCTCGCCTTCCCAGGCTGGATCGTCGGTGAGCCGGGTGAGCCCTGTCCCGTCCGCGTTCATCACGTAGAGATCCGAGTACTCGGCCGGCTGATCCCGGTCGCTCTCGAACACGAGCCTCGAGCCGTCGGGCGACCAGTCGGGGTCGACCTCTCGCGCCGGATGGTTGGTGAGCCGGATGAGCCCGGTGCCGTCGGGGTTCATCGCGTAGATCTCGAAGTTGCCGTCGCGGTCGGTGGCGAACGCGATCCGCTCCGGTGGGGGTCCGCACGCGATGTCGAAAGTCGTTTGGGCGGTTTGGCCCGCGGTAACCGTGACGCTCCGCGGGTTGGTGCCGGCTATGGCGCAGTTGACCTGCACGCCGGTGAGCTCGACGCTGTAGTCGCCCGGCGCGAGGTCGCTGAAAACCGTCGAGGCGTTGACGTCGAGCGCCCGGCTCTGACCCGCGGCCTGGACGCTGTAGCCGTCCGCATCGAGCTGCTGGCCGGCGGTGGCGGCGGTTACCTGGATCGCTCCATCGGGAGGTGGGCCGACGCCGCTGTCGCCGTCGCAGGCGACAAACGGCAGCGTAAAAGCGAGCGCCAGAGTGGCAGTCGCGGGATATGCTCGGGCCCTTCCGGACAGCAGCGCCATTGGGGTGTCCTCCGATGCCGATCGTGGCCGGCCGACGGCGTGAACCGCCGGCGTCAGGCAGAACGCATTCTCCGGCCGGAACCGGACATCGCCTTCGGGGAATTCGCTGCCTTCAGGGAATTCGCTCGTTCTCCGTCGGGAACGGCGGGGCGGGATACGGGCCGTACTTCTCGTCGGCATACTCACCGGCCCAGAAGTCGGGCGGTCCTTCACTGTCCTCCACCCGGTTGCGCACCGGTCTCACGCCGTACTTGAGGTACGCCGCGATGTCCCACAGCTCGGGGTCGGACATGTGGCGCCACTGGGGCCAGGGCATCGGCGGCGCGAGGTACTTCGGGTGGAGCGGATGGTTGCCCTCACCAGGCGTCGTCGAGGTGATCTCAACATCTGCCGTTTCGCCGGGCCGGAGCCCGAACCGGAGCGCGTTGAAGATCTGCCGCTCGCTGAACCGACCGATCCCCGTGGTGTTGTCCGGCGTCAGGTTGCGCGGGCGGGTCCGGAACGGCCCGATCCGGAATTCCACGGCAAATGACGCCTCCTCCTCGCGCATCCCCACGAGCCACCCGTCCCGTTCGGGACTCACGGCGCCGCCGTGGCAGGCCCCACAAGCGTGGGCTGCGACCCACTTGCGGCCGCGGAGCACCTGCTCCCGCTTCGCCTTGAGCCGGAGCTCCTCGTACGCGGTCGGAAACGGCGGCAGGACGTGGGTGCCGATCTTCTCCACGGTGAACTCGCTCGCCCAGAGATCGGCCGGCGCCTCGCTGTCCGGGACCCGGTGGCTCACCGGCTTGAGGCCGTGCTTCAGGTACGCCGAGATGTCGCGCAGCTCCTGATCGGACATGTAGCGCCAGAACACCCAGGGCATGGCGGGCGACAGATAGTTGGGATTCACCGGGTGGTTCCCGCGTCCCGGCACCGACGAGGTGATCTCGACGTCCGGCGTCGCGCTCGGCCGCAGACCGTAGCGCAGCGCGTTGAAGATCTGCCGCTCGGTGAACCGGCCCAGGCCCGTCTCCCGGTCCGGCGTCAGGTTCCGCGGCCAGGCCCTCAGCGCGCCGACCCTCAGGGTGTCGCCCGGATTGCCCGCGAGCCACCGCTCCGACGCTGGATTCGCCATCCCCCCGTGGCAGCCGCCGCATGCGTGGCCGATCACCAGCCGACGCCCGCGAAGCACCTGCGCGTACAGGGCATCGCCCGTCTGCGGGCGGGCAGCTTCGGGCGCCGCCCCGGGGGGCGCGGCGCAAGCCGCATGCAGCCCCAGAGACGCGACCCAGAGAACGGCGAGCGTGGATGCCCGTCTCATCTGACCTCGAGGATGCCCATCATTCCGTGATCCTCGTGGCTCAGGATGTGGCAGTGGAACATCCACAGGCCCGGGTGATCGTCGTACCGCACGATGAAGCGCACCGTCTCGTGCTTGGGCACGTTCACGGTGTCCTTCCAGCTTCGGTAGCGTTCTGGCACGCCGTTGCGATCCAGCAC
>JBOHSN010000027.1:0-40530 GCA_050733215.1 Gemmatimonadales bacterium
GGCGAGCAGGGCGCGGCGCCGGGCCCGGCGGCGGACCCGTGCCAGCTCACGGGCGGCGAGCGCGAGCAGCCCCGCCAGGGCGAGCGCCGCAAACACAAGGGCCGGCGTGGTCGACCGGGCCGTGCGACGGAGTGCGAGCGTGTGCATGTCCGATGGTGGGGGGAACGCGGCAGGGCCGCTGTGACCCGCGCCACAGGAGCGGCGGCGGGCGCCGCCGGGCTAGATTGGGCCTGACATGTCGCACCTTCTCGGCGCACACACCATCGACAACGGCGGGATCGACCAGGCGGTGCGGCGCGCGGCGCGCACGGGGATGCGCGCGGTCCAGATCTTCAGCGCCATCCCGAAGTACTACGGCGACAAGGTGTCCATCCGGCCCGAGCGGATCGACCGCTTCCGGCGCGCCCTCGACGAGTGCGGGCTCGAGCTGCGGAACGTGGTGGTGCACGCCGCGTACGTGCTCAACTTCGCGGCGTCCGACGAGGAGAAGCGCGTCCGGGCTGCGGCCGGACTGCTCAAGGAGCTCGAGCGGTCCACGGCGCTCGGCGTCGGCGGCGTCTGCTTTCATCCGGGGGCGGCCACCGACGGCGATCGCGCGGGTGGCGTGGAACGGGTGGCGACGGCGATGACGCGGGCGCTCGACGCGGTTCCGGGCGCCACCTGCCTCTGGGTCGAGAACACCGCGGGCGCCGGCGCCACGCTGGGCCGCACCGCGGCCGAGGTCGGGGCGATTCTCGATCTCGTCCCCGACCGCCATCGCGGGCGGATCGGCTATGGGCTCGACACCTGTCATCTCTACGCCGCGGGGCACGACATCGCGGAATCCGCGAGCGCGCTCGGCCGCGTGCTCGACGACTTCCAGCGGGCGGCCGGCGGCGCGCCGTCGTTCTTTCACCTCAACGACAGCACCGGCGCGCTGGGATCCAACTTCGACCGGCACCAGCTCATCGGGGAGGGAACGATAGGGATGGAGCCGTTCCGCTGGCTGCTGGCCGACGAGCGCTCGCGCGGCGTGCCGCTCATTCTCGAAACGCCCCAGGAGAATCCGGCGATTCCGAACGAAGATGACTCTCCCGATCCCTGGGACCTACGCATGATCGAGCTCCTTCGGTCGTTGACGTGATCGAATCGCAGATGTTTGAACCACAAAGTGAGGAAGGACGCGAAGGCGCCGTACCATCACGGTCATCGTCGGTCGCCCTTCGTGTTCTTCCTCTCTTTGTGGTTCGTTAGAGAACGCCCGGAGCCCAGCGGAGACCGTAATGCTGGCCCACACCGTCGGCTCGATCCGTTACACCTTCAGTGACCTGAAGACCCTCCTCGCGAAAGCGACGCCGCAACGCTCGGGCGACGCGCTCGCGGGCATCGCGGCCGAGTCCGCCGAGGAGCGGGTGGCCGCGCAGATGGCGCTGGCCGATCTCCCGCTCGACGCTTTGCTCCAGGAGCAGGTCGTGCCGTACGAGGACGATGAGGTCACCCGGCTGATCGCGGATTCGCACGACCGCGACGCCTTCGCCCCGGTCGCGCACCTCACCGTCGGCGGATTCCGCGACTGGTTGCTCGCCTATGACTGCGACGCAGCCGCGCTCGCGCGGCTCGCGCCCGGCCTCACGCCGGAGATGGCCGCCGCCGTCTCGAAGATCATGCGGCTCCAGGACCTGGCGCTCGTCGCGCGCAAGTGTCGCGTGGTCACCCGCTTTCGCACCACGATCGGACTCGAAGGCCGCTTCTCCACCCGGCTCCAGCCGAACCACCCCACCGACGATCCGCGCGGCATCGCGGCGAGCATGCTCGACGGGCTCCTCCACGGGTCGGGCGACGCGGTGGTCGGGATCAACCCCGTGACCGACAGCCCCGAGACGGTCCGCGCGCTGCTCGAGATGCTGGACCGGCTGCGCCGCCGGTGGGACATCCCGATGCAGAGCTGCGTGCTCGCCCACGTGACCACGCAGCTCGAGGCACTCAATCGCGGCGCGCCGATCGATCTCGTGTTCCAGTCTATCGCGGGGACCGAGGCCGCCAACGCCGGCTTCGGGGTCACGCTGTCGCTGCTCGACGAGGCGCATGACGCCGCGCGCGGGCTCGGGCGCGG
Source organism: Gemmatimonadales bacterium (assembly GCA_050733215.1). Taxonomy (GTDB): domain Bacteria; phylum Gemmatimonadota; class Gemmatimonadetes; order Gemmatimonadales; family GWC2-71-9; genus DASQPE01. Next base: position 2,093 of record JBOHSN010000027.1, read on the forward strand.
CGGGGACGATGCGGGGCTCATGTATTTCGAGACGGGGCAGGGGAGCGCGCTGTCCGCCGACGCGCACCACGGCGTGGACCAGCAGACGCTCGAGGCACGCGCGTACGGTGTGGCCCGGCGGTACCGGCCCCTCCTGGTGAATACGGTGGTGGGATTCATCGGGCCGGAGTATCTCTACGACGGCAAGCAGATCATCCGCGCCGGCCTCGAGGACCACTTCTGCGGCAAGCTCCTCGGCTTGCCGATGGGCTGCGACGTCTGCTACACCAACCACGCCGAGGCTGACCAGGACGACATGGACGCCCTGCTCACGATCCTCGCCGCCGCGGGCTGCACCTACGTCATGGGGGTGCCCGGCGCGGACGATGTCATGCTCCATTATCAGAGCACCTCGTTCCACGACGCGCTCTACGTGCGCCGGCTGCTCGGGCTCCGGCCGGCGCCCGAGTTCGAGGCCTGGCTCGAGCGCATGGGAATTCTGGATCACACCGGCCGGCTGGTGCCGGGCGCCGCGCCCCGGCTCCTGAGCGGAACGGCGGAGCTCGGCGTGTGACCCGCGGGCGCTGGCTCGCGGTGATGCTCCTGGTGGCGCTGGGCGCCTGGATGGCGGGCAGCCGCTGCGGCGGGCGAGGCGGCCTGCTCGGCGGCGCGAGACGCGGCGCGATGTCGCACGCGCTCGTCGTGGAACGACTCAAGTCCGTGGCCCAGCTCGTCACCAGCGAGACGACGGTGCGCGACGTCGTGACGTACGAGAACCGGCGGCTCGGCTCCACCAAGCGGTCGCTCGTCGTCGCGACGGCCCGGGTCACCGCCGGAATCGATCTCGATCCCCGGCCCGAGGTGCGGATCGATTCGGTGCGGCGGCACGTGGAGATCGTGCTGCCGCCGGCCCGCGTGCTCGGCATCGAGGTGACCGAGCTTCGCACGTACGACGAACGGAGCGGCCTCTGGAATCCGTTCCGCCCGGCCGACCGCGACGCGATCTTCCGCGAGGCACGCCGGCAGCTCGGCCGCTCGGCGGAGGAACTGGGGCTCGAGCGGCACGCTGAGGAGAGTGCGCGCGCGCTGCTCGGGGCGCTGATCACGGCCGAGGGATACACCGCGACGATCTCGTTTGCGCCGGCGGTCGTGGCGCCGGCGGACTGAACCGATGTTCGACCCTCCGCGGTTCTCCACCCTCACTCTCCCGTCGAGGAAGCGATCATGACATCCGCCCGCCGATGGCTGGCGCTCGCCCCGCTCGCGCTGCCCGCCGTCACGCCGCTCGCTGCCCAGACCCCGCTCCGTGCCACCCAGCAGATCGCGGCGGCGGTGCTGCCTGCGCCCGCCGAACTGCGGGCGGACGCCACCGTCCTCGGCTACGGAGCGGACGGCCAGCTGCGCACACTCCGGGCCGGTACCGGCGCCATGGTCTGCCTCGCGCCCAACCCCGCGCAGAAGGAGTTCCACACCGCCTGCTACCACCGCTCGCTCGAGCCCTTCATGGCTCGGGGGCGGGCGCTCCGGGCCAGCGGAGTCGCGGGTGAGCCGGTGGACAGCGCGCGGTTCGCGGAGGTGCGCGCGGGCACGCTGACGCTGCCAAGCGGGCCCGCCGCGCTGTATTCGCTGTTCGGCGGCAGCCTCGACTCGGCGACCGGCGCCGTGACCGGCGCCAAGTCGCTGTTCGTCGTGTACGTGCCCTTCGCCACGCCGGAAACCACCGGCCTCCCCGCCACGCCGGCCCCCGGTGCACCGTGGATCATGTCGGCCGGCACGCCGCGCGCGCACATCATGTTCGTGCCGACCATGTGACCGCACTGACCGGAGCCCGCATGCCACGACTCACCAGCCTGGGGATCACGCTACTCGGCTTGACGACGCCCGCGGGCGCGCAGGTTGCGGCCTTCACGTTCGACTCGGCCCGGGTCCCGGTGGGGCGGGCCTACGAGTACGTCAAATCGAACCGCGACGGGACGCACCCGAGCCAGGTGACGGTGTACGTCGCCGCGCTGGATCGCCTCGAGTCTCTCAAATGGGATTCCGGCGGCGACGTGGCGACACTGGTGGCCGCTACGCTCGATTGGGAGCGCTATTCGATCCGCGGGTTCGACTCGCGGCGGCTACGCCGGGATCAGCCCGATGTGGCGCAGGGAACCCTCGCCACCGACACCATTCCGGCGGCGATCCGCGTGTCGTTTCTCCCCGACAGCGCGATCCCGGTGCGCATGTGGCCCTGGCACAGTTACGACTTCGATTTCGCCGGCCTCGGCGTCGCGCTACCCCACCTCCAGGATCCCGACGCCGGGTTCGTGTTCGCCCGAATGGACGTGGTGTACGCGGACGACGAGATCGGATTCGGGGATCTCGGGCCGGTCGAGGTCGCCTTCGAGCAGCGGGAACGCCGCGACGGCCGAGACACCCGCCGCTACCGCATCGGGGGTCCCGGGCTGGCGAACACCACCGGCCTGCTCTGGACCGACGCGCGGGATGGAACGCTGGTGGAGTACGAGATCCCGGTTCCCGATGAGCCGGGCTTCACCGACGGCCGGCTCCGGCTCACCCGGACGATGGAGCTCGCGCCGAAGGAGTGGGAGGCATACAAGCGGGCGAAGATCGGCCGCTGACAGGCCATAAAAGTGCAACTGCCCAGTAACCACAGAGGACACAGAGAACACAGAGAACAATCTGATGATGTGGTCTCATGCCCCTGATTCCGATGCCCGGACATGAGACCACAAAATCAGCACCACTCTGTGTTCTCTGTGTTCTCTGTGGTTAACGCAGTTCTTTTGCGCCCCGATCCCGGATTAGAACCGTGAGGCGGCGAGTTTGATATCCGGGCCGGACGCGGTGAGGCGGGCGTCCACCTCCGCCGCGTCGGCTTCCTTCCCTTGCGCCCGGAGGCTCGCGGCGAGGCCGGCGAGCGACCAGGCGTTGTTGGGGAATCGCTTCAGATCCTCGCGATAGCGCTGTTCCGCCTCCGGCGCCCGCCCGGCCTCGAGCAGCAGCGCGCCGAGGTGGTGCCGCACCGGCTGATGCCAGAACGGCGGCTCCTGATACAGCATGCCGTCCTCGAGCTCCCGCGCCGCTTCCAGGCTCTTCAGCGCGTCCTCCGTACGGTCCGCGCGCGCGGCCAGCTCCGCCGCCAGCACATGTGCGCCGATCCGGGCGCTGACCCGCGTGTCGTCCGCCGGCAGCCCCTCCACGATCGCCTGCACCGTGTCGAGCGCCAGCTGCGCGTCGGCGGTGCGGGCGATCGCGGCGAACGCCATCCCCCGGGTGAAGTGCGCGAGCGCGACGGCGAACCGCAGGTCCGCGCGGGGGAGCGGGAGCGCGAGCAGCTCCTCCCAGCGGCCGAACGTCTGCAGCTCCAGCTGGTGGAACACGACGATCGGCTGCGCGAACGCTACCTGTGCCGCGATCTCCAGCGGGATCCGCTCCGACACGATCCGTGCCGCCTCGATCGCCTTCTCACTCCGGCCGGCGAGCTGGGCGGCGAACGCCATGAAGTGGTAGTTATGCGGATAGTACGCGCCGGTGTAGATCCCCATCGGCGGGTGCTCCTGGCCGATGTACGACTCGTCGGCGTGCACCGCATGCTCGTTGGCTTCGATGGCGTCCGCGTAGCGCCCCACCCGGATGTAGATGTGGCCCGGCATGTGGACGATATGCCCCGCGCCGGGCATCAGCGCGGCGAGGCGCTCGGCGCACGGCACGGCCTTCTCCGGCTCCGCCGCCTCGACGGCGTGGATGTACAGGTGGCACGCGCCCGGATGGTTGGGACTCCGCGCCATGACCCGCTCGAGCATGCCGACCATCTCGGCCGTGCCCGGCTGGGGCGCACCGCTCCGCTCCCAGTAATTCCAGGGGCGCAGGTTCATCATCGCTTCGGCCGCGAGCGTCTGGGCGTCGTCGTCAGCCGGGTACGCGCGAGCCACGGCCTGCGCGGCGGTCGCGTAGGCCGAGTCGAGCTTCGCGCGATCGGCTCCAGGGTCCGCTGCATAGCGCCTCGCCAGCGCGTCGATGAGCGCGCGCTCCATCCGCGTGCCGTGCCGCGCCAGCTTCTTCGCGTCGGCCATAGCCGCCCACGCCGGTGCGACGGCCGCGGTGTCCATCGGCGCGTTGATGTTGGGCCCTCGGGCGAGCGCCGCCCCCCACCAGCACATCGCGCAGCGCGGGTCGCGCCGGGCGCCTTCCTCGAACGCCCGGATCGCCTCCGCGTGGTTGAATGCGTAGTACAGCCTGAGTCCCTGGTCGAAATAGCGCTGGGCGATCGGCCGGGCGGTCACCTTGCGGTGGAAGTCGCCCAGGTTGTCGTAGAGCGGTACGCTGTCGGGCGGAGGGCTGGCCAGGGCCGATATGAACGCGAGAAACGCAACGAGCATGGTCGCCTGCCTTTGGGGTTCGAGTATGAACGCTACGACGGGAATCTCGGATCGGCGAGCCTCGGACGGGATCGGCGCGGGCGGGGGGCGGATGTCGGCGGCGGGACTACAGGGCGGGAGAGGGAGGGAGAGGGAGGAGAGGGCGGGAGAGGGAGGGAGAGGGCGGGAGGGGTAGCGCGAGTCCGGGTGAGGGGTGCTCCGGAATGGCGCATCAGGATCTCGCCATCGATGGTTGGTCCGCCATTCGGCGAAACCTGGCAGCGCCGTGGAGGCGCATCCGCCGCCCGGCGAGCGCTACATTCCACCCGTGCGCTCCCGCCTGAACGACATCCCCGGCTTCTCCATCGACCGCGTTGCGGCTGCCGCCGGCGGGGACCCGGCTGTGCTTCGCCTGGAGAACCTCGACACCGATCTCCGCCCGCCCCCGGCGGCGCCCGCGGCGACCCGTCTGGCCATCGACAGCGACGACGCGAACAGCTACCTCCCGTTCACCGGCACCGACGAGCTTCGCCGGGCGGCGGCGGCACACGTCGGCCGGCTGAGTGGCGTCGGGTACGACCCCGCCCGCCCGTGCGTGATCACCGCGGGCGGCACCGCCGGCATGTTCAACGTGCTGCTCGCGGCGCTCGATCCGGGCGAAGAAGTGATCCTCACCGACCCCACCTACGCGGGCATGATCTCCCGGGTGCGGCTGGCTGGCGCGGTGCCCCGCCTCGTGCCGTTCGTCGGGGCCAGTGGTCACTGGCGGCTGGATCTCGACGCGCTCGACGCCGCCCTCTCGCCGCGGACGCGGATGCTCTTCCTGATGAACCCGTCCATGCCGTCGGGCGCGGTGCTGAACGCCGCCGAATGGCAGCGCGTCGCGGCCGTCTGCACCGAACGGGAGCTCTGGCTCCTGTACAACGCGGCGATGGAGCGCATCCTCTACGATGGTCGCGGGTACGCCCATCCCGCCGCGCTCCCCGGCATGGCTGAGCGGACCATGACGGTGGGATCGGTGGCCAAGGAGTACTGAATGATCGGATGGCGCGTCGGCTGGGTCGGTGGCGGAGTGGGAACCGCCGCGACGTCGTGGTCGCCGAGCTCGAGGGGCTGCCGCTCACGTCCGCCGCAGGGGGCTGGTCGATGCTGCTCGACGTGGCCGCGCTCGGCCTCGACTCGTTCACGGCCTCGGAACGGCTGCTCGCACGCGGGCGCATCGCCGCCACCCCCATGCGGCACTGGGGTAACGTGAACGGCGAGCGCTTCCTCCGGTTCGTCTTCAGCAACGAGCCGGTCGCGCGGCTCGCGGGCATGGGTCGGCGGGTTGGGGAGTTACTCGGAGCCGAGCGATGATCTTCCGCTTCAATCGGCTGTTCCGCATCAGCGCCTGGCTGCTCATCGCCGCCGGCGCGTGGTACCTGTACCTCGGCGCCCGAGGGGCGCTCGACGGCTCGATGGTGTGGGCGCCACTCACGGTCGTGGGCGTGGCCGCCGTGGCGGTGGGGACGTCGCTGCTCCGATGGCTCCAGCGCGCGGACGATTGAACGGCGGCCGGCCTTGCCCTCGCCGCCGCCGCGCTGACTCGCGGGCGCCCCGCCGGCGCTGCGCCGCCACCACACGACCCGGCTGGTCCGGATTTCCAAGTTGCTGTGGTTCGTTCACTTAGAAGCCAATCGACGCTGGTGTAGTGCTTGCTTGAAGTCGGTCCGTGAGCCAACTCTCGATGTCCATCCTCATTGTTCGGCAGGGGCCCGGCCTCGGCCGGTTCGTGCGCTACGGCGAACGCACCCTCGCCTGGATCCGAAGCCACGACCCGGCGCTGGCCCGGCGCATTGTCGTGCACGAGACCGGCACCGGCGCGCTGCCCACGACGGCCGCGAGCGCGGGCGCCGTCGTGTTCTGGGTGGCCGATCCGCTGCGCGAGCGGTACCCCGCGTGCTACGCGGAGGCGTCGGAGATCGCCCAGCTCGCCGCCCGACGCGGCGCGCGAGTCGTGAATCCGCCGGACGCGCTCTCCAACACCATCAAGACCACACAGTCGCGGCTATGGGAGCAGGCGGGTCTGCCGTGCTCCGTCGGCCGCCGGTTCGCGAATCGAGCGGAGCTCGAAGGCCTCCTCGACACCATGCCGATGCCCGTCATCGTGCGCCCGGACCTGCTGCACGCGCAGGAGGGCATGCGCGTCTGCCGCACCCGCGGCGAGGCGGTGGCCGCCGCCGAAGGCGACGGCCGATATCCGGGCGCGCTGGTGCCGTTCGTGGATACGCGCGAGGCGTACCGCCTGCGTGATCCGGTAAGCGTCTGGGCGAGCCTCTATCACAAGAAGCGGGTCTACGTCTTCGGTGATCTCGTCATCCCGTGCCACATCTTCTTCTCGACCTCGCCCATCGTGGCCTGGGCGGGGTCCACCTTCTCTCGCTACGAGGGATGGGGGTCGGTCCTGCAGGGTCTCGCCTACCTGCGCCGACTGGATCGGCACGCGCTGGCGGCGGACATCGCGTTCTCGCGCGGTGCTCCGGAGCAGCCGGCGCTGATGCGGCGGGCCGCCTCCGCGCTCGGCCTCGATTCCGTGGCCATCGACTATTCGACCATGGCCGACGGCAGCGTGGTGCTCTGGGAGGCGAACCCCCACCCGAGTATTCCGGGGTGGCGCCATTCCGGCATGCCGCTCGTTCGACGCACCCTGCCGCGGCTGCATCGCATTCATGCGGCGACCGCGACGTTCTTCCGGAGTCTGGTCCATGGGTCGATTGACCAGCGTCGTACCGCGTAGCGCCGCTGCGCTCGCCTCCGAGCTGCTCGAGAGCGACCGCGACTACTTCGAGAGCGCGGCCGTGCTCGAGCCCGCGGGCGGCGCCACGATCGCGCGCGTGCCGGGGCTCGAGCGGGTGTCCGCGGGGTGCGTGGTGCATCGGGTCGATCCGTCCGTGCTCCCCCGCGATCCGGCACGCTGGATCGAGCTGATCGAGCAGCGGCTCCTCGGGCATGGCTGCCGGCGCGCGCGCTTCTACCTGACCGGCCGGCACCCCGCGCTCGAGGCCGCGCTGCTCGCCCGGGGCTATCGGCCACAGGACGAAATCGGCTACGTGCTGGCGGTGGACGGGCGGCCCACCGCCGCACGGCCCGAGGCTCCGGTCGCCGAGCTTCGGCCGGTGACGAGCGTGGACGACTGGGCCGCCAAGATCGCCGTCCACCGGCTGTCGGGCACCGGGCCGGACGGGCACGACTCGGATCCGGAAGCGTGGGTCGAGCTCGAGCGGCTGCGGGTGGTGGCGGGCTGGATGCGGCCGTTCTTTATCGTCTCGCGCGGCGCCATCTGCGGCGTAGTCGCGCTTTCGTCGGGCGAGTCGCTGCTCCGGCTCAAGAACCTGGTCGTGCACCCGAGCTGGCGGCGGATGGGGATCGGCACGGCCGTGCTGCACCGGGCGCGCGCCATCGCGTGGCGGGAAGGCTGGTCCGGCGTGGGCGCTTTCGCCCTCGCGGGCGATCCGAGCGAGGAGCTCTACCGCAGCGCGGGCTACGAAGCCGTGGCTCGGCAGACCGAGTGGATGCGGCCCATGGGCCTGCGCATCGATATCCTGGAGCCGACGGCATGAGCTCGACGCTGCTTCGAAGCGCCGGCGAAGCGCTGGGGATCCGCTACTGGCGGGAGGGGTACGTCACGGTGCGCAATCGGTTCGGCGCGGACGAAATCGGCGCCTGGCGGGCCGAGTGCGACCGGCTGTGGAACCTCGTGGACGACGATCCCGACGCCGCCCGGGTGCAGTGGCGCGGACACTCGCGGCAGGGTCAGATCCGTGACCGCATCGACCCGGTGGTGGACATCTCACCGGTGTTCGCCGCGCTCGCCGCGGATCCACGCATCGTCGCGCCGGTGCGTGACGTGCTCCGCGCCGAGCCGGCGCTGATGAAGGCCAAGCTGATCACCAAGCGCCCGGGCACTGCCGGCTACACCATGCACCAGGACTTTCCCTACTGGGCGCCGCTCGGCATCCCCGCCGATGACCTGCTCACCTTGCAGGTGAGCGTTGACGAGTCGCGCGCCGACAACGGCGCGGTGGAGGTGTTCGCGCGGCTCCACCACCGGCGGCTCGCGTCGCGGCCCACCGAGCCGCTCGATGTGGACGATTCCCGCATGGACCTGGACTGCGGCGAGGTGGCCGAGCTCGCCGCGGGCGATCTGCTGCTCTTCCACAGCCTCACGCCGCATCGGAGTGGTCCCAACAGCTCGGCCGGCCCCAGGCGCGCGCTCTTCCTCACCTACACCACGGCGGCCCACGGCGACATCTACCGCCGGTATCACGACCACCAACGGGTGGGACACTAGCGGGTGCAATAGTTTGCAGCTCGGCGAGCATACAACTTGCCGCCTCCTCGCGGAACGACCGGAAATTCCCCTTTACCCCGACGCTTTCCGCGAGGTCCCATGCCCAATACCCGCCGCGTGCTCCCAGCGCTGCTCGTCGGTGCCGCCCTGATCGGCTGCTCCGGCAAGAGCATCTACCGCGCCGACCCCAAGCCCGAGCCAGTCGCCTCGAAGAAGAGCACGGCAGCGACCCTCGGCATTCCCCCGGGTCACCTGCCGCCCCCGGGTCAGTGCCGCGTGTGGGTGCCCGGCAAGCCGCCGGGTCACCAGGCCAAGCCGCGGGGCTGCGCGAACATCGAAGCATTCGCGGGGCCGGGCAGCTGGATCGTCTATCGGCCCATGGACGCTGATGGCGGCAAGGGGAAGGGCAAGGGCAAGGCGAAGGGCCACGACAAGAAGGTCGTGCATGTCCGCGTGGTGGACGAGCGGCGGGCCGGCGTGATCGTCTGGGTCCGGGTGTTCGACGCGGTGAGCGGGGTGCTGGTGAGTGAGGAGGAGGCATAGCGCTATCGGCTATCCGCTATCCGCTATCCGCTATCGGCTATCCGCTGGTCCCGATGTACCCGAGCCTCCGGGGTCCCTGGACACCGGAGGCTCGATCGTTATTGGAGCAGCGGATAGCGGATAGCGGATAGCGGATAGCGTAGTCTGGCGATCCCTCCCCGGCGCGGCTACTGTCCCAGCCCCACGCTCACCGAGACCGCATGATCGACCGCCACACCCGACTGGCAGCGCTCGCCGCGGCGCGCGGGCGCATCGCGGTCAGCCTCACCGCGGCGATGGTGCTCATCTACTTTGGCTTCATCGGCCTGGTGGCGTTCGCGCGGCCGGTGCTCGCGCGGCTCCTCGCGCCGGGGCTCACTGTCGGCATCGTGCTCGGCGCGCTGGTGATCGTTGCCTCCTGGCTGCTCACGCTGTGGTACGTGCGCTGGGCCAACCTCCGCTACGACAGCGAGCTCGAGCGTCTCAGGAACGGTTCGTGACGCCGGCTCCCGATCCTCGCGCCGCGGACGGCCAGCTGGTCCGGGCCATCGGCCCCCGAGCGCTGGCCGCCAGCGCCATCAATCTGACGATCGGCGGCGGCATCTTCGTGCTGCCGCCGGTCATCGCCGCGCAGCTCGGCCCCGCTGCGCTGGTGGCGTACGCGGTGTGCGGGCTCGCGGTCGCGCTGGTGCTTCTCTGCTACGCCGAGGCCGGCAGTCGCGTGGTCAGCTCGGGGGCGCGAGCGCGTACGTGGTTCTGGTTCGGCTACGCGGCGGCGGCAGATGCGGCCATCGCGGTGGCGCTGCTCGGCATGGTCGAACGGGTGCTGCCGGCCCTCCGCGAACCAGCGGTGCGGGTGATCGCGCTGGGCGTGGTCCTCGGCGGACTCGCGCTGCTCAACATCCGGGGCGTCCGACAGGGTGCCCGCGCCGTCGAGCTGCTCACGCTGATCAAGCTGGCGCCGCTGATCGCCCTCGTGGTCGCGGGACTTTTCGCGGTTGGCGCCGCGCCGCCACCGGTCGAGCTGCCGGGCGTCGAGGCGCTCGGCGCCGCCTCGCTCACCCTCTTCTTCGCTTTCACCGGCCCCGACGCGGCGCTGATGCCCAGTGCGGAGATCGTGGACCCGCCGCGGACCGTGCCCCGCGCGATCGTCCTCGCGACGCTCGGCGTCGTGGCGCTCTATGGTGCGCTCCACTTCGTCACCCAGGGGCTGCTCGGCCCCGATCTCGCGCGCGAGACATCGGCCCCGCTCGCCGCCGCGGCCGGCCGGCTCTGGGGCGCCGCGGGCGGGACGCTGTTCGTGGTTGCGGCCGCCGTCTCGATCTTCGGCGCGATCGCCGGCGACCTCCTCGCCGCCCCGCGCGCCGTCCTCGCGTCGGCGCGGCAGGGCGGGCTCCCCGCTCGATTTGCCCTGATCGCCGTGGTCATCTTCGCGCTCGCCGCCACCGGCACCTTCCAGCAACTCGCGGTGCTCGCGAGCGCCACGCTGCTCGTCGTCTACGGCGCCACCGTCGCCGCCGCGTTCGAGCTGCGCCGGCGGGACGTTCGCGCGGGCGGCGCGCCGTTCCAGACACCGGGCGGACCCGTCGTGCCGATCGTCGCCATGGCCGTCGTCGTCTGGCTGCTCGCGCAGACCACGTGGCGGGAGCAGGCCGGTGTCGGGCTGCTCCTCATGGTCGCCTCCGTCCTCTACGCAGTGCGCCGGCTCCGAACCCGCCAGGCGGTGGCGGAGGAGAGCGTGTGACGCCCCAGGCCACCACGATCGGCCAGCCCAACCCGGTGGCGATGGCCTTTTTCTTCGCCTTCATCGCGGTCACCCTTGGCATCACGTGGTGGGCCGCCCGGCACACCCGCACCACGGAGCACTTCTACGTGGCGGGTCGCTCGGTGACCGCGGGCCAGAACGGCTTCGCGCTCGCCGGCGACTACATGAGCGCCGCCTCGTTCCTCGGCATTGCGGGCCTCGTCTCCACCACCGGCTTCGACGGGCTGATCTACTCCACCGGATGGCTGGTCGGCTGGCCGGTGGTGCTCTTTCTCATCGCCGAGCCGCTGCGGAACCTCGGGCGGTACACGTTCGCCGACGTGCTCGCGGCGCGGTTGAGCCCGACTCCGGTGCGGGTGGCGGCCGCCGCGGGCACCCTCGCGACGGTGAGCTTGTATCTCATCGCGCAGATGGTCGGGGCCGGCGGGCTCATCACGCTGATGTTCGGTCTGTCGTACGAGACGGCCATCGTCCTGGTGGGCGCGGCCATGATCGCCTACGTGCTCTTCGGGGGGATGCTGGCCACCACCTGGGTACAGATCGTGAAGGCGGTGCTGCTGCTGGGCGGCGCGGCGATGCTGGCGATCCTGGTCCTCTGGCGCTTTGATCTCAACCCGGCGCGGCTCTTCGCGGCCGCCGCGGAGCGCTACGGTGAGGGCGTACTGGCGCCGGGCAAGCTGGTCTCCAATCCGCTGGACGCGATCTCGCTGGGGCTGGCGCTCATGTTCGGCACGGCGGGGCTGCCGCACATCCTCATGCGCTTCTACACCGTGCCCGACGCACGCGCGGCGCGGCGCTCGGTGTTCTACGCCACGGGGCTCATCGGAGTGTTCTACCTGATGACCTTCGTGCTGGGCTTCGGTGCGATGGTGCTGGTGGGGCCGGACGCGATCCGCGCGGTGGATAAGGGCGGCAACATGGCGGCGCCGCTCCTCGCCGAGCTCCTGGGCGGCCGACCGTTCCTCGGCTTCATCGCCGCGGTGGCGTTCGCCACGATCCTGGCGGTGGTGGCCGGCCTCACGCTCTCCGGCGCCGCGGCATTGTCGCACGATCTCTGGGTCAACGTGGTGCGGCACGGCCAGGCGGCCGAGGGCGAGGAGCTCAGGGTGGCCCGGGTCGCGACGCTCGGGCTCGGCGTGCTCGCGATTCTGCTGGGCATCGCCTTCAAGGGGCAGAACGTCGCGTTCATGGTCTCGCTCGCCTTCGCCATCGCGGCGAGCGGCAACTTCCCCGCGCTGCTCCTCTGCATCTTCTGGCGGGGCTGCACGACGGCTGGCGCGGTCGGGAGCATGGTGGTGGGCACCGTGGGGACGCTCGGGCTGATCGCGCTTTCGCCGACGGTGCAGGTAGATATCCTGGGCCGGTCGAATGCCTGGTTCCCGCTCAAGAATCCGGCCCTGGTCACGCTGCCGCTGTCGTTCGCCGTGGGGATCGTGGTCTCGCTGCTCACGGCCAACGATCCCGTCCGCGAGGGATATGCGCGGTGGGAGCGCCGGATGCATCTGGGAGCCGCGGAGGAGTAGATCGAGCGCTCGGGAGAGGAACGAATGGTGACCAGCCCGACGATCATCGCCGACCTCAACGTCAGCCGCGGCAAGCCGGCTCTGAGCGCCTGAGCGTGGTTCAGCCCGAGCTTCGGCACATCCGCAGCTTCGACCTCGAGCCGCCGGCGCTCCCCGCCGATCCGCGGGACTGCGCGGTGCGCTTCCAGGTGTTGATCGGCCCGCAGGGGGGCCCGGAGAGTGAGTCGTTCACGTTCACGGCGGTGACGCCCGGGCACCTGGCGCGCATCGCCGGCGGACGCTGGGGGCGGGGCGCCCTGATGCTGGCGGCGTTCGACTGGGAGTCGGTCTCGCGGGCGATTGCGCACCTCCTCGTCGCGTCCGCCCGTCCGACGTGGGACGAGGTGGCCACCGAGCTCACCCGGGTGCTGGACTGGGAGATCCGCCGCCCGCCGCGTTGAGGGCGGCTACCCGCCCGCGGGGGAGCGCGCAGCCGGCCGGTCAGGCCGGCGAGGGCGTGTGCCCGCGGATGGCGTCGATGCCCTGCATCTCCGCGGGCTTCTGCGCGTTCCCGACGGGCTCGATGCTGACGATGTTGGGCGAATAGAGCTTGCTGATCGCGTCCAGGTTCCGGCCGGCGCGACAGCGCGCCACGAGCTCCTGGGCGACGGAGGTGGTGGACGCGGGAGCGGCTGCGGTCACCAGAACCTCTTTGGCTTGGGAAACCGACCCATATTAGGACGAGTCCCCCGCTGCGTCACGGCACCATCTCGTCACGAGGGAGGCCGTCGTGCCCGGACGAACTTCCACCCGCCGTAGTTTCCTCTGCCGCCTCGGCGCCGGCTCGCTGGCCCTGACCCCACTGCCGCTCGCCGCGCTGGAGCGCACCCGGCGGTATGCCGGCGCGGACGTGCTGCCGCTGGCACCGGTCGACCCGCCCTCAGCGGATGAATCGTACTGGTCGCTCGTCCGCGCGCAGTTCCCGATCCGCCCCGGACTGATCCCCCTCAATGCCGCGAACCTCTGCCCGGCGCCGCGGTCCGTGATCGACGCCGCCCAGCGCGCGGGAGCCGACGTGGACGCCGACGTCTCGTTCCAGAATCGGGCGAAGTACGACGAGCTCCGCGAGACCACCCGCCGGAGGCTCGCGGAGTATCTCGGCGCGTCGCCCGACGAGATCGCGATCGTGCGGAACACGACTGAAGCGAACAACACGGTCGTCGGCGGACTCCCGCTCGGCCCTGGCGACGAGGTGGTGCTCTTCGATCAGAACCATCCCACGAACAACGTGGCGTGGGACCTCGGCGCGGCGCGATATGGCTACGCGGTGCGCCGCGTGACCGCGCCGGCCGAGCCCGCGAACCCGGCGGCGCTGGCCGAGCGGTTCGTCGGGGCGGTGGCACGGCGGACGAGGGTGCTCTCGCTGACCGACGTGTCGAACACGACCGGGCTCCGCCTCCCGGTGGCCGCGATCTGCGCGGCGCTGAAGGGCAGGGGAGTCCATATCCACGTGGACGGCGCGCAGACCTTCGGCGCGATGCGGGTGGACCTGCGCGCCATCGGCTGCGACTCGTACGCGGGCAGCGCGCACAAGTGGTTTCTCGGTCCCAAGGAAGCCGGGGTGCTGTACCTGCGCGGAGATCGCGTGTCCGCCATCTGGCCCAACGTGGTCGGGCACGTCTGGGGCCCCCGCGTCGAGCCGGAACCCAAGGGAGCCCGGAAGTTCGAGACCCTCGGCCAGCGAAACGACGGGACGGTCGCCGCCATCGAGGCGGCGCTCGATCTTCATGCAGCGATCGGCCCGGCCGCGGTCGAGTCGCGGATCGTGGAGCTGGCCGCGCGGCTCAAGGACGGGCTGATGCGGCTGCCGGGCGCAGCCCTCGTGACGCCTCGCGCCGCGGAGCTGAGCCACGGCGTCGTGGTCACCCGGTTTGCGAATCGTGATACCACCGCGATGTACGAGGCGCTCTATCGCGAGCACGGGATCGCCGGCTCGCCCACCGGCGGCCTCCGATTCTGCCCGCACGTACACAACACCCTGGAGGAGATCGAGCGCACGCTTGCGGCCGTGGCGCGCGTGGCTCGGTTGTCCTGATACCTCGCTGCGTCTATGCTCCCCGGCTCCTTCACCGTCAGGATCCGTCGTGCCGTTCAGTAGCCTGAAGCTGCACCCGAGCCTGCTTCGGGGCATCAAGGAGCTCGGCTTTACCCGTCCCACGCCCATTCAGGCCGAGGCGATCCCACTCGCACTTGTCGGACGCGACGTTCTCGCCGCCGCCATGACCGGGAGCGGCAAGACCGCGGCGTTTCTGTTGCCGATCCTGCACCGGCTCATCGACCAGCCCCGCGGCACGACCCGCGCGCTCGTGCTCACGCCCACGCGCGAGTTGGCGGCCCAGATCCTCGAGGAGTTGAACGACCTCGCGGTGCATACGCCCATCACGGCGGCCGCGGTGTTCGGCGGCGTGGGCATGGGCCCCCAGGAGCATGCCTTCCGGAGCGGTGTGGACGTGCTGGTCGCCACGCCGGGCCGGCTGCTGGACCATTTCCGGGCCCCGTACGCCAGGCTCCCCGGTGTCGAGTATCTCGTGCTCGACGAGGCGGATCGAATGCTCGACATGGGCTTCCTGCCGGATGTCCGCCGGGTGCTGCGCCACCTCCCCGCGCGCCGCCAGACGTTCTGCTTCAGCGCCACGCTGCCTCCGCCGATCGTCCAGCTTACCCGCGAGGTACTGCGGAATCCCGGGCTGATCCAGGTCAATCGCATGGCGGCGCCGGCCGTCGGCATCACCCAGGCGGTCTATCCCGTGCCCCAGCAGCTCAAGGCTGCGCTCTTTCTCGCGCTGCTCCAGCGCGGAGAGATACAGGAGGCGCTGGTCTTTACCCGCACCAAGCACCGCGCCGACCGCCTGGCCGCCCAGCTGGTGAAGCACGGGATCAAGGCCGATCGGATTCATAGCAACCGCTCTCAGCCGCAGCGCACGGCGGCCCTCGCTGCGTTCAAGAACGGAAAGTGCCGCGTTCTGGTGGCCACCGACATCGCGGCGCGCGGCATCGACGTCGAAGCACTGGGTCACGTGGTGAACTTCGACGTGCCGGCGGCGCCCGAGGACTACATCCACCGGGTGGGTCGCACCGCGCGGGCGGAGCTGACCGGCGACGCGTTCACGCTGGTTGCGCCCGAGGAGGAGGCCGAGCTCCGGGGCATCGAGCGCGCCATCGGCAAACGGCTGCCGCGGGTAACGATTCCCGACTTCGATTACACGGCCAAGTCGGAAGGCCGGCTCGAGGAGCCGCTTGCCGAGCGGATCGCGGCGATTCGCGCGCGCAAGGCCGAGGATCGGGTCCGGGCAAAGGTCAACGCGGCCCGGCGTGAGGCGCATCGGGCCGCCGAGGAGGCCCGGCTGGCCGCGCGGGCCGCGTCACGAGGCTCCGGCCCGGGGAGACCTCCGCGCCCCAACCCGCCCTGAAGGAGGACGCGCGTGACCAGGTCACCCGAGTTGTCCGTCCCCCCGGTCGAATGGCGGGACCTGACGCCACTCCAGCCGTGGGAGCGGGTGAAGGAACTCCTGCTTCCGGTGCCCTGGCTCGCGCTCTCGCTCGGGCTGGCCGGTCGGCGCTGGGATCCGCTCGCGCTCGCCGCCTCCTTCCTGTTCTTCCTCGCCGGGCTCCGTCTGGTTCACGATGTCTTCCACCACAATCTCGGGCTCGGTCGCACGGCGAATCACCTGGTGCTCGTCACACTCAGCGTCGTGATGCTGGGGTCCATGCATGCCATCCGGCTCACGCACCTGCACCACCACCGCTACTGCCTCGGCGAGGACGACATAGAGGCGTCGAGCGCCCGGTTGTCAGCCTGGGGGGCGCTCGTCTCGGGCCCCGTGTTTCCGGTGCGGCTGCATCTCGCCGCCTGGCGACTCGCCACCCCCAGGCACCGGTGGTGGATCGGGGCGGAACTCGCGCTCACGGCGGTAACCCTCACGCTGGTGTTCGGAATGCTGGACGTGCCGATCCTCCGGTACCACGCCGCCGCGATGGCCGGAGGTCAGTGCCTCACGGCCTTCTTTGCGGTCTGGACGGTCCATCACGATTGCGATGGCCGTCCGTTCGCGCGGACGCTCCGGAACCGGCTGAAGAGCGCAGTCGCGATGGACATGTTCTTCCACGTCGAGCACCATCTCTTTCCGCGGGTGCCCACGTGCCGCCTGGGCCGGCTGGCGGAACGGCTGGACCGGGTGGCGCCGGAGCTCTCCCGGCAGCAGGTGTATTGAGGGGGAGGGAGAAGGCGGGAGAGGGCGCGAGAGGGCGGGAGAACCGCTCGCCCGCCGCACCGCCCGGACTCGCGCTCCGTCTCCCTGCCTCTCCCTCCCTCTCCCTCCCTCTCCCTCCCTCTCCCGCCTTCTCCCGCCCTCTCCCGCCTTCTCCCTCCCTCTCCCTCCTGCTATTCTCGACATCCCCGCCTTGCCGAGGATCGATCTTGTCTCTCGTCTCCCGCGTCTCCCGCTTTTTCCTTCTCAGCGCGCTCGTCGCCGCCTGCTCCCCCGGTCCCTCGTCACCCGGGTCCACTGGCCGTCCCGCACCGCACATGGATCCGGTGCGTCTCCGGCCGAGTACTACCGAGCGGTTTGATCCCCGGAGCGTTCCTGCGTACGCCGGCTCCCACCCCGAGGTGTACGCGTATATCGATGCGAACCGCGCCGCGCATCTGGAGCAGCTCCGGCGGTGGGTTCGACAGCCCTCGGTGAGCGCGCAAAACATCGGCATCCGCGAGATGGCGGAGCTCCTCCGCGAAGACCTGAGGCAGCTCGGCTTCCGCGAGGCGGAGCTGGTACCGACCAAGGGGCATCCGGGCGTGTGGGGCTACTACGACGCCGGCGCCGAGAAGACGCTGGCGGTGTACATGATGTACGACGTGCAGCCGGTGGACTCGGCCGGCTGGCGGGTGCCGGGCTTCGACGGCGCCATCGTGGAGCATCCGCTCGGCAAGGCGCTGATGGCGCGGGGCGCCACGAACCAGAAGGGGCCCGAGCGCACGTTCCTCAATGCGGTCGAGTCCATCATCGCCACCCGGGGCAAGCTGCCGGTCAACCTCATGATCATCGCCGAGGGGGAGGAGGAGCTGGGGTCGCCCAACTTCCCTGAGGTGGTCGGGAAGTACGCCGACCGGCTCCGCACCGCTGACGGCGTGATCTTCCCATTCCCCGGGCAGTCGCCGGCGGGCCCCGCCTCGATGAGCCTGGGCGTGAAGGGCATTCTCTATTTCGAGCTCGAGGCCAGGGGTAACAGCGCGGGCGGGCCGAAGAAGGCCGAGATTCACGGATCCTGGAAGGCGCTGGTGGACTCGCCCACCTGGCGGCTGACCCAGGCGCTCGCCACGCTCACGTCGCCCGACGGGAACACGATCCTCGTTCCCGGGTACCGGGATGCGATCCGCGCACCGAATGCGGAGGAGTGGCGGCTCCTGAACGGAATGCTGGACGGCTGGATCGCCCAGGAAGCGCCGTCGCGCGACCTCCTCGCAGTGGATGGATGGGTGGACGGCCTCTCCGGCCGGGACGCATTGGCACGCTACCTCTTCACCACCACCCTCAACATCGACGGGCTCTGGTCGGGTTACACCGGGCCCGGCACCAAGACGATCCTGCCGCACGTCGCGACCGCGAAGGTGGACTCGCGGCTCGTGCCCGACCAGCACCCCGACTCGGCGCTGGCGCTCATCCGGCGGCACCTCGACGCGAAGGGCTTCGGCGACATCGTCATCCGGAAGCTCTCGGGCTACCCGGCGGCCCAGACCTCCGTGTCGGCTCCGCTGATCCAGGCGGCGATCGGGGTCTACAACAAGTTCGGGCAACCGCTCGGGGTGTCGCCGCGGCTCGCGGGCAGCGCGCCCTATTACGTCTTCACCGGGCTCGGGCTGCCGATGGTGCCGGCCGGGATCGGACACGGCTCGGGCGCGCACGCGCCGAACGAGTACCTCGTCGTGGAGCCCAAGGCGGGCTCCCCTCTGGCAGGACTGGCCCAGATGGAGCGATTCTACGTGGACCTGCTCTACGCTCTCGTGGAGGCTGCCCGATGACCATTGCCGACGACGCCCGACGTGCCGCACGACGTCGAAGCGCCGGTCGAGAGCGACATACTGCTCGCGGTGCACCTGCTCGAGCCGCGCTGACCGCATGAGCATCGAACGGAGATTCGAGTCGCTGCTGTGGAGCAGCCGGCTCGTCGCGCTCGTCGCGGTGCTGGGCAGTCTCGCGGTAGCGCTCGCGATGTTCTACGTCACCACGATGGACGTGCTGTATCTGATGGTGCACCTCGGTGAGTACGGGGATCTCGCGATGGCGGCGGACGCGCGGGCCGCGCTCCGCGGACAGACGGTCGCCCACGTGGTGGAGGTGGTGGACGGGTATCTGCTCGCTGCCATCATGCTCATCTTCTCGCTCGGCCTGTACGAGCTGTTCGTCAGCCGGATCGACATCGCGGAGGGCTCCGAGTTCGCCGAGCGGCTGCTCCTCATCCGGAGCCTCGACGATCTCAAGGACCGCCTGGCCAAGGTCGTGCTGCTGATCCTGGTCGTGAAGTTCTTCGAGTACGCCCTCGGCCTGCCGATCACGGGGTCCCTCGACCTGCTCTATCTCGCCATCGGCATCGTGGCCGTGGCCGGCGCGTTGGCGTTGACGAACAAGACAAGAACCCCCAGCCCCCGTGCGGCAGGGCGCGGAGATGGTCATGCTGGCTGATCAAACAACAACAACTACAGCCGCGAATTGCGCGAATGAACGCGAATGGTTTCGATGCCAATTCGCGTTCATTTGCGGCCCGCTGTTGTTGTTAGTGTGCTCGGCCGGGCACGGGGGCGCGGCGAAGGCGCAAGACGCGCCCAAGCATCCCGTCACCCACGAAGACATCTGGCTCATGAAGCGGGTGGGCGCGCCGGTGCCGAGCCCCGACGGGCGCTGGGTCGTGTTCACGCTCACCGAGCCGGCCTACGACGATTCGAGCAAGGTCGAGGACCTGTGGATCGTACCGGCCGACGGCAGCGCGCCGCCGCGCCGGCTCACCACCGCGCGGGGCCGGGAAAGCGAGCCGGCCTGGAGCCCTGACGGCGCGCGCCTCGCGTTCGCCGCGAAGCGGGAGGGGGATGACGTCGGGCAGCTGTACGTGCTCGAGCTCGCGGGCGGCGAAGCGCGGCGGGTCACCGAGCTGTCGGGCGGCGCTTCGGAGCCGCGTTGGCGGCCGGACGGCGGCGCGCTGCTCGTCAATACGGCCGTGTACCGGGGCGCCACCGACGAAACGTCCAACGCGCGGATCAGGGCGGAGCGGAAGGCGCGCAAGTACGTCGCGCGGGCCTACGAGGGCTGCGGTCCGATCCGCTACTGGGACCGCTGGCTCGACGACACCCGTCCGCAGCTCGCGGTAGTGGACCCCGCGGACAGCACACCGCCGCGGCTGCTGCTGGCGAACAGCCAGCTGGCGGCCGGTCCCGGGTTCGGCGGACGGTTCACCGACGAACGGGAGGTGCTCGATGCCGCCTGGACCCCCGACGGCGCGGGCGTCGTGTTCGCTGCCACGACCGTGCGCGACCATGCTGCGACGGAGATCATCCGCGGCGATCTCTTCCTCGTAGCGGCCGCCGCCGGCGCCGAGCCTCGGCCGCTCACCACGGGCCCGGACAGCTACGGCAGTCCGGCCTTTGCGCCCGACGGCCGTACCCTCGCGGCGATGGTGAACCTCAAGGGTCCGAAGCTCCATACCGACGACCGCATCGCGGTGTGGTCGTGGCCCGGTCCCGCCGCCCGCACGGTGGTCACGGCCGGGTTCGATCGCTCCGTGTCCAGTTGGGCATTCACGCCTGCCGGTGACTCACTCTACTTCACCGCGGAGGACGCCGGACACGAGAAGCTGTACCAGGTGGCGACCGCCGCCGGCGCAGTGCGCCTCGCGCACGGCCTGGATGCCGGCGTGTACACCTCGCTCGCGATCCCGCGCGCCGCACCGGCGACGGCGCTCTTCGCGCGCTGGGGCAGCGCCGTGCGCCCGGCCGAAATCTTCCGCGTGGGCGCCGGTGGGCGGCGTACGGCGCTCACCGACTTCAATGGAGCGCGCGCCGACTCGATCGACTGGCAGCCCGTCCGGCCGTTCACGTTCAGGAGCCGCCGCGGCCGGTCGATCCACAATTTGGTCGTGCTGCCGCCCGGCTTCGATTCCACCCGGCAGTATCCGCTGTACGTCATGATGCACGGCGGCCCCCACAACATGTGGCGCGACGAGTTGTCCCTCCGGTGGAACTATCATTTGCTGGGGGCTCCCGGGTACGTCGTATTGCTGACCAACTACACCGGGTCCACCGGGTTCGGCGAGGGGTTTGCGCAGGCCATTCAGGGTGATCCCTTCACGACTCCGGCAGACGAGATCAACCAGGCCGCGGACGAAGCGATCCGCCGGTTCCCGTTTATCGACCGCGAGCGGCAGTGCGCGGGAGGCGCGAGCTATGGCGGCCATCTCGCCAACTGGCTCCAGGCCACGACCACGCGCTACCGCTGCCTGATCAATCATGCCGGCCTGATGAACGCCGAGTCGCAGTGGGCGACGAGCGACATCAATTACCCGCGGGAGGTGTCCTACGGCGGGCCTCCGTGGGAGGGCGCACGCCTGTGGCGGGAGCAGAACCCGATCCGCCGCGCGGGCGCCTTCCGGACGCCGATGCTGGTCACCGTGGGCGAGAAAGACTACCGCGTGCCGCTCAACAACTCGCTGGAGACCTGGACGGTGCTGCAGCGGCTCGGGATCCCGAGCCGGCTGATCGTCTTCCCGGACGAGAACCACTGGATCCTCCAGGGTGAGAACAGCCGGTTCTTCTACGCGGAGGTGCACGCGTGGCTGGCGAAGCACCTGACCACCCCCCGGGCGACGGACGCGGCCCGGCAGTAGCGGACGCGTCGATCGACCCCCTCGCGGGCGCTCTTGCCGAGCGGTACGCGATCGAGTCGCTGCTGGGCCGGGGCGCCACCGCGGCGGTGTACCTGGCGCACGACCTCCGGCATGGGCGGCGCGTGGCGCTCAAGGTGCTCCACGATGCGCTCGGCTCCGTGGTGGGCGTCGAGCGGTTCCAGCGCGAGATCCGCGTCGCGGCCCGGCTTCAGCATCCCCACATCCTCCCGCTGTTCGACTCCGGCGCGGATGCAGGCCGCCTGTGGTACGCGACGCCGCTGGTTGAGACCGGCTCGTTGCGCGACCGGATCGCCGAGCGCGGTCCGCTGCCCCCGGCCGAGGCGGCGGCGCTCGGCGCGGAGGTGGCCGACGCGCTCGCGCACGCGCACGCCGCCGGCATCGTTCACCGCGACATCAAGCCCGAGAACATCCTGCTCAGCGCCGGCGGACACGCGCTCCTCGCCGACTTCGGGATCGCCGGCGCGCTCGACCCGGTGACCTCGGGCGAGCGCGTCTCGCTCACCGAGACCGGCATCGCGGTAGGCACGCCGCTCTACATGAGCCCCGAGCAGGCCACGGGCTCGGGTGCGTACGACGGCCGGAGCGACATCTACGCGCTGGGCGCGGTGGTGTTCGAGGCGCTCACCGGACACCCGCCGTTCGAGGGGGACAACGTGCGCGAGGTGCTGGTGCGCCGCCTGGTGGAGGAGCCGCCCTCGGCCCGGAAGCTCAAGCCCGACGTGCCGGCGGGGATCGACCGGGTGGTGCGGCGGGCGATGGCGCGGCAGCGGGAGGAGCGGTTCGAGACGGCCTCCGATTTCGCGGCGGCGCTACGCGATGGACGGATGGACGGATGGTCGGATGGACCGATGGTCGGATGGACCGCTCGGCGGAAGGCGGCGGCGCTCGTTGCGGCGCTTCTCGCGCTTATGGCCCTTGGAGTCGTTAGCTGGCGGGCCACTCATCCGACCATCCGTCCATCCGCCCATCCGCCTATCCCGGTGGTTGCGGTCCTCCCGTTCAAAAGCCTCGGCCCACCCGAGGATCAGTACTTCGCCGACGGACTCACCGAGGAGATCACCAGCCGCCTGGCCGGCGTGAGTGGGCTCCGGGTCATCTCGCGGACCAGCGCCGAGCAGTACCGCGCCTCGACCAAGGCGCTCCGCGAGATCGGCGCAGCGCTCGGGGCGACCTACGTGCTCGAGGGCAGCGTGCGGTGGGAGCGCGCTGAAACGGGGAAGGGGCGCGTGCGGGTGACTCCCCAGCTCATCCGGGTCAGCGACGACACCCACCTGTGGGCCGACCGCTTCGACTCCGAGGCCGCGGCCGTCTTCTCTCTGCAAACGCACATCGCCGAGCGGGTGGCCGGCGCGCTCGACGTGGCGCTGGGCGCCCCGGAGCGCGGCGCGCTCGCCACCGGCGGCACGGGGAACCCCGAGGCCTATGAGCTGTATCTCCGCGGCAACGCCATCATTCGCAGCACCTCCGACCGCGCCGAAGTCACGGAAGCGGTCGGCCTCTACGAGCGCGCCGTTGGCCTCGACCCGCGGTTCGCGCTCGCACTGGCCCGGCTCGGCCGCGCCTACGCGATCCAGTACTGGCTCTACCACGATCACACCGACGCCCGGCTCGCCGCGGCGAAACGGGCCGCCGACAGCGCGCTCAAGCTCGTTCCGGATCTGCCCGAAGGGCGGCTCGCGTTGGGGCTCTATCACTACTGGGGCTTCCTGGACTACCGCCGCGCCCTGGAGCAGCTCGAAGTGGCGCGCATCCGACAGCCCAGCAACAGCTACATCCTCGCGGTGATGGCGTATATCAACCGGAGGCTCGGCCACTGGGCCGAGGCGGCGGCGCTGATGGAGGAGGCGGTACGGCTCGATCCGCTGATGGACGCGCGCGCGTTCGACCTGGGCGACATCTATATGCGCATGCGGCGCTATCCCGAGGCCGAACAGCAGTTCGACAAGGCGATCGCGCTGGGGCCGGACTGGTCCAACACGCGGGCGTACAAGGCGATGCTGTACGTAATCTGGCAGGGTGACATGGAGAAGGCGCGGGCGGCGTACCGCGACGCGCTGACCCGGATTCCCGCCGGCCGCCTGTTCGGCCAGGCGTATACCGCAGAGCGCATCTCCGGCGCGGTGGTCAGCGCCGACACCGGCCTTCGCCGGGTGCTCGAGGACGTGACGGCGGGCACGTTTGCCGGCGACAGCGGGCGCTACCATTTGCTGAAGGCCGAAGCGGCGTGGTTCAGCGGTGACCACACCGCACGGCGGGCGCACGCCGACTCCGCGCGCCGGACCATCGAGGCGGCGTTCCGCGCGGCGCTGCGCGACGCCCGGCTCCTCTCGCGACTGGGCGTGGTATACTCCTTCCTCGGCCGGCATGAAGAGGCCGTGCGCACCGGCCGGCGCGCGATGGAACTCGTGCCGCTCGCGCGGGACGCCGACAGCGGCCCGTTTGCCGTCAGCAACCTCGCGAGGAGCTACATGCTCGCGGGGCAGGCAGACTCCGCCGTCGCGCTCCTTCAGCCGTTGCTCTCCGTATCGTCCTGGATCTCACTGGTGGAGCTCCGAGTCGATCCGACCTGGGCGCCGCTCCGCGATCATCCACGTTTCAGGAAGCTGAGCAACGCCGATGCCGCGACTCCGTGATCTGCGGGTGTTGACGCTCGAGGGTGCCACCGCGCTTGCCGACGCCGCCGAAGCCGAGGCGCGGCGCCGCGGGTGGACCGTCGCCATCGCCGTGGTGAATCCGCAGGCCGGCCTGATGCATTTCCGATGCATGGACGGCACCCAGCCAGGCAGCCAGCAGGTCTCCATCGAGAAAGCGCGCACGGCGGCCAACTTCAAGCGGCCGACCAAGGCGCTGGAGGACGCGCTCACCGCCGGCCGCACCGGGCTGCTCTCGATGCCCGGGATCATCACGCTGGAGGGAGGCGTTCCGGTCATGGTTGACGAGCAGCTCGTGGGGGCGATCGGCATCAGTGGAATGCAGTCGGCGCAGGACGGCGTGATCGCCGCGGCGGCGCTGGAGGGGTTCAGCGCATGAGCCGCGCGGTGGTACGGGCGATGGCGGGCCTGCTGCCGCTCGCCGCCGCGTGCTCCAGCGGCGCGCCCACGCCGGGCGCGGAGTCCTCGCAGCCCGTCGTCACTCGCATCGACTCGACGGCCGTGGTGTTGTCCAGCGGGCAAGGCCTGGGCGATCCCACTCGTGCGGTGATCCGCGACTCGACCGCATGGGAAGCGTTCTGGGCGCAGGCGCATTCGCTCATGGAGCCGGTTCCGTCCCTGCCCGCCGTGAACTTCACCGACTCGATGCTGCTCGTGGCGGCGAGCGGCACCCGCTCCAGCGGCGGTCACGCCATCACGATCGACAGCGTCGCGCGCGGCGCCACCCTCCGGGTGTTCGTGACCTCGGTGACACCCGGGGCGGACTGCGTGACCACCATGGCCATCACGTGGCCGGTGCAGGTGGTGCGGGTGTCCAGGTTCGAGGGTTCGGTCGCGTTCGTCGAAGGCGAGCGGGTTCAGCCCTGCGCCTGAGTGCCCGGAACCAACCCAAGGAGGTTCGCATGCGCTGTCTGGTGGTCACGACGCCCAGCATCGAAGGGCGGCGGGTGACCAGCTATCTGGGGCTCGTCAGCGGCGAAGCGATCCTCGGCGCCAACATCTTTCGTGACATCTTTGCCGGGATCCGCGACATCGTGGGCGGCCGGTCGGCGGCCTACGAGCAGGAACTCCGGAAAGCGAAGACCATCGCTATCCAGGAGATGGAGGAGCAGGCCCTGGAGCTCGGCGCCAACGCGGTGCTCGCGGTGGATCTCGACTACGAGACCATTCAGGTCGGATCCGGTGGCGGGATGCTTATGGTGAGCGCGAGCGGAACCGCGGTCGTCGTGGAGTAACCGGGCGCCGCCACCTCGCCGTGGCACGGCCCCCACAAGCGCTCCCCGCCGCCGTGCCACCTCTCTATCCCGCAATCAGTTAGGAGACCGACCGGCTGGTCCTGGACTTGCCCCATGTACTCGCTCTACGGCCAGCAAGCCAGCAACCACAGTGACGACTACGTCGCCCACGGTCTCGCCCTCGCCCGTCTTGGTGCACGCCCCCGGAGCTCTCCCGGGCCTGATCCGGCGTGCCTTCGCCGCGCAGGTCGAGGAAATCGCCGCCGACCGCGTGCTGCGCGTCTACGGGGCGGCACTCGTGCTCACGCATCTGCTCACCGCCGTGTTCTGGTGGCACGAGGACGTCGCCTCGATGATCCACCGGGCGGCCGAGCCGATCTGCTGGGCCCTCGTGCCCAGGTGCGGTTCGCTGCGGGTGTTCTCCGAGATGCAGATCGCGCTGATGATCGCCGGGTACGGACTGGCGGCGGTCCTCATCGCGCCGCTGTTCGCGCGGCGGCGGCTCACGCTGCACGGCTACATCGGTCTCGTGGCGCTCACCCTCTTCAAGCTGTTCGTTCTCGCGCTCGACTTCCGGCTGCGTCGCAATCAGCACTACATGGCCTTGGGGGTCACCCGGCGTGTTTCTCCTGGTGCCCGGCCGGCGCGAGGCGCTCCGGGTGCTGCTCGTCCTGTTCTACTTCTGGGCCGGCACACTCAAGCTCAACCGGGAATGGCTCTCGGGCGCCGGACTCTACCGGCCGCTCTGGCTTATCCACGGGCGCGAGATGATCATGGCCGCCTGCGCGTACGTGATCGCGATGGAGCTGGTGGTGTCGTGGGGGCTGCTCTCGGCACGGCGATGGATCTTCTGGGCCACGTTCGCCCAGCTCGCCCTCTTCCACGTCATGTCGTGGCCGGTGGTGGGATTCTTCTACCCCGTGCTGATGTTCATCCTGCTCACGCTGGTGCCACTCGATCGTCTGTATCCCTCCGATCGCTCGCGCCCCGGGTTGCTCGAGCCCCTGTGGCGCGGCACGGCGCAGGCCGGCACGTACGCCGTGCTGATCGGCTTCTCGCTCTTCCAGCTGTTCCCGTACACTTTTCCGGGCGACCCCGCCATCACCGGCGAGGGCAGGATCTATGGCCTGCACATGTTCGACGCGCGCGTCGCCTGCTCGGCCACCGCGACCGTGCAAGAGCGGTCCGGCGCGGTGCGGACTATCAATCTCAAGCCCGGGCTGCCGCCCCGGATGGACTGTGACCCGCTCGTCGCGTACCATCGAGCGCGCAACCTCTGCCAGGGACGGGGCGTGGTACCGCTCGACGTCGCCGATCTCCGCCTGCGCGTCGCCAGCCGGCGCACCACGGAATCCGAGCTCCGCCAGGTGGTGGACGTGGCGAACTTCTGCACCGAGATGCCGCCGTATCACGCGCTTCGGCACAACGACTGGATCGCGACCTGGTAGTGCCGGGTGGCTGAACAGACCGGTCTGCTGGTAGCGCTCGCGTTCGTGCTGGTCGCGGCATGCCGGGAGGAAACCGGCCGCCTCGGTCCGGAGCGTGACGCGCGGTTCGCCGCCGAAAGCCTGCTCCACCGCGCCGACGATCTCGAGACCCATCGATCAGGTCGAGCGCCGTGAGCCGCCCGCTCCGCCTGGTGCTGCTTTGCCAGGCTGCCTACTACGTCGTGAACGGGCTCATCTCGCTCGTGAGCCGCGACCTGTTCGAAGCCGTCACCGGTCCTAAGAGCGACTACTGGCTGGTGCGGATGGTTGGGTTGCTGGCCGTGGTGATCGGCTTGGGCCTCGGCATCGGCGCGCGGGCCGGCCGGCGCACGCCGGAGCTGATGACGCTCGCTATCGGGAGCGCGCTCGCGTTCGCGGCGATCGACCTTGTGTACGGCCTGAGCGGCGTGATCTCGCCGATCTATGTGGCGGATGGCGTGCTGGAGCTCGGACTCGCGGCGGCGGTGCTCGGGCTCTCGCTTCGAAGCCGCGCGTAGAGTCCGTCGAACACCGGCAGGCCCCGCTCGATCCGATCCGCGTCGTCGCCGGTGCCCAGCGTGATTCCCTTGACGACGCTCTCCACGCCGGCCGTCTCCTTCCGGGCGTAGCGCTCTTCCTTGAGATCGATGTCGTGCACGATCTCGGCGACCGCGGCGAGGGCGGGATCGCTCAGCGCGAAACGGGCGAGCAGCGTCTCGAACGTGCACCGGTCTCCTTCGTGCGTGTACTCCCCGCCGAACATGTCGAACCGGAGCTCCCCCGGCTCGGCCTGGTAACCCGGATCGGCGACGAACCTGAATCGGGCCGCCGGATCGATGAAGCGCCGGATGAGCCAGGCGCTGGCCATCCGGTCCACGAACACGCCCGCGCGCGTGACCCACACCGCGCCCCGTGGACCATCCGCTCGATCCGATGGATTGCCCTCCAGCGCGCGCTCGGCGGCGGCCCGTCCGGCCGCGCCGAAGAAGTCGTTTCGCATAACAGCCTCCAGCCGGCGCCGGAGCCGCTCCAGCGAGCCCCCGACTCCGGCGTCTCGTTCGATCGCCGCATAGTCGGCGTCGGCTTCGCTTCGAAAAGCGGCTTCCAGGTCGGCGTCTGTCGTGCCCCCCAGCATCGTGGCGGAGCACAGGGTGGCCTCGCCCCCGTCAGCTACGATTTCCCGAAGGAGCCACTCGAAGTCCTCCCGCGTGTCGTCCCGCTCGGGCAGCACGTAGACCGAGTTCTTCAGCGCGATCGCCCCGATTCGATGGAGCCGGCGGCGGACCTTCACCCGCAGGTAGTCGGGCTTGGGCGGGATCTGATGGGCGAGGAGCATCCAGGAACGGGGCCGAGCCGGGGGCACTTGCGCGATTGACTCAAATGAATCATTCATTGATTCAATTGTATCATCAGCCTTCGAATCGCGCCACCCTGAGGCCGCCCATGCCCCCCAATCGCCGGGACTTCGTCGCCCTGGTCGGCGCTGCCGCGCTCAGCCGCCGGCACGCATCCGACCGGTTCCTCGCCGGGCCACCCCCGCTCACGCGGACCCCGGACGACTGGCGCGCCCATTTTCCGGCGCTCGAGCAGCGGATCGAGGGTCACCGGCTCGCCTACCTCGACTCCGCCGCCACGACGCTCCGGCCGGATTCTGTCATCGACGAGCTCGCGGGGTTCTACCGGTCGGACAACGCGAATCCCGCCGCGTCGCTCCACACGCTGGCTCGGCGCGCCCACGAGCGCTACGAGTCGGCACGCGCGGAGGTCGCACGCTTCATTGGGGCGGCCGATGCGGACGAGGTGGTGTTCACCCGGGGCACCACCGAAGCGATCAACCTCGTCGCCGCCGCCTGGGGCGGTGCGAATCTGCGAGCCGGCGACGAGATCCTCCTGGGCATCGCGGAGCATGCCTCGAACCTGGTCCCGTGGCAGCTCGCGGCGCGCCGGACCGGCGCCGTGCTCCGGTTCTTCGACGTCGACAAGGCCGGCCGACCCCGGCCCGACGACTTCGCCCGCAACCTCACCCCGCGAACCCGGCTGGCGGCGTTCGCGCACGTCTCCAACGTGCTCGGCTACATCAACCCGGTTTCCGAGTTGTGCGGACTGGTCCGGAAGCGGGGAGCGGCGGTGCTGGTGGACGCCGCGCAATCCGTCCCTCACATCCCGGTGGACGTGAGCGCGATGGGCGCCGACTTCGTCGCGTTCTCCGGCCACAAGATGCTCGGGCCGATGGGCATCGGCGTGCTCTGGGCCCGGCGCGCGCTGCTCGACACGATGCCGCCGTATCAGGGCGGGAGCAACATGGCGCACGGCGTCGGCACGGACGCCGCCGAGCTCGAGGGGCATCTCTCACCTGGCGCGCACAAGTTCGGCGCGGGCACGCCCAACGTCGCAGGGGCGGTCGGGCTGGCCGCCGCGATTCGCTTCCTCCGGACGCTCGGCATGCGGGAGATCAGACAGCACGAGGAGCGGCTGGTGGCGCGGGGGCTGGAGCGGCTGCCGGCGGTGCGCGGTCTTCGAATCCTGGGCCCAACCAAGCGACGCGATCGCATCGCGGTCTTCTCGTTCACCGTGGACGGATTCACCGTGCCCGAGCTGGTGCGGGCGCTGGATGGCGAGGGGATCGCGGTGCGCGGCGGGGATCTGGCGTCGCTGCCGCTGCTTCGACGGCTGGGGACCACCGCGGCGGTTCGGGCCTCGTGTTACCTGTATACCACGACGGGGGAGATCGATCTGCTGGTGGCGACGCTGCACCGGCTCGTCCAGCGGAGGAGGCTGCTCGACGCGCCGCGCTGACGCAGGTCCTCCCGCCGTTCGCCGGTTCGGTGATATTGAGGTGACTGGTGATCCACCGCTCGGCTCGGGGACCAACCGCGAACAAGCGCTTGCGTATGTCGATCAACGAAGTGCGGGTGACGAGTCTCGGGGAACTGCTCGATCGCGTCACGCCGCTCGAGCCGGATGCGGCCACCGGCCGCCGCCGCGACACCGGGGTCTACCGCGGCGCCGCCAACGCGGCTTGGCCGATTCTCACCAGTCTCGACCGGCTCGGCGGGGCCGATCCGCCGCACACCAAGGCAGCGCTCGAGGAGCACATCTTCCGGAACTTCGTCCGCTACTCGCGGCCCCACTTCGAGGCGCCGGCGGCCAACGATTGGGAGCTCCTAGTCCAGGCGCAGCACCACGGGCTTCCCACGCGGCTGCTGGACTGGACCTACTCGCCGCTCGTGGCCGCCCACTTCGCGACGCTGGCGCACCGCCCGGGCGGCGACGCCGCGGTCTGGCGCCTCGACTGGCAGCAGGTGCACCGGCAGTTCGGCTTTCCGCCGCTCGCGTTGCTGATCGAGGATCTCGAGACGCTCATTCCCGGCGACCAGCCGTTCACGCCGTGGTCGCTCTTCTCGGGCACTCGCAGTCCCAAGGTATTCGCCTGCATGATCGAGCCGCCGTCGCTCGGCTCTCGCATCGCGGTGCAGTCGGCCACGTTCACGATCTCGAGCGACAAGCGGCAGGGCTTCGACCGGTTCCTGGTGGAGCACGGGCTCGGCGCGGCGCTCACCAGGCTGGTCATTCCGGAAAGCGAGGTGCCGCGCATCCGCGACCAGCTCGATCTGGTCGGCATGGACGAGCGGCGCCTGTTTCCCGGTCTCGACGGCGTCGCCGCGCAGCTCAGGCGGTACTACTCATAGGAGCCGAGGGAGGGAGAGGGAGGGAGAGGGCGGGAGAGGGAGGGAGAGGGCGGGAGAGGGCGGGACTGGTCCGATCCGCGAGCAACCGCTCCGTGAAGTCCAGCCGGTTTTCGAGCTCGGAAACGCGCGTCTCCAGCTGATCCACCAGCGCGAGCCGGGCTCGCGTCTCCTCGTCCAGTTCGGCCCTCTCCGGCCGCTCGCGGTGGCGCTGCCGCGCCCGCGGCCCCCACCAGAAGAAGGCCATCATCGGAAAGATCAGCCACCAGAACATCCAGGGGTGCTCCATGGTCACGCGCTCCTTCCGCCGCCGGTCTCACCTGCGGGACGCTCCCACTCCCGCTCGATCTCTTCCGTGGCGCGCCGGAGAATCTCCACCACCCGGGCGACCGCCGGGTGGTCCGGTCCCCGCCGCCACGCTTGCTTGTAGGTCAGTCCCGCGAGCCGCGCGAACGCCGCGTTGAGCTCGCCCATGGACCCGCCCGCCACGTCGCGCAGCGTGTCCCGCACGCGACCGAGGATCTCCTCCAGCACATCCTGATTCTCGTCGAGGAACCGCTCGCCTTCGGGCGTGATGTGGTACACCTTGCGGCCCTCCGTTTCCACCGCGCGGACGTAACCCTGGTCCTCGAGCAGCTGGAGCGTCGGATAGACCGTGCCGGCCGACGGCGTGTAGTGCCCGCCCATCCGCTCCTCCAACGCCTTGATGACCTCGTAGCCGTGACGCGGCTTCTCCCGGAGCAGCCGCAGGATCACGAACTTGATCTCGCCCGACTCGAACATCTGACCGCGGCGCCTGCGTGCTCCGCTCCTTGGGCCACCGAATCCCCAGGCGAAGCCCAACCCGCCTGGACCGCAGGATCCTCCGAACAGGTCGCCAAAGCCCCAATCGTCCCTATGTCTGTGTCTCACATGCACCTCACTGAGTCATTACGTACGATATGCCGCCAGCTATGTCGTAGATATATCGTGCGTAATGTCGCAAGATATGTCAAGGGGCCGCGGATACAACCTTTCCCGCCGGATGCCTCACTCACGGCAACCCCTTCTACTTGGAGAGCCCCTATGCTCCACAACAACAGCAGCCGCGAATTGACGCGAATGAACGCGAATTCAACCGGAACGATTCGCGTGTATTCGCGTTCATTCGCGGCTTTCGCAGTTGCTGTTCTGCTCGGTGTCGGCCCGAGCGCGGCGCAAAGCAAGACCGCCGGCCAGGCCGGCCCGCGGCGCCTCCTGCCGCGCGCCGAGGAGATCGCGTTGGCGCGGAGCGCCGCGCCCGCCGAGGTGTCGAAGGACGCCACAGTATGGGTGTTCACTGACTCCGGCTACGCGGTCGCGGAAAAGGGAACCAACGGCGTGGCCTGCTACGTCGGCCGGAGCTGGGTCGAAAGCATCGAGCCGCACTGCTTCGACGCCGAGGGCGCGGCGACCATCCTCCCGATGGAGATGCGGACGGTCGAGCTGCGGCATCGCGGCATGTCGCACGAAGAGGTCGAGCGCGAGATCGCCACGGGACTCTCGTCGGGCCGGTTCCGCACCCCGCGGCGCCCGGCGCTCTCCTGGATGCTCTCCGGCGCGCAGCAGCTCGTGGATGACGACGGGAGGCCGGTCGGGCAGTGGCGCCCGCACCTCATGATCTACTATCCCTATCTCACCGCCGCGGAGCTCGGCCTCGGCCCCGTGCCGGATCTGAACAGCGCGGTGCTGGTGGACGGCGGCACCCCAACCTCGAATCTCATGATCGTCACCCGCGAGTTCGTGCAGCCGGAGCGGCCCGCGTCCGCTATCCGGTGAGCGAGCCGACCACGTCGGATCGCGAGCTGGTGGCCGCGGTGATCGGGGGCGGCGACGAGGCCGCGTTCCGCGCCCTGTATCGGCGCCACACGCCGCGACTCTACCGCACCGCGCTCCGCCTCGCCGGGGGCGACGCGGCCGACGCGGAGGAGATCGCGCACGACACGTGGATCCGCGCGGTCGCGCGCTTCGGGTCGTTCGAGTGGCGCGCGCAGCTCTCCACCTGGCTGATCTCGATCGCCGTCAACTGCGCCCGCGAGCGCCGACGCTCGAGCGGGATCGTCGAGCCGCTGGAGGCCGAGCCGCCGGTCGCCGACCGGGAGCTCGAGGCCACGCCGGCCCGCATCGACGTGGAGCGGGCGCTCGCGCAGCTCCCGCCCCGCTACCGCGAGGTGATGGTGCTGCACGAGCTCGAGGGCTACACCCACGAGGAGGTCGCGGAACTGCTCGGCATCGAGCCGGGCACGTCGAAGAGCCAGCTCCACCACGCGAGACGGCGGCTTCGCACGCTGATTCGGGAGGACCGGAGATGACCGATCAGGATCACCTGGAGCCGCCCGCCGGGCTGGAGGAGCGGGTCGTCGGCACGCTGAGGGCGCGCGGGCTGCTGGGCGGCACCGCCGCCAGACCGCGCCGGAGCCTGGCGCCGCGCTGGGCCTGGCCCGTGGCGATCGCCGCGGGCCTGCTGCTCTTCGTTGGCGGGTTCGCGCTCGGGCGCCGGCCGGCCGCTGCCCCCGGTGCGGGTTTGAACCAGTACACCCTGCTGCTGTACGAAGGGCCGGAGTTCAACCCTGCCGGCACGGCTGAACCGGCGCTGGTGAAGGAATACACGGCATGGGCCGGCGAGCTGGCCGGGCGCGGCCGGCTGGTGGGAGGAGAAAAGCTCGGAGCCGAGGCGTGGGCGCTCGGCAACGACGCCGGCACCGCCACGGCCGGACCCACCGGCTACTTCGTGATTGCCGCGCAGGATCGAGACGAAGCGCTCGCGATCGCGCGCACGTGCCCGCATCTCCGGCACGGCGGAACGGTATCGGTGCGACCGGTCGAGCCCACCTAGGATCGTGCGCGCGGATTGCGCACGATGACTCCCGGAGAGAGGTTACGGTTCACCCGCTCTCCAGGGAAGCCGATGCTGCTCGTCCTCGCCACTGCCGCCGCCGCAGCTTCCGCCGCGGTTTCCAGCGAGCCGGCGCCCGCCGATACCGTCCCCGTCGCCTTCACCGACGTCGCCGTGATTCCGATGGACCGCCAGCGGGTGCTCGAACGTTACACCGTGGTGGTGCAGGGAGGGCGCATCGTCGCGATGGGACCGGCCGCGTCGGTGCGGGTGCCGGCCGGAGCGATGCGGGTGGACGGGCGGGGCAAGTATCTGATGCCCGGCATCGCCGAGATGCACGCGCACGTGCCCGGCGAGCAGAACCCCGCGGCGGTGGACATCATGGCGCTCTACGTGCTCACCGGCGCCACGACGATCCGCGGCATGAACGGCACGCCGTTCCAGCACGAGCTGCGACGCCGGATCACCGCCGGCGAGATCCTGGGGCCCACGCTCTTCGCCGTAGCGCCGCCGTTCGGCGGCCAGTCGGTCGGCAGTCCGGACGACGAGCGGCGCAAGGTCCGGGAGTACAAGGCGGCGGGCTACGACCTCCTCAAGATCTATCCCGGCATTCCGCGCGAGACCTATGACGCGATCGTCGCGACGGCACGGGAGGTCGGCATCCCGTACGCCGGGCACGTCCCGCCCGAGGTCGGTCTCCGTCACGCCATCGCGTCGCTTCAGTCGGTGGACCACCTCGACGGCTACGTCGAGGCCAGCCGGGGGGACGACGCGGCGATCGCGGACCTCGCGCGCGCGACCCGGGAGGCCGGCATCTGGAACGCGCCCACCATGGATGTCTGGAAGACGATCCTCGGGACCCGCTCCGCCGACGAGCTCCGCCGCCGCCCCGAGCTGATCTACATGCGGCCGGAGGTCACCGAGGCGTGGGTGAAGCAGACCGCGCAGTTCTCGCGCGGCAACGGGAGCTTCTGGCAGAGCGCGCTCGAGCAGGTCGGTATGCGGCAGTCGCCGGCCGAGATCGTGGTGCTCCGCGACCGCATTCTCCAGGCGCTCCACCGCGCGGGCGCGCGGCTGCTGCTCGGCTCGGATTCGCCCCAGGTGTTCAGCGTGCCCGGCTTCTCGCTCGCGCGGGAGATGCGCGCGATGGTGGAGGCGGGCGTGCCGACGTATGCGGTGCTCGAGGCGGCGACGAAGAATCCCGCTGCCTTCTTCAGCCGTGAGGCGGCGTTCGGGACGGTGGAAGTGGGCAAGCGCGCCGACCTGATCCTGCTCGACGGCAATCCGCTCGAGGACATTCGAAACGTGCACCGCCAGGCGGGCGTCATGGTCCGCGGGCGCTGGCTCCCGAAAGCCGAAATCGATCGGCGGCTCGCGGAGATCGCGGCGCGGGCGGGCGGGCCGGCGGGCCAGCGGGCCGGCGGACAGCGCCGATGAGCTCCGGTTCCAGCGAGCCACCCGATCCTTCCCGTCGTGCGCTGCTCAGGGGTGCCGCCGCCGCGGGCGCAGCCGCGGGCGCCGCCGCGCTCGTCGCCGCTCTCCCCGGCTCGGGTCTGACCCAGGAGCCAGCCGCCCCGGCGGTCCCTCCCGACGCCACGAAGGTGCCCGGCGGTCCGACCACCGCGCTGAGTGCGCGCTCCCGGTTCGAGCACCCCGCCCGCGCGCCCGTCGGCCAGCTCACCGGGGCCTCGCTCACTCCCATCCACCAGCTCACGGGCACCCTCACGCCGACCGATCTTCAGTTCGAGCGGCATCACAACGGGGTGCCCGAGATCGACCCCGTCCGGTGGCGGCTTCTGCTGCACGGACTGGTGGACCGCCCGCTGATCTTCACGCTCGCCGACCTCCGCCGGCTGCCGTCGGTCACCCGCATCTATTTCCTCGAATGCTCGGGCAACGGCCGCAACGCGTACCGGAGCCCCCGGCACGAGATGTCGCCCCAGCAGATCGACGGCATGACCGCCAACGCCGAATGGACCGGCGTGCGCGTCGCCACCCTGCTCGGTGAAGCGGGTGTCCGGCCCGAGGGGCGCTGGGGGCTCGCCGAAGGCGGCGACGCGGCGGTGCTCTCCCGCAGCGTTCCGCTCCAGAAGCTGCTCGACGACGCCTTGCTCGCCTACGCGGAGAACGGCGAACCGCTCCGGCCGGCGGCGGGCTATCCCGTCCGGCTGCTGCTCCCCGGCTGGGAAGGCAACGCCTGCGTGAAGTGGATCCGGCGTCTCGAGGTCATCGCCCAGCCCAACATGTCGCGGGACGAAACCTCGAAGTACACCGACCCGCTCCCGAACGACACGGCGCGCCGGTTCAGCTTCGTGATGGACGTGAAGTCCACGCTGACCCATCCGACCTACCCGACCGTGCTCGCCGGGCCGGGCTGGACCGAGCTCAGCGGCATCGCCTGGAGCGGGCGCGGGAAGATCGCGCGGGTGGATCTGAGCACCGACGGCGGCCGCTCGTGGTCGCCGGCCGAGCTGCAGGTGCCGGTGCTCGACAAGGCGCACGTTCGTTTCACGCGAATGTGGAAGTGGGACGGGCGGCGCGCGGTGGTCATGAGCCGCGCCATGGACGAGACCGGCGCCGCGCAACCCTCGCTCGCCGAGTTTCGCGGGCAGCGCGGCGCGGGCACCGACTACCACTTCAACTATATCCGGCCCTGGGTGGTGGAGCCGGACGGGCGCGTGTTCTATGGGGTGGACCTGTGAGCGTGGTCGGACGCATCCTGGCTCTGTGCATCGTCGCGGGCGTCGGGCTGGGATGCGGACCTCGCCCGCGACCCGGAGCAGCCGTCGATGCACCGATGGAGGCGCGCGGCCCGGCCCCGCCGATACAACGCCCGGTACAACGCTATGATATCGGCCGGCCGGCCGCACCCGGCGATATCGCCGCGTGGGACATCGACGTGAACCCGGCGGGCGAGGGCCTGCCGGCCGGACGCGGCACGCCGGCGAGCGGCGCGCAGGTCTGGGCCGCGAAGTGCGCCACGTGCCACGGCGAGCGCGGCGAGGGCAACGAGCGGTACCCGCGGCTGGTGGGTCGGGAGCCGGAGCAGGGCTTCCCGTTTGGCCGGCAGCTCCGCTACGTACGCACCGTGGGCAACTACTGGCCCTACGCGACGACGCTCTACGATTACATCCGCCGGGCGATGCCGCCCACGGCACCCGGGTCGCTCGAGGCGGATGAGATCTTCGGCGTGGTCGCGTGGCTGCTCGCGGAGAACCGGATCGTTCCCGCGGATGCCGTGATCGACGCGCGCACGCTCCCGCAGGTGCGCATGCCCGCCCGGGACCGGTTCGTGGACGATGACCGTGCGGGTGGCGAGGAGTTCCGATGAGCCAGGACGACCTGCGGCGCACCCTCGAGCATCTCCACGCGGAGCTCGGCCGCGCCGGCGACCTCGATGCCGCGACCCGCGAGCGGCTGCGGGCGCTCCAGGCCGACGTCCGGAACGCGCTCGACCGCAGCCCGGCCGAATCCTCGCTGCGGCAGCGTCTCGAGGACGCGATCATGGAGTTCGAGGCTTCGCATCCCGAGCTCGCCCGCCGGCTTGGCCGTGTGATCGACACGCTCGCCTTCTACAATCTGTAGCGTTCCGGCTGCGGGCCGGGCTCCACAGGGCGGTCGGCCGCACCGGTGGGTCCGACCATCAAATTCTTGTATCGCAGCAGCTTAAGGGACCCACGGCACGTGCCAGCCCGGTCATGTTGCGAGGCTGCCGCCGGGCGCGCATCTTGAATAGCTCCAATTCGATACCCTCGAGATCGAGCGAATGCCCGTCACCGCCTGCGATCACTGCGGCGCCGCCCTCGGTGCCGAAAGCCAGTTCTGCGCCGAGTGCGGCATGGAGCAGGGCGGAGGCACCGCCGGCGACCGCCGGCAGGTCGAGGCACTCCGCATCGCCACGGCCGGCCACTACGACATCCGCGGGGAGCTCGGCCGGGGCGGCATGGCCACCGTCTACCTCGCCCACGACCTGGCGCTCGACCGCAAGGTCGCCATCAAGGTGATGTCGCCCGCGCTCGCGATGGGCGACGGCATCGAGCGGTTCAAGCGCGAGGCCCGCACCGCCGCGTCGCTGAGCCATCCGAACATCATCCCCGTCTTCGGCGTCTACCACACCGAGGAGCTGCTCTACTTCGTCATGAAGTACGTCGAGGGGCGTCCGCTTGACGGCATCATCCGCGAGCTGGGCCCGCTCCCGATCCCGATGGTGCAGGCCATCCTCGGCCAGGTGGCAAGCGCGTTCGGCTACGCCCACCGGCACGGCGTGATCCACCGCGACATCAAGCCCGCCAACATCCTGATTGACGACGAGGGGTGGGCGGTGGTGACCGACTTCGGCATCGCCAAGGTGTCGGATTCGAAGGGCCTCACCATGACCGGGCTCTCCGTCGGCACGCCGACGTACATGAGTCCCGAGCAGGTGGCGGGCGACGGCGTGACGCCGGCGTCCGACCAGTACGCCCTGGGCATCCTGGCCTACGAGATGCTCACGGGGAAGCCGCCGTTCCAGGGCGCCAACGCGATGGCCATGATGTACGCCCACGTGCATCAGCCGCCGCCCCCGCTCGAGCCGGTGCGGCCCGATTGCCCGGAGCCGCTGCGTGACGCTGTCATGCGGATGCTGGACAAGGAGCCTGCGAACCGCTGGCCGTCGGTGGAAGACGCCATCGTGGCGATCGGAGCGCCGCCCCCACTCTCGCACGACGATCCCACCCGGAGCCAGCTCATCGAGCTGGCGCGTACCGGCGCCACCGAGCGACTGGCCGGTATCCCGCGCACTCCCAAGAGCCCGATTCCCCTCGGCCGCACGCCGTCCAGGCCGCGGCCGTCCATCGCGCAGCGGGTGCGCCACGGCGCCTCGCCCCTCTCGATCGGCATCGCGGTTGCGGGCGTTCTCGTCGCCGTCGGCTCGCTGGCGGTGGCACTCCCGGGTCGCGGGGGAGACCAGCCGCCGGAAAGCGCCGCCGTGTCGCCTGCACCGGGGGCGCCGACGCCGGCTCCGGTTCCGGAGGTGGTTCCCGCGAGCGTCGCGGCGCCAGAACCGGCTCCGGCACCGGTGATCGTCGAGACCGCCGCGCCGGCGCCGAAGCCGGCGGCGACGCCCGCGCCGGCCCCGCAGCGCTCTCGGGCCGAAG